>NZ_JAICZA010000136.1 GCF_025933915.1 Mycobacterium sp.
GTGCTCTACGTGTCCTCGAAATTCGCGGTGCGCGGGTTGGTCTCGGCGTTGGCCCACGAGCTGGCGCCGCAGATCCGGGTCAACGGGGTCGCACCCGGCGGCACGCTGGGCACCGACCTGCGCGGCCTCGCCAGCCTGGGGCTGGGCGACACCCGCCTGGACGACCGCGGCGACCGGGCCCGCGACGTGGCGGCGCGCACTCCCCTGCACGTCGCGCTCTCCGGCGAAGACCACGCGTCCAGTTATGTGTTCCTGGCGTCCGACCGGTCCCGCGGGATCACCGGCGAAACCGTGCGCCCCGACGGCGGATTCGGGCTCGGCGCAAGGGAATCCGCTCCGAAGCCGGCTCAACCATGACCGACCGGCTGGAGCGACAACGCACCCTGGTCGCGCAGGGCTGCCGCGTCGCGGCCGCCCGCGGCCTGATCGACGGCATCCTCGGCCACCTGAGCCAGCGGGTCGACGACGACCGCCTGCTGGTGCGCTGCCGAAGCGATGCCGACGCCGGTGTGGCGTTCACCCGGCCCAGCGACATCCGGCTGGTCCGGTTCGACGGCACCGCCGGCGCCCCCGGCGAACTCGACGGGTACCGCGTTCCGAACGAACTGCCCATCCACGTCGAGACCATGCTGGCCGATCCGCGTCACACCGCCGTCGCGCACCTGCACCCACCGGCGGTGGTCGCCGCCGATCTGGCCGGCATCACGATCCGACCCATCTACGGCGCGTATGACATTCCCGGCGCCCGGTTGGCGCGCGACGGCGTCCCGGTCTACGAACGCGCTGTGCTGATCCGGAATTCACGCTTGGGCAAGGAAATGGTGGCGGCGATGCGCGGCGAGCCCGTGGTGATCTGCCGCGGACACGGCATCACCAGCGCCGCCGCCACGGTGCCGCAGGCGGTACTGCAGGCGATCAGCCTCGACACGCTTGCCCGAATGTCGTTGCGGGTGCGTGCGGCCGGCGGCACGCTGCGCGACATCGACGACGCGGACTGGGATGAGCTGCCGGATCTGGGGCCGGCATTCACCACCGAGGCGGCCTGGCGCCACGAGGTGGCACGGCTTGACTGAGTTGGATTGTCCGTCTGCTCAGCGGGCCCTACTGAGCCCGCATCGTCGCCGGACTACCCGAGCTGCTCGCCAATCTCCTTGGCGGCGGCGACAAGTGCGGCGGCCACCGCGGGATACCGGGAAGCGTCCAGGCGGTTTTGTGGTGCGGCGGCGTTGAGTGCGAGCCGCAGCCCGGGCGCACGCGTCGGGATCGGCACGGCGACCGAGGCGACACCTTCCTCGCTCTCTTCGCGGTTGGTGGCGTAGCCCCGCTCGCGGATACTAGACAGCTCGGCTTCCAACTCGGCGCGGCTGCCGATCGAATGCGAGGTGATGCGCTCGAGCCGCTCCCGCGGCAGCAGCGCGCGCAACTCCGGTGGCGACAACTGGGCCAGCATGACCTTGCCCGTCGAGGTGCAGTGCGCGGGCATGGCGCGGCCCAGCCGGGACGCCACCCGCACCGCGGCCGGCCCCTCGACGGCGGCGACGAACCGGACACTGGCGCCGTCCAGCATTCCGACATGCACGGTCTCGCGGAGCTGCTCGCAGAGGCCGCGCATGATGGGCGCGGCGGATCGCGCGATGTCGATGCGGCCGAAGATCGCGAACGCCACCCCGGTCAACGACGGACCGGGCAGGTACGCCTTGGACGCCGGATCTTGCCGGACGAATCCGCGGTAGGCCAGCATCGCCAACAACCGGTGCGCGGTCGATGAGGCCACACCCAGATACCGGCTCGCCTCGCTCAGACGGACCTGGGGTTGTTCGCCCAGCAGCAACAACAACTTGAGCGCATTGTCGACCGACTCGATCGGATACTGCGGCGCAAGCGATTCGGCGGGCGGATCCGCCGCGGCGCTCGAGCCGGCGCGCTCACGCTTGTGTGGCATGGGTTCACGGTAACCAGTTATCGGCGCGGCCTAGCCATTATTCTCGGCTTCGTGAGCGGGGCTCTGCATGCCGGATACCACCGGTACGTCGCGATCGGCGACAGCCAGACCGAGGGATTGTGGGACGGTGACGACGCCATCGGCCTGCTCGGATTCGCTGACCGCCTCGCCGTGCGGGTCGATTCGCTCTATCCCGGCCTGCACTACGCCAACCTCGCCATCCGCGGTAAGCGGATCGACGACGTGCTCACCGAGCAGGTTCCGCGGGCCCTGGCGATGCGGCCGGATCTGATCACCGTGTGCGCGGGGATGAACGATGTCATCGCGCCCGGGCGGTCGTTCGGCCCCGCCCTGACCGACCTCGACGACATCTACTCCGCGCTCGCGCGATCGGGGGCCACGGTGGTGACGACGACCTTTCCGAACGTCGCACAGTTCCTGCCGCTGGGGCGGCTGGTGGCCGGGCGGCTCACCCGCATCAACGCGGCGATCAGGGCGGCCGCCGATCGTTACGGGTTCCGGCTTGTCGACTTGTACAACGCGCCGTCGATGCGTGAGTTGGACACCTGGGCCATCGACCGGGTGCACGCCTCGACCAGGGGACACACGTTGTTCGCGGCCGCGGCCGCCGAAGCGCTCAATTTACCTGACAGCAACCATGATTGGGCCCGGGACGGCGTCGACCCCGGCCGTCGTTCCTTCGCCGCCGGCACCTACGAACAGTGGCGCTGGACGCAGGAGAGTTTCTTCCCATGGATCTGGCGGCGGCTGCGCGGCGTCTCGTCGTATGACGGGCGCGAACCCAAACGGCCGCGATTGGAAGGTTTGGGCGCCCCAAGCGAATTGAAACGCGCACCTTAACGCGCGGATCGGGGCCCGGTCAGGCATCCTTGACGCATGGACGTGGAGCCCTTGCTGCACTCGATTCCGCCGCTCGCGGTCTACCTGGTGGTCGGCGGTGTGGTCGGGATCGAGAGCTTGGGCATTCCGCTGCCGGGCGAGATCGTGTTGGTCACCGCGGCGCTGATGTCGTCGCATCATGACCTGGCGGTCAACCCGATCGGGGTCGGCTTCGCCGCGGTGATCGGCGCGGTGGTCGGGGACTCGATCGGTTACACCATCGGGCGCCGGTTCGGCATGCCGCTGTTCGACCGGCTTGGCCGGCGGTTCCCAAAGCATTTCGGTCCCGGACACGTCGCGCTTGCCGAAAAGCTGTTCAGCCGGTGGGGCGCCCGGGCCGTCTTCTTGGGCCGCTTCATCGCGCTGTTACGGATTTTGGCCGGGCCGCTGGCGGGCGCCCTGAAAATGCACTACCCGCGATTCCTGACGGCCAACGTTTCGGGCGCCATCTGCTGGGCGGGCGGCACGACCGCATTGGTGTACTACGCGGGAATCGCGGCCGAACGCTGGCTGGAGCGGTTCTCTTGGATCGGGCTGGTGCTCGCCGTCGTGGCCGGTCTCACGGCCGCAATCCTGTTGCGCGAGCGAACATCACGGGCGATCGCGGAATTGGAGGCCGAGCATCGCCGCACGGCCAGCACGACCGCGCCCGACACGGTCTGACTACACGGCCTCGCCGGTGTCGGCCACCAACGGCGGCCGGTGTTCGGCGATCAGGGCGTGGGCCATCCTGCGGGCGCGGCGCGCCGCGTCGAGGTCGCCGACGGCGGCGAGAATGATGGCGCCCTTCATCAGGATGTGCCAGGACGAGGCGAAGTCCTCGACGTCGGTCAAGCCCGCCGCAATCGCGCGGCGGCGCACGATGTCACGGACGTGGTCGATGTGCGTGATGCAAGCCTGTCCGGCCGGGTGATCCTGTCCCAGCTCGAGCAGCACGTTGATGAACGAGCAGCCTTCGTATCCGTCGCGGAGCTGGAACCAGTCGTGCATGACGTCGAAGATCGCCAGCAACTGTTCCTCGGGGCTGGTGCCGCGGCGGCGCGACTGCTCCTCGATCAACCCGTGCGTCCAAAGCTCCTCGCGACGCTCCAGCACGGCCAGCACGAGATCGTTCTTGGTGGCGAAATGACGGTACAGCGTCGCCCTGGCGACGCCGGCCCGCGCGATCACTTCGTCGGTGCCCACGGCGCGAATGCCACGGCGGCTGAACAGCTCATATGCGGCAGTCAGCACGCGTTCACGCGCCGACGCGGCAGGCGTTCCGACATCGGAAGTTGTCATTAGGCCTTACCGTACTCTTAGGCCAGGACCCGTAGACAGACCGCCCTGTCTCGTTATACAAATGAGATTCGCATCCGCGAACAGTCTGTCTTCAGACACTAGGACGGGCATCCGTCGCGGCGTCGCCGACGCCGGTCGATCAGGGGGTCCATCATGAACTCAGCCATTGCGGAACAATTGCCCACCACTCATCTCATGCTGAGCACCAAGCTGGTCTATGAGCTGGGCGATCCGAACAGCACGCTGCGGGCAACCGCCGATCGCAGCGGCCCGGCGGTGCTGATCTACGCCGGGGGCGAGGTCGACGCGTGCAATGAGCACACCTGGCGCCACCTGGTCAGCGAGGCGGCCAGCGTCGTCACGGCGCCCGGGCCGTTCGTGGTCGACGTCACCGGGCTCGAATTCATGGGTTGCTGCGCGTTCGCGGCGCTCGCCGAAGAGGCCAAACGCTGCCAGCAACGCGGCATCGATCTGCGGCTGGTGAGCTGCGAGCCGATCGTCGCTCGCATTGTCGACGCGTGCGGGCTCAGCGGGGTGCTGCCCATCTACCCCACCGTCGACTCCGCGCTGTCCGCGGCCGCGCGCTGGTAACCACACGGCACTGCCTGGCGGCCACACGGCACTGCCCGGCCGCGATCGCCTGAATGAGCGGCCATCCCACTGTCGGCGCCGAGGAGGAGTTTCTCCTCGTCGACCCGCGAACCGGCGAGCCGGCCCCGCAGAACGCCGCAGTGGCCGCAGAGGCCGAGCGGCGCGGCATCACGCTGCAGCTGGAACTCAGCAGCTGCCAGGTCGAGACCACCTCCAGCGTGGCGGCGAGCACCGCCGAACTCGGTGAGGAACTGAGCCGGCTGCGGCGCACCGCGGCACAGGCCGCGCAGGCCGTCGGCGTCCAGCTGCTGGCCTGCGGGCTTCCGCCGGCCACCCCACATGAGTTTCCGGTCACCGACACCCCGCGCTACCGCCGGATCGGCGAAGGGTTCGGGATGGTCGCACACGAGCAGGGCATCTGCGGATGCCATGTGCACGTGCAGGTTCCAGATCGTGCGGCGGCCATCCATGTCAGCAATTGGCTGCGGCCCTGGCTGCCGTCACTGCTGGCGCTGTCGGCCAATTCGCGCGTGTACCGCAATGCCGACAGCGGTTACGCGAGCTGGCGCAGCGTGCTGTGGCGGCGCTGGCCGGCCGCGGGAGCCCCGCCATTTTTTGCCTCACCCGACGAGTACGACAGCGCGGTGCGCATGCTGGTCGACACCGGGGTGATCCTCGACAAGGACATGATCTATTGGGACGTACGCCCTTCGGCGGACTTCCCGACAGTGGAGGTCCGCGTGGCCGACGTGCTGGCCACCGTCGGTGAAACCGTGCTGCTGGCCACCCTGATCAGGGCGGCCGTGATGACGGCGCTCGACTCACCCGATGACGCTGGGCGGCTGCCGCCCGGCGCATTGCGGGCGGCGTATTGGAAGGCGGCCCACGACGGATTGTCCGGGCGCACACTCGATCTGATCCACGGCCGCGGGGCGGTGCCGGCGCGTGAGCAATTGGGGGCGCTGGTACAACGGGTGCGCCCGGCGCTGGATTCGCTGGGCGAATACGAACACGTTGTCCACGAACTCGACCGGGTCGTGTCCCACGGCAACGGCGCGATGCGCCAGCTGCGGGCATGGCGCAGACGCGGCGAGGCGAGGGATGTCATCGCCGAGGCCGCTGCCACCACGCTGAGTTGAGCCAGAACTTCAATCACGTTGCTGAACAACGATTTTGCTAGGACACCGCGAGCAGACGATACAGCCCGATCAGGCCGACGACCACGATGACGGCGCGCAACGCGTTACCGGATAGCCGGCGCCCATACCGCGCCCCGAGCAGCCCGCCGACCAGCGAGCCGGCGGCGATCAGCCCGGCCGCCGGCCAGCTGATGCGATCGAACGCCGCCGACGTATAGGCAACCGCCGCAACCACATTCACCACCAGAGCCAACAGGTTCTTGGCCGCGTTCATGCGCTGCACCGACTCCGGCAGCAACGCACCCATCACGCCGACCAGCAAAATGCCCTGGGCGGCAGTGAAATAGCCGCCGTAGACACCGACGGCGAAGGTGCCCAGCACCAACGTGGCCATCCGCCTCGGTGTGACGTGCTCGGGTGAGCGGCCCGCCTTCTCGGCGCGCCGGGCGGTCCACGCCTGGATCCGCGGCCCGACCACCACCAACGCCAACGCCAACACCAGCAGCACGGGCACGATCTCGGCGAACACCTTTTCCGGCAGATGCAACAGCAGGAAGGCGCCCAGCGTCGCGCCGGCCAGCGAGGCCGGAATCTGCCAGCGCAACCGATCCCATTGGCCGCTCAACTCGGCGCGATAACCCCAGGTGGCCGATACGCTGCCGGCGACCAGGCCCGTCGCATTCGACATGGTGGCCGTCACCGGCGGAAAGCCGAGCGCGACCAGCGTCGGGAAGGTGATCAGGGTGCCGGACCCCACCAGCGCGTTGATCGCCCCGGCGGCCAGCCCGGCCAGGCATATGAGGAACATCTGAAATGACGGCACCGAAGGAAAAACTTAGCCTGCCGCCGATTTCGTCCCGAACGCGACTACTCGCTGCGCTCAGGCGGGTGGGGCGTCGGCGCCGCGCTCGACGCCGGTGCGCAGCTTGACCGACGCCGAATACGCCAGCGTCCGAAAGTGCAGGACCGGATCGTCGGAGGGTTCGATGCCCTCCGTCACGCGCATCGGGTCGAACACCACGATGTCGTCGGCGTGCTCGCGCTCGGTGTCCACACCGGTGACCTGCAAGGTGCCCACGGTGACGATCTGGGTGCTCTGCCAGGACGATGACGGGTCCACCGTGGAGTCGGTGGGCCCGGCGATTTGCACCCGGAAGTCGAACCGCACCGGACCGCCCTGCAACCGAGTCTTCAGCTCGTCGGTGAGAAAGTCCGGATCCTTGTCGTGGGCGTCCGATGTCGACAGATACTCCTCGGCCGCGGTCGGAACCAGGTGGTAGCGAACGAATCTGGCGCTGCCGTCGGCGGCGACCCAGCGGAAGGCGTGCAAGCCGTGGTATTCGGTGGTGGCGTAGCTGGCCGGGATCCGGTTGGCCTCCCGCAGTACGGGCAACGCGCCGAGCAGCCCCGGATGGGTGAGCAGGTGTTTGGCCATGCGCAGCGGCGTCGTCAGGCCGGGCCGCATCGCCTTGAGCAGATCGATGAAGCCGTCCGGCGTGCTGGAGACGAAGAGCCGGGCGGTCTGCGTCGAGACGTCGGTGGTGGAGCCGTCGGGCAGGGTGAACTTCACCGCCATCCCGCGCACTCCCGGCCGGCCGTCGCGCTGCTTGGGGTTGCCCGATCCGTTGGAGAAACGGATCAGCGCCGGGACCGGCGAACCATCGAGATACCTTGCGCGCGAGAGCATCGCCGCGTCGTGGGTTGCGGTGAACGTGCCGCGATACAGCGTGCCCTTCGCGTGCAATGCGCGACAGCCGGGCTGAGCGCCACCGGCACCTCGAATCGCCTCGATCGCTTGGTCAGGAGTAAGTCCACCGCTCATGGACGAATCTTACTGGCATTTGAATCCCGCTGGTATCAAGTGGGAAAGCCGAAGAGTTCGACGACACCGTGATCGCGGCCGGCCGTATAGCCGCCGTCGACGGCGATGGCCTGACCGCTGACGAACGAGGCGTCGGGAGACAGCAGGAAGGCGGCCATGGAGGCGATCTCCTCGGGCCGCCCCAACCGCTGCAGCGCATGCTCCTTGGTAATCGAGGCGAGCGGCCCCTCCATCCCGGGAATGCTGAAAACGCTGTGCGCCATTGGTGTTTCGATGAAGCCGGGGCAGATGACGTTCGCCCGGATACCGCTCGGCCCGTAGTCGAGCGCAATGTTCTTGGTGAGCAGCACGACACCGCCCTTGGCCGCGTTGTAGGAGCTGCCGCCGGCGGTGCCTTCCAGGCCCTCGACGCTGGCCACGGTCACGATCGAGCCGCGTTCACCGTCGGCCCGGGGCTGTTCGATCATCTTGGCCAGGGCCGCCTTGGCGACCAGGAAGGTGCCGGTGAGGTTGATCCCGATCACCCGGTCCCATTCGGCGCGCTCGAGCAGGTGCACCGGGCCTCCCCCGGCGACACCGGCTGCGTGGAACAGGCCGTCGAGGCGGCCGGGCGCGGCGGCCAGCACCGCGGCGATCGCGGCTTCGTCGGTCACGTCGGCGGGCACGAAGGTGAACCGGGGGCCCAGGTCGTCGGGCGGGGCGGCCAGGTCGGCGCCGACGACGCTGCCGCCCTCGGCCAACAACCGCCGCGCGGTGGCCAGCCCGATTCCGGAGGCGGCACCGGTCACGACGAACGTGCGGGAACGGGCGCGGTCGGGGTTCACCATGTCGGATCCTTGTCGGGTGGGTCGGTCGGGCGGCGGCCCAGTCATGGTGACACACAGAGCAAGCCCACCTTGGACTTTGCTCCGGCTGCTGGAGGACGATAGGACCGAGCCCGAATGCCGCTCCGCCCGAGAGAGTTAGGAATAACGATGTCAACGACTCGGCCGCAGGCGTCCGCCGTCCCCGCCTCGACGCACCCGGCCGGCTGGCGGTTCGGGGCGCTGAGCGCGGCCGTGGCCGCGGTGGTCGTCCTGGCCGGCGCCGAACCGACGGCCGGGGTGGCTCGGGCTTCCGACGACGCAATCGCCATCGCGCAGGGCGTCTCGGTCACACCGGCGCCCGGCTGGACGCTGGGAAACCGCGGCCCCAACTGGGTGGCGCTGAACAACGCCGACACCAGCGCGCAGATGCGGATCACGGTCAAACAAGCCGGCGGCACCGACGCCGCCGCGGTTCTGTCATCCGACATCGACCAGTTCACCCGCGGCGCCTCGGCCATCCTGACCGGGGTGAATCGCTTGACCTCGCCCGAGACCAAGCCGCTGCAGGGACCCAACTTTGACCAGCAAGCGTCCCTCAACTACACGGCCAACGTGGTGAACCCGCACGGCGATATTCCGGTGATCGGCACGTTCACCGAGCTGCTGAACACCTCGAACGGCCGCTCGGCGTTCATCGACTTCCGGCAGGGCGGCGGTGCGACCACCCAAGCCGCGGGCGACGGCGGAATGATGATCAGCTCCATGCAGTGAGGGCCCGGTGTCGGGTACGGCGCAGCGATCCCGTATGACCAAGTGGAACAAACCGAACGCGGAGGGGTCCATGCCACCAGCCGACACCACGGCCAACACGACGGACACGCTCGCCGGCATCGTCGAACGACACGCGCAGCGGCGACCCGACGCGATCGCGATCCGCTACGGCGAACGCCAGTGGTCCTGGGCCGACTGGAGCTCGCGCATCCGTCGCGCGGCGGGGGCGCTGCGCGCCGCCGGGATCGAGCGGGGCCAGCGCGTGGCCTTCCTGGACAAGAATCACCCCGCCTGCCTCGAAGTGCTGATCGCCGGGGCATCCATCGGCGTGGCCACCACCGTGGTCAACTGGCGGGTGATCGGCGACGAACTCGTCCACGTCCTCGCCGACAGCGGCGCCCGCGTGCTGCTGGTCGGCGCCGAGCTGCGTGCCGCGGCCGAGGCGGCCGCCGAGCGAGTGCCCGGCCTGGAGCGCATCGTCGAAATCGGCGACGAATACGAATCATTGCTCGCCGCAGCGGCACCGGAGCCGGCCGACGCGGGCCTCGACCAGAACGAGACCGCGCTGGTGATCTACAGCTCGGGCACCACCGGCCGCCCCAAAGGCGTGCTGCTCAGCCAGCGCGCGCTGGTCAATCACGCGGCGAACTTGGCGCCGGCGTTCCCGTTCGCCGATGGGGACGCGAATCTCGTTGCGATGCCGCTGTTTCACGTCGGCGGGATCGGTTACGCGCTGTTCGGCATCCGGGCCGGGGCGCCCACGATCATGACCCGGGAACCCGACGCCGCGACGCTGATCGGCGCCGTGCGCGCCGGCGCCACTCACGCGTTCTTCGTGCCGCCGGTGATCGCCCGGTTCCTGGACGCGGGTGAGGCGGCGACCGCCGCCATCGCCGGCCTGCGCCACATCGTCTATGGGGCGGCACCGATGCCACTGCCGTTGCTGCATCGGGCGCTGTCGACATGGCCGGACACGAAATTCGTGCAGGTGTACGGACAGACGGAGCTGTGCGGCGCGGTCACGGCGCTGTCCGACGCCGATCATCGCGATGCGACGCGCCCCGAGTTGCAGCTCTCGGCCGGAAAGGCGGTGCTGGGCTGTGAGATTCGCATCGTCGATCCCGAGACCGATGCTTCGTTGCCGCCCGGGGAATCCGGTGAGGTGTGGGTGCGCAGCAACCAGAACATGAGTGGCTATCTCAACCGCCCGGAGGCGACGGCCGAGACGATCACCGACGACGACTGGGTGCGCACCGGGGACGTCGGGCGCCTCGACGCCGAGGACTACGTCTACATCGAAGACCGGTTGAAGGACATGATCATCACCGGCGGCGAGAACGTGTACGGCCCCGAGGTGGAGAGCGTGCTCATCGAGCATCCCGCCGTCGCCGACGCCGCGGTGATCGGGGTGCCCGACGACTTTTGGGGAGAATCGGTCAAGGCGATCGTGGTGGCCGGCGACGGGGTCGATCCCGCCGACATCATCGAATTCTGCCGGCGGCATCTGGCGGGCTTCAAATGCCCGCGCACCGTGGATTTCGTGTCGGAACTGCCCCGCAACGCGAGCGGGAAGATCCTGAAAACGCAGCTGCGGGAACCATTTTGGCGGGACCGGCCGCGCGGGATTTGAGAGCGTTACAGCCGTCCCTCGACGCGCAGTTCCGGATGCACCCAATCGGGTGAGCGGCGTTCCTTGAACGAGCGGAAGCCTTCGATGGCCTCGGCGTCGGACAGGCTGGCGGTCATGCCGATGCGGTCATAGAGGCCCAGGTAGCTGTCGATGCTGGACTTGATGACGCCGCGGGCGCGTGGCGCGGTCCGAGAGCATTGCGCGAGTAGGTCTTTCGCCGCGTCCAGCAGACCTTCATGCGGCACCACCCGGGTGACCAGGCCCCAGTCGAGGGCTTCGACCGCGGTGAGCACCCGTCCGGTGAACATCAGGTCGCGGGTGCGGACCGGCCCGATGACGCGGGTGAGCATCTGGCTGTAGTAGGTGTCGGCGTAGCCGCGGAACAACTCGGGCACCCGGAAGGTCGCCCGATCGCTCACCACCGACAGGTCGCTGCACAGCGCGATCTGGAATCCGCCGCCCTGGCAGAGCCCGTTGACGGCGGAGACGATGGGCTTGCCGGAGGTGCGCACCGCGTCGAACGGGGTCACGTCCATGCCCAGCGCGGACCCGAAGGTGATCCAGTTGTCCTCGCCTCCCCCGCCGCCCATGTCGCCGCCGGGCGCGAAGACGTCTCCGGTTCCGGTGAGCACCAGCCCGGCCAGATCCGGGTCCTCGTTGAGACGTCCTACCGCATAACGGATTCCGAAGTACATCGCCGGACTCAGGGCGTTGCGCGCTTGGGGGCGGTCGATGGTGCACACCGCGATCGGCCCCTGGCGCTCGAAGCGCAGGTATGGCGTGCCCAGCCAATCGCCTTCGGGTGGACGGGGTGTGCTCTGCGGTGTCGGAGGGTGCTGCGCCACGGGACTCCTCTCGGGTCGGCGCCGCCGATGCGCCGCGCCGCAATCCCGCTACTGTAGCTCTTACAGTATCCGCGGGGCCGGCCGCCTACACGTACGGCAGCGTGACCATCTCGGCGGTCGCAGATGCATCGGCGATCACCGTGGCGAGTTTGGTCTGCAAGGCGGACGTGGCGTCCCCCACCGGCTTATCGCAGAATCGGCAGACCGTCGTGAAGTTCGGCTGCTCGTCTTCGTCAGGCCAGAAGCGGCGCGGCCCCACCTGGGCCCCCGGGTCGAACTGCACCGCCTGATGCGGGGCGTCTTTGAAAATCCTGCCGACGGGATGGCTGTGCGGGCATTCGAGTTTCAGCATGCCGATGCCCTCTTGATTCCCGACCATGGTTCACCGCCCTCTCTGGTGCGCGCCGGTCATCGCAGGATCCGCGCGAGCTTGCGCCACCGCCGATGCCGGTGGCGAAACATGAGCCGGACGAAGGCGCGGGTCGCCAGCCCGTGCAGGCCGTCGTCGGTTTCGATCTCGTCGGTGTAGCGGCAGCTGCGTTCGTCGATGGGTTCGAACGTCAGGCGGTGATTCCAGGTGCGGACGGGTCCGCCGTGCTCGTTCGTGTAGATCTCGGTCGGCTCGAGTCGCTTGATGGTGAGGTGATGCGTCCAGGCCGGGATCACGCCGAACCACCAGAACCGCGCCGACCCCTGGGTGCCGACCTCGATGCGCTCGGGGACATCGAGCCGGTAAATCCGCAGCACCGGGCTCAGCACATGCCGCATCAGCTCGGGCTTGCGCGCCAGCGCGGACGCGGTCGCCGCCGGAATCGGCAGCTCGGTAGTTAGGGTCACCTTACTCACGCAGTTCATGGTGGCCCAGCTGGCGCGATCAGGCAAGAGCCAGGCGCGGGCGGCGGGGTGGGTCGCCCTGCCAATTTCAGATCGCTAACTTCTTAAGCTTTCGGACGCAGTCGGCGGCTTGCTCCCCCATGATCCGGCCGAGTTCGGTATAAGCGGCGAACTGCCCTTCGTTGAACCATTGGTCGGACGTCGGGTCATGGGGAAACGCGTCGTTCGATGCAGCGTAGGTCAACAGCCACTCCGGACAGTCTCGACAAAGAACGGATTTCGCGAAAATAAGCACACCGTCGCGGTCGTCTTCCGGTAGACCGGAGGCGGCCGGATAAGTGATA
>NZ_JAICZA010000058.1 GCF_025933915.1 Mycobacterium sp.
GGCGGCGTGAGCACCCCGTCGAATCAAGACGTCGCATGGGTGACCTCGCGCACGCACCCGTGGCGCCGCGCCGACGGTGACGGCCGCATCCAGGACGGCGATCTGGTGGCATTTTCCACCGGGGTCCTGGCGGGCGGCTACGTGGGCGAAGTCGGACGGACCTGGCCCGCAGCCAAGA
Source organism: Mycobacterium sp. (assembly GCF_025933915.1). Lineage (GTDB taxonomy): Bacteria > Actinomycetota > Actinomycetes > Mycobacteriales > Mycobacteriaceae > Mycobacterium. The sequence goes on from NZ_JAICZA010000058.1 coordinate 179, forward strand.
AGCAGGGTCCCGGCGGCGCCGCGGCCCTCTACCGGCGGTGGGAAAGCCTGTGGGACAGACTGATCGACACCTGTCGGCCCGGGGTGGGCGCGGCCGACCTGATGGCCGCCTACCAAGCCGCGGGGGAGCCGGACCCACCGATGCCGGTGGCCCGCGGTCTGGGCATGGGGTTCGACCCACCCGTCGTCTCCAGGCATCTACCCGCAACCGCGGCCGACGAACGTCTGGAACCGGGGATGGTGCTGGCCGTGACGGGTTATGTGTGGGAAGAAGGAGTAGGCGCGGTATTCGGGCGAGAGGCGGTCCTGATTACCGCGGATGGTCCTGAAGTGCTCACCGCCAGCCCATTCTGGCAGCCCTAGCCATGCCCAACCCCGCAGAGCCGCCGGCGGAAGAGATCATCCGGTACGACAAGGACGCCAAGACGCGGATCGCCACGATCACGTTCGACCGGCCCGACTACCTCAATGCGCCGACGATCGCCGCCCGTGTGCGCTACGCAGATCTGTTGCACCGGGCCAACATCGACGACGACGTCAAGGTACTGGTGGTTCGCGGTGCCGGCGACGACCTTGGTTCGGGTGCCGATCTGGTCGAGGTGATGCGCCTTCGTGATGCGGCGGATCAGGGCCCGCGGCTCGCCGAGTACCGGATCGGAGCCGATGAAGTCCGGTACCCGCCCCCGGGCTCGTTTCGCAACGGCGCCACCCTCGGTCAGTGGTATGCCAACCCGAACTCCGGCATCCGCGGCCTGCAGGACTTCAAGAAGATCAGCATCCTCGAGGCCAAGGGCTACTGCTACGGATGGCACTTTTACCAGGCCGCCGACGCCGACCTGGTGATCTCCAGCGACGACGCGCTGTTCGGGCATCCGTCGTTCCGGTATTACGGCTGGGGCCCCCGCATGTGGTGGTGGGCGCAGACCATGGGTATCCGCAAGTTCCAGGAGATGGTGTTCACCGGAAGGGCTTTCACCGCCGCGGAGATGTACGACTGCAATTTCCTCAACAGCGTGGTGCCCAGGGATGAACTCGAGGCGGAGGTGGAGAAATACGCCTCGGCCTGCGCCCGCAATCGCCCCACCGACACGGTCTTCATGCAGAAGGTCTTCTTCGAGATCATGAAGCAGTTCCAGGGCGAATATCTGGGCAGCATGCTCAGCGGCGTCTTCGAGTCGATGGGCGGCAGCGTCCGCCCGGATGTCGGCGATGAATTGATGCTCGCCGATGCGCTGCACCAGGGTCTGGGCGATGCGGTCAAAGACAACGACAGCAAGTTCCCCGCCGAGTGGCGTTTGAGCAAGGGTGCGCGCAAGAAGGCTCGCAAGAACGCACGCAAGAAGGCGCCCACCGGCAAGGACACCAAGGCGAAGAGAAAGAACCAGTGACGCGAGTCGAACCGCCACTGGCCGGCTACACGGTGATCGATCTGTCCACCGGCATCGCGGGTGCCTACTGCACCAAGTTGCTCGCCGACGGTGGTGCCCACGTCGTGAAAGTCGAGCCGCCAGAAGGTGATCCGCTGCGTATGTGGTCGGCCTCCGGTGCCGCCTTCCCGGAAGGCGACGACGGCGCGTTGTTCAGCTTCCTGGCCGGCGCAAAGCACAGCGTCGTCGCCGATCTCGCCGAAGATGGCGACGTCGGACTGGTGGACCGACTGCTGGCCTCCGCCGATGCGGTGATCTGGTCCGCCGGTTCCACAGTGGCCGAGCATTCGGACTTCACGCCCCAAGCCGTCCATGGTCGCCACCCGCACCTCACCGTCACCGCGATCACGCCGTTCGGACTGGAAGGACCTTGGCGAGACCGCGCCGCAACCGAATTCACGCTGCAGGCGTGGTCGGGGGGAATCGTCGGCCTCGGCCGCGGCGAGCAGCAGCGCCCGCCCGTCTTCGTGGGCGGGCAGGCCGGCGAATATGTGGCCGGCGCGTACGCGAGCGCGGCCACCCTGTCGTCGCGGTGTCGCCGAATCGACGGCGGGGCAGGAGAACTGCTGGACCTGTCGATGCTCGAGACCCAGATCCTGTGCCTCACCTACTACCCGGTCACCTACTTCGAGGTGCTCGGCCGGCCGTGGCGAGACATGCGCCGGCCGACGATTCCGGGAGTGGCTCAGGCAAAAGACGGCCTGGTGGATCTCGGCTGCGGAACCGCGCAGCAGTGGTTCGACCTGTGCGCGATGGTGGGCCACCCCGAGTGGATCGATGAGGACTCGCCGCTGTCGATCACCGAGCAAGCCAACATCCACGCCGAGGAGATCTTCGCCTGGATGTCCAGCACCCCGGTCGACGAAATCCGGGAACTGGCCATGGCATTCCGCATCCCCAACGCGCCCGTCGCCAACGGCGCCAATGTCACGTCGTTTGACCAGTTTGTAGAACGTGATTCATTCGTCCGCAATCCGCGCGATGGGTTCGAGCAGCCGAGTCACCCGTATCGGATGCGGCCGGCGCGGTTGCGCGGACCGCATCCGGCGCCGCGCCTGGGGGAGCACACCGAGCAATACCGCACCGCGGATCTCCCCGCACGGCCCGAACCGATTGGTATGGCGAAACCGTTGCCGCTCACCGGTCTTCGGGTCCTGGACATGACCACGTTCTGGGCGGGGCCGTGCGGCACCCATTTTCTGGCCATGCTCGGTGCCGAGGTCATCCACATCGAATCGACCCGCCGCCCGGATGGCACTCGGCTGATCGCCGGCGTGCCGATCACCGAGGATCGGTGGTGGGAGAAGTCGCCCATCTTCGAGGCCCTGAACACCAACAAGAAGGGCCTGACACTCGACCTGCAGAGCCCGCGCGGCCGAGAGCTACTGCGGGAGCTCATCGCAACCTGCGACGTGGTGGTGGAGAACTTCACGCCGCGGGTGCTGGATCAGATCGGGCTCGATTTCGCCTCCGTTCGATCGATCCGGCCGGACACGGTGCTGGTGCGGATGCCGGGCTTCGGTCTCGAGGGGCCATGGCGCGACAACCCGGCCTTCGCCTACGTCATCGAAGCCGCCTCCGGCGTCAGTTGGCTCACCGGTTACCCGGACCGCACACCCTATGACCCGTATTCGATCGGTGACCCCAATGCCGGTGTTCACGCGGTCAACGCGATACTGCTGGCGCTGGAGCATCGCCGCCGCACCGGTGACGGCGTGTTCGTCGAAGCGGCGATGGTCGATGCGGCGCTGAACATCTCCGCCGAGCAGGTCATCGAGTACTCGGCGTACGGCGCGGTGCTCGAGCGTGACGGCAACCGGGGACCGACCGCCGCACCGCAGAACCTCTACCTCAGCGAGGATGTCGACGAATTCGGCCGGCTCGATAGCTGGGTTGCCATCGCCGTGGCCACCGACGACCAGTGGGTGAAACTGTGCCGGGCGCTCGGATCACCCTCCTGGGCAACCGATCCCGCGCTGTCGACACAAGCCGGCCGGCGCGAGCACCAGGATTTGATTGACGAGCGACTCGCTGCCTGGTGCGAGCACCGCGGCCGCGACGAAATCGTCGCAACACTGTGGGACGCCGGCGTGCCGGTGGCCAAGGTCATGCAACCGCATCGGCAAACCGAGCTGGAGCAGTTGGCGTTTCGGGGCTTTTTCGAAGAGGTCGACCACCCGGTGAACGGCCCGGCTAGGCTGAGCACCGTGCCGATGAGATTTTCCGCCGGGCCCAACACGTTTCACACCGAGCATGCGCCGCTGCTGGGGCAGCACAACCACGAACTGCTGACCGAACTCGGCTTGTCCGACGCCGAGATTGCCGGCCTGGAAGCCGACGGCGTTATCGGCAGCGCGCCGGTGATGCACACGGCGAGCTGATCGACCATGGCGATCGATCCCTCGAACATCCTGCTGACCGGCCGCGTAGCGGTGGTGACCGGCGGGGGAGTGGGCATCGGCCGCGGCATCGCGGCCGGGATGGCCGCCTTCGGCGCGCGGGTGGCGATCTGGGAGCGCGACCCGCAAACCTGCGTGGCGGCAGCCGAATCCCTTGGCGGCCTGGGGATCGTCACCGATGTCCGAGACAGCGGCCAGGTGGATGCCGCACTGGAGCGCACCATCGCGGAACTGGGCACGCCGACGATTCTGGTGAACAACGCCGGCGGCGTGTTCTCCTCGCCGCTGCTGGAAACCAGCGAGAACGGTTGGGATGCGCTCTACCGCGCCAACCTGCGCCACGTGCTGCTGTGCAGCCAGCGGGCCGCCCGAAAGATGGTGTCGGAGGGCCTGCCCGGCAGCATCATCTCGCTGACCTCGATCGAAGGCGTCCGAGCGGCGCCGGGCTACGCCGCCTATGCGGCCGCCAAGGCCGGTGTCATCAACTACACCAAGACCGCGGCGCTGGAATTGGCTCCCCACGGGATCCGGGTCAACGCGATAGCACCCGACATCACGCTCACCGAGGGGCTGGCGCAGCTCGGGGGCGAAGCGGCGACGAGCGCAATCCGCGATATGGTGCCGATGGGACGTCCCGGTCATGTCGACGAAATCGCCGGTGCCGCAGTATTTCTAGCCTCGGACATGGCGGCCTACCTCACCGGGCAGACGCTGCACATCGACGGTGGCACCCAGGCCTCCAGCGGGTGGTATCACGACCCGCAGACCGGCGATTACCGGCTGGGCCCGTCACACTAGCTACTAGTGCGTCCAGCCCTCGGCGGCTTGTTCGTCGAAGGTCTGGTCAATGCGCTCGAACCTGCGACGGATGGACGCCCGGGCGGCCGCGTGCGGCAGGATGTACAGCCGGTTGGCCAGGATCGCATCGGCGGTCAGCCGCGCGACATCGTCGGCGCTAACGCTCTCGTCCTGGGTGGGCAACGTTCCGAACGCCGCCTCGGGACTGGCCGAAAGCCCGTAGTCTGCGCCGCGTATCCGTTCCGAATTGGAGACCAACTTGGTTTCCACGACCATCGGGCACAACACCGATACGCCAATGCCATTGGCCTTGACCTCACGCGCCAGCGTTTCGGCGAGCCCGACGACACCGTATTTGGCAACGCCGTACGTCCCGAGACCGGCGTTGGGCACCAACCCGGCGAAGGACGCGGTGAAGGCGATGTGCCCACCACTGCCCTGCTCGATCAACCTGGGCACGAACGCCTCGACCGCGTGGATCGATCCCCATAAGTCGATGTCGATCACCCAGCGCCAATCATCGTGGTTCATCTGGCCGATCGGCCCCGCAACGACGATGCCGGCATTGCTGAAAACGACGTCGACGCTGCCGAGCAAACGGAAGGCCTCGTCGGCGAGGTGAACCATCTCGTTGAGATTCCGGACGTCGCAGACCACGCCGTGCGCGTCGAAACCCTCGCCGCGCAGCCGATGCACCGCCTGCTCCAGAGCGGGCTGATCGACGTCGGAGAGCACCATGCGGGCCCCCCGGCGGCCGAATTCGGTGGCGGTGGCCAAACCGATGCCGCTGGCCCCGCCGGTGATGACCGTCCCGCGTCCCTCGAAATCGTCCATAGCTGCCGAGCGTATTACTCGCTCAGGGGACGGTGTGAGAGACATCATGTAGCTAGGACCCTAAATATTAGGGCACCATGTAACTATGACCGTTTCGACTGCGCGTGACGTCGATCCGCTGGCCCTAGAACGCCAGGTGTGCTTCGCGCTGGCGACGACCAACCGGGCGGTCTTGGCGGTGTACCGGCCCCTCTTGGAGCCGCTCGGCCTGACCCATCCGCAATATCTGGTGATGCTCGCACTCTGGGATCACCGCAAGGCCCCGGCGTCGGACCAATTCCCGCTGTCGGTCAAGCGAATTGCCGCCGCGTTGCAGATGGATTCCGCCACGCTGTCGCCCATGCTCAAGCGCTTGGAGGGGCAGGGGCTGATCAGGCGCGTCAAGAATACGGCCGACGAGCGCACCACCGACGTGATGCTTACACAGCGCGGAATCGCTTTGCGAGAGCGAGCACTTGAGGTCCCGCCCGCGGTCGTCGCACGTCTCGGGGTCGAGCTGGCCGAACTCGAGAACCTGCATCGGGTCCTCACCCGGATCAACGCCGCCGCCGTGGCGGCCGGCGCATTGCGACCCTGACATCACATTGAGGAGCCATTCATGACCGACGCGAAACCCAGACTCTGGCAGCGGATCGGCTATTCCTACGGTCGGCGATTGCCCGACGCGATGCGCAGCTGGGTGGCGCACGATCTGGCCGGGCAGGGAGCCGTCCGCCGGCACATGATCAGGTGGGCCATACCGCCCCTGCTGGTTCTTGCACCGTTTTGGCTGCTGCCCGCATCGCTTTACGTGCACACGGAGATGACCGTGCCGCTTTACATCTGGGCGCTGCTGATAACCCTTGCCCTGAACAAGGTCTGGCGCCGCCACCGGCTGGCGGTGCATGGACTGGACCCGGACCTGGTCGACGTGATCACCCGCCGGAAACACGCACGGATGCACGAGGATTACATCCGCCGCTACGGGCCCCGACCCGAATCGGCCGAATGGCAGTCCAACAGCAGCCCCTTCTAGCGGCTATTTCAGGCAGCTACCCGCATCGACCGGCAGGGTCACACCGGTGATGTAGCGGGCTTCGTCCGAGGCGAAGAACAGCACCGCGTTGCTGATGTCGATCGGCTCAACCCAGGGGATCGGCAGCGTGTGGAACAACTGACAGATCGGCGCCATGTCATCGGGGCCCGGGTTCTCCAGGTCCGGGCGGAACATCTTGAAGGTGCCTTCGTTGTGCAGCATGGGAGTTTTGACGTGCGTGGGGTGCACGGAGTTGACGCGAATCATGTGCTGTCCCAATTCAACTCCGAAGGCACGCATCAGCCCGACGACACCGTGCTTGGCGGCGACGTAGTGACCGGTGTGGGGGTAGGCCTTGAGCCCACCGACCGAGCTGGTCAGGATGATGGAGCCGCCGCGACCGCCGGCCAAAAGATGGGGCACACCGGCTTTCACGGTCTTCCACACCCCGGCCAGGTTGATGTCGATCATCTCGGTCCAGTCTTCTTCGCTGGTCTTGTCCAAGGTCTCGCCGCCGTTGCCGATTCCGGCGTTGGCGACGATGATGTCGAGCCGGCCGAGTTGCTCGACGCCGCTGTCCACCGCCGCCTTGAGTGCGTCGTAGTCGCGCACATCGACTTCGGCCGTGAAGATCCTGCGGTTGTGTCCCTTGACCAGGTCGGCCGTCTCGGCCAGGTCCTCGGGAGTCGATGCCGGGATCGCGGTGTCGACCACGCCCTCGCGGATGGGCTTGCAGATGTCGATCGCGATGATGTCGGCACCCTCCTGCGCCAACCGCACCGCGTGGCTGCGGCCCTGACCGCGCGCCGCTCCGGTGACCAAGGCGACTTTGCCCTCAACACGTCCGGTCATGGCTACCTCAACTCCTGACTTGATCTGGTCGGCACCCCTGCGCGGAGAACAATCGCGTCCCCGGATCGCGGGTCCTGCCGCTTTTGAACTCTGTCATTCGGCCATCACGGGTGTCAATGGCGAATCCGTTTCGGCTATCTGTGGTTCTAGATATTAGAGAATCTCATTCTCACCGGCAATCGGCGTGCGCTATTTGCTCAGCTCAAATGTGAGGAAGATCGCGGCCGTGACGCCGCCCTCGGGCGAACTACGCGACGAAGCCGTGTGCGCAGAAGTCCCATACCTCTTCGGCGGTGATGGGGTGGGTCGTCGCGTCGTCGGGGCCGCCGCTGGACTGCGCGATGAACATCACCGTCTGCATGGTCATGGCGGCCACGCGCTTGGGATTGATGGTGTTGCGCAACTTGCCGGCATCGTCGGCCGCGTCCATCAGTTCCGTCAGCAATGCCAGCAATGGTGCATGGGCCACCTTGACCTCGGCCGGGTGCGTTACCAAAAGGCGAGGAGCAAAGTCGGTGAACAGCGGCCGCTTGGCCGTCGGGTCCGGCCGCGAGGCTTCGTACAACAGTTGAACTGCGACCTGCAGCCGCTCCAGCGGATCGGTGTGGCTTTCCGTGGCGGCACGAATCTGGTCGGCGGATCGACTCAACGCATCTTCGAAGAGCGCCAGCAACAGCTCATGCTTGCCATCGAATTGCAGGTAGAAGCTGCGCAGCGACTGACGAGAGCGGTCCACGACCTCCTGCACGGTGAAATCTGTGCTGCCCTTTTCGATGATGATGGCCTGCGCCGCATCGAGGAAGCGCTGGACACGTTGCGCCGCCCGCAATTTCGCGGTTTTGATGGACCGCTCGACGGCGCGCTGCTTCCAGGCGGGCTCTTCGCTGGGGTTGGTCACGGCCGACTCGAGTGATTGCCGCGCGGGGAGAACATGGTTGGACTGTACCGGAGAACGCCGTGACATCTCTGCGCTCGACCCCCTCACGGATCACGTGTCGGAGATTGTAACTTTCTTACCACGAGAATACTATTCTCTTAGACGTGTCTAGGGAAGCGTAATCGCAAGAGTGAACCGCGCCGTCGGCGGAAAGCGTGATCTACCGGGGGCGTGTGTCTGCTCAGGACCAGTGTCGGGAAGTGCTGTGCAGCTGACGTTTGACGCCGACGTGGAGGCGTTCCGGGCCGAATTCGTCGCGTTCCTCGATGCCCATCTGCCCGCCGAGGCTGACGCGTTCCAGCGGCCGCAGTCGAGTTCGGACATCCCCGAGTGGGCCCGTCGGTGGCAACGCCTGCTGTTCGACAGCGGGTGGCTACTGCCGGGCAACCCGCCCGAGTTCGGCGGGCGCAATGCGACGCTGCTGCAGCAATACGTGTACCAGGAAGAGTTGTCGCGACGGCGGATATACCAGAGTTTCAATCCGCAGGGTGTGGGCATCATCGCGGCGTCACTGCTGTCGTTCGGAACGCCCGAACAGAAGCGGCGATGGGCGGTGCCGATCCTGCGCGCGGAGATGACCGCGTCGCTCGGTATGAGCGAACCCGGCGCGGGCTCGGATCTGGCGTCGCTGAAGACCCGCGCGGTGCTTGACGGTGACCACTTCGTCGTCAACGGGCAAAAGGTATGGACGTCGGGCGCCCATCACGCCGATGTGCTGTTGACCTTCGTGCGCACCGATCCGGACGCGCCAAAGCACAAGGGCATCAGCGCTTTACTGGTTCCGACCGACAACCCCGGTGTGGTCCGCCGTCCGTTCGCCTCGGTGGGCGACATCGAAGACGTCGACTTCAACGAGGTCTTCTTCACCGACGCGCGGGTGCCGGCCGAGAACTTGGTGGGGGAGCTCAACGCGGGCTGGCGCGTCGCGACCGGTTCGCTCGGGCACGAACGCGCGATGCTGTGGCTGGATTACGCAGACATGCTGCACGCACTGACCGTCGAGTCCAGCCCCTCGGGGTCCCTGCAGCGGGATCGCTACGCGACGCTGGTGATGGATTTTTACGCGATGCGGCTGCTGGGGTCGGCGACGCTGGCCAAAGCAGCGCGCGGTGAAGAGGACGTGCCGGCTCAGTCGGTGCTCAAATTGCTCGGCTCGGAGGCGATGCAACGCGCCTGCGAGGACGCCCTCAACGCCAAGGACGGCGACGGACTGGTGTTGCGGGGCGTTACCGCCCCGTTCGCCCCGCTCAATCTGGACAGCCACTACGGCAGCTGGTTCGACCGGTACACGCGCACCTTCGCCGCGACCATCGCCGGTGGTACGTCGGAAATTCAACGCAACATCATCGCCGAACGCGTGCTGGGGCTACCGCGGAATTGATCCGCGCATCAGCGGTTCTGGGCGTCGAGCCGGGCGTAGAAGCTGATGGCGACCAGACCCGCGAGTATCGCGATCGCCCCTAAAGCCATTCCGGCCAACGCGGTTCGGGGATTGTTCGCTTCCCCGCGGGCGACTCGTCGCCGGGCGATATCGCCCGTCACCACCGCCGCGATGCCGAAGGGTACCCCCAGCATCATCCAGCACGTGATGAGCCCGACCAGGCCCAGGAGAAGCGCGGCGACGCCGACCTCGTTTCGCGGTGCGTCGGGGTGACTCATTGCGTCCCATCCTCGGGGGGCCGTGCGTGGGCAGTCGGCGCCGTTGTTGTCCGCGCCCAGTTTGACCCGAGCTTTGGCCAACGGGCAAGGCCATCGCATCGGGGAAGCGTGTCATCGTCGGCACATGGCATCCGTGTGCCCCCACGGGTCGACGAGTCGCCTTAAACGGTCATTGTCGGGATGGCTCGTTACAGCTGGGCAAGCCGCGGCGCGGATCCCGTTGCCACCAGCGCGCTTCCGGCTTCGCGCGTGAGTTCTCGGGCGCTGCCGAGCAGTCCGTCGAGGATCAGCGACCGCTTGATGTGGTGGTGCAGCGGATGTTCGGCGGTGAATCCGATACCGCCGAGCACCTGCTGGCAGTGGCGTGCGGCGGTCAGCGCCGCCTGGCCGGCCGCGGCCTTGGCGAGCAGGGAGGCCAGTCCCTCGGGATCGTCGCACTCGGTGGCGGCCTGCAGCGTCGCCTCGGCGCCCTCGATTGCCACCAGTGTCTCGGCCAGTCGGTGCCGGACCGCCTGGAACGAGCTGATGTGTCGACCGAATTGAACGCGATCCACGGCGTGCTGACGAGCCAGCGACAGCATGGCGCGGCTGGTGCCGACCAGCCACCAGCCCAGCGCCCGCCGTCCCGCATGCAGCGCGGCCGACGGCAATGGGTCACCTTGCGGCACAGGGTGTATGGGAAGCAGTTCGTCGATCGTGGAGTTGGACTGGTCGCGGCGCTCCCACAGCACCCAGGACCCGCCGGCGAACGGCAGCGGCAAGGTGCCGCCGGGTGCATCCCCCGCCGCGCATGCCACCACGTCGTTGAGCACGGGTGCGTGCGCGCCGGTCTCACCGAGCAGCTTGAATACCAAAGACATGGCGATGTCTGGCATTTCGTCGAGCATGTCGCGCCAGCCGAGATCGGTCAGCGCGGCATCGAGCTTGGCTCCCGAGGCGGCACTCATCGTCGTCCGCAACGAGTCGGCCAGCAGGCGCAGCGACTCGGTGTCCGACTCGGTGTCCGGCGAAGGGGTCACGGTTCACTCCTTCCCGAGGTCGAGCAGCCGGCGGGCGATGATATTGCGCTGAATCTCGGCGGTGCCGCCATAGATCGTCGCGGCGCGTGAGTACAGGTATTCCGAACGCCACGGTGTGTCTTCGAGTTCGAGCCGCGCCGGCAGCAGGTCGCGGACGGTGTCGTAGAGCCGCTGCTCGGCGGCGGCCAGCAGCACCTTGTCGATGGAGGTGTCGGGTCCCAGGCGGGCTCCGTCGCGCATCCGGTGCTGAGTGCTGCGGGACCGGCAGCGCAAGGTATGTAGCGCCAGATAGGCTCCCCCAAGCGCGGATTCGTCGGGCGTACCGATTTCGGATGCCTCAGCGATCAGATCGTCGAACCGGGAGTAGAGGTAGGCGATTCGCTGCCAGAAGCAGGAGGAGCGCTCATAGGGCAGCAGGTCCATGGCGAGTCGCCAGCCGTCTCCGGGTTGGCCGAGCATCCGGCTCGCCGGAATCACCACGTCGTCGTAGTACACCTCGCAGAACTCGTCGACGCCGTGCATCGTGCGCAGCGGGCGGATGGTGATGCCCGGGGTGTCGAGGTCGACGAAGAAGGCGGTGATCCCGTCATGGCCGGGCGCGGTGCGGGTGAGCAGGACGCACCGTGTCGAGAACTGGGCGAAGCTGGTCCACACCTTTTGCCCGTTGACGATCCAGTTGTCGCCTTGCTGTGTCGCGCGAGTGGTCAGCGAAGCGAGGTCGCTGCCGGATCCCGGCTCGGAAAAGCCCTGACACCATTGCTCTTCGCCGCTCAGCAGCCGCGGCACCATTTCCGCGGCAAGCCCCGCGGGGGCGTAATCGATCATGGTGGGTGCGAGCACTTCGAGCATCGAGTACGGGCCGGGTTCGGCCAGGCGACGGCCCACGACCTCTTCGCCGACGACCGCCCGCAACAGCGCGGGACCACCCAATCCGCCGACCTCGACCGGCCAGCCGTACCGCATCCAATCGGCGTCATAGAGCGCGCGACTGACCCGGGCGAACTGCCGCATATGGCCCTGCAGCGAGTGGTCGGGGCCGGGAGTCAGATCGTTGTCGGCGAGCCACGCGCGCAGGTCGGCTCGGAACTGCTCGACATTCACCGCACTGTCGATTGGTCGGCTCCTTAGGTCGCTGCCTGGGCCGCCGAGTCCCCGGAGGGACGCCCGATGGCGTGCGGGCGCCCGGAGTCGTGCACACCGCTGCGGCGGATGAAGGTCATGGCGCGGGTCTTGAGCCGCCACCCGTCGGCGGTTCGCACATAGGTGTCGCGATAGTAACCGATCCGCATGTCGTGACTGGAGTGGTCGATGAAGCACAGCGGTTGGGTCCCGCTGGCCGCATCGCCGTCAAGGTCGACCACCGCGGTCCCGGTGAGAAACAAGCCCTTTGGGGCCGCGGCCACCAATTCCGGGAACCGGTTCAGGCTGTAGGTTTCGCCGAATGCGCTGTATGTCCCGTCCGGTGTGAAGACGGCGACGAGACCGTCGATGTCTTGCTGGGTGATGGTCACCGCATAGCGGCCGAGCAACTGCTGGATCTCGACCAGGTCGTCAGTTCGCGTTGGGCCGCTCTTAGACTGATCGGGCGTCGACATAGACCTTGCCGCCTTTCATGACGAAGCTGACGTGCTGGGTAACCGTGATGTCTTCCAACGGATTTCCCGGCACCGCGATGATATCGGCGAGCTGGCCTTGCGCCAGTCGGCCGCGGTCGTTCGAGTTGATGAGCTCGGCCGCGGTGACGGTGGCCGCCCGCAACACGGCCAGTGGCGGCAGGCCCCATTCGACCAGTGTGACGAGCTCGTCGGCGTTGCGTCCGTGGGGAATCGCCGGGGCGTCGGTGCCGACGGCGATCTTCACACCGGCCTTGTGCGCGGCCAAGATCGACGTGCGTGACTTCGGAAACATCTCGGCGGCCTTGGCCTGCAGTTCGGGTGGCGCGTGCGAAACGTCCATCCCCTCGGCCAGGCGCCGAGTGCTCACCAGGAATGTGCCGTTCTCGACCATGGTGGCGATCGCCTCGTCGTCGATCAGGAACCCGTGCTCGATGCAATCGATGCCGGCGGCGACGGCGTGCTTGACCGCGTCCGCGCCGTGGGTGTGGGCGGCCACACGCATCCCGCGCCGGTGCGCCTCGTCGACGATCGCGCACAGTTCTTCGTCCGAATAATGCTGTGCCCCAGGAGGTCCTGTCAACGACATCACCCCGCCCGAACAGCAGACCTTGATCAGCTCGGCGCCGTGCTTGATCTGATAGCGCACCGCTTTCCGGATCTCGTCGATCCCATTCGCGATACCTTCCTCGACGGTCAGATCCAACACGTGCGGTGAGAACGCCGCGAACATCGTCGGGTCCAGGTGCCCACCGGTCGGGGTGATGGCGTGCCCGGCCGGCACCACCCGTGGACCGTCGATCCAGCCCGCGTCAATCGCCTTGCCCAGCGCGACATCCAGCAGGTATCCACCGGTCTTGACGAACAGCCCGAGGTTGCGCACCGTGGTGAACCCGGCGCGCAGCGTGCGGCGCGCGTTGCCGACCGCCCGCAACATTCGCGTCGGTGGGTCGTCCTGCACCTGGGACAGGCCGGGTTTCTCCCCGCGACCGCCCATGAGCAGGTTGACCTCCATGTCCATCAACCCTGGCAGCAGGATCTGGTCACCGAGATCGATGAGCTCGCCTTCTGGCTCGCCGCCGACACCGACGATCCGGTCTCCCTCGATCTTCAGGATGCCGGGCCGAACGATCTCACCAGCATCGACGTCGAGCAGTCCGGCGGCCTTGAGCGTCTGCACCTGTCAGATCACCGGTTCTCTGGTCAGTTCCACCCAGGCTGCCCCGCTGTCGGGAACCCGGGGCTGCTTCCATGCTTCGATCGGAAACGACACCATGACCAACGACTGCATGATGTGCATGAGGGTCCTCGCGTCCTCCGGCAGATCGTCCAGTGGGTATTTGTCACAGTAGGCGATCGCGTCGTTCAGACGGGGAAACGCCGCGTCGTAGAACGCCTGCAACTCGGGCATCGTCGAGGCCAGCCGCTTGGCGTAGCGCTCGGGTTCGGTCGCGAGGTCCCACTCCAAATGGGGCTCCAGGTCTGCGAATTCAGTGGGAAGCGCCATTGTTGGCATACTCCTTTACGTAGTCTTTGGTCACCTTGTGCAAGTGGCGGATCAGGACCTCCTGATCGCACAGCAGGAAGTCTTTGACGGCCCGGGTGCCGATCATGGTCTGGGTCGCCTCCAACGTGTTGGCGTCTTGCAGCGAGTATTCCTTGAACGTGACAGCGGCCAGCTCCTGGGCCAACCGCTCCCGCGCGTTGCGCGGCGGGACGAAATACAGCGTGCACTCGAAGATGTGCTTATCGACGGCGGTCGGCCAGTAGTGGTACGTGAGGTACCAGCCGGGCTCCCAGATCAACAGCATGAAGTTCGGGTAGAAGTGGAATGAGTCGATTCCCCACTGCGGCACCTTCTTCGGGTTGACGCCCGGGGGCAGCTCGAGCCCTTCGACGATCTCCGGCTTGTCCCACGGGCCGAACAGCCCGCTGCGCAGCACCCGGTCTATCGGCTTGACCATGGACATGTCTTCCGGAGGCGACTGGCCACCCCAGGTCGACTGCAGGCTGTGCGGGCTGGCCATCTCGTAGTGCAGCGCCTCATAGCCGAATTTTTGGATCTTGGCGGCTTCTTCCTTGGTGTATTGCCCCTGATGCAGTATCGGCGCGTGGTAGAACTCGATGAACGCGTCGATGAACAGCTTCCAGTTGCTGCCGACCTCGGCCCGGTAGGAGTAGGTCTCCGTCATCGCGTCGAATGGGTAGCCCTCGACGCCCTTGGCCAGCGGCCCGAGGAAGTCGGCGAGCGGCTTCGCGTGGTCGTCGAAGTTGATGAAGATGAAGCCTTCCCACACCTCGCAGCGCACCGTCACCAGGCCGTAGTCGCTCTTGTCGACGTCGAAGAACTCGCCCTCCTGCTGGATGAAGGTCAGCTCGCCGTCGAGGTTGTAGCGCCAGGCGTGGTATTTGCAGGTGAATTGCCGGCAGGTGCCGGAGGTCTCCTCGTTCGGAAAGTCGTTCCACACCAACTTGTTCCCGCGGTGGCGGCAAACGTTGTGGTACGCCTTGACGGACCCGTCCTTGGTCTTGACGATGATTACCGACGTGCCGGGACCCGCCGAGGGCAGTTCCCTGGTGAAGTAGCTGCCGGTGCGTGGCAGCCGGTCGACTCTACCGACGTTGAGCCACATGCGCCTGAAGACGGCCTCGCGCTCGGCTTCGAAGAATGCCTGGTCGATCGAATCGCTGTAATCGACTGGCCCGGTTCCTAATTCGGGATAGTTTTCTGTCCAACTACCAGCGGCTGGCTTGGGGAAGTGGGCCAACGTTCTTACCTCTCTTGATTGGGCTCAGCCGCCGTCGGCGGCGTGTTCGAGCTGTATGCCGAAAGTGTTGAAGGCCATGGCCAGCAGCGCGTAGCAGCCGACCGTGAAGACGAAATCCATGCGTTGCTGGTCGTTGAGACGCTCGCCCAGCACCGCCCAGGTCTGGTCGGACAACTCCGAATTCTCGTCGAGTTCGTCGACCCCGGTGAGCACGGCTCGATCGAAGGCGTCGAAGTTGTCGGGGCTGCCGTCGCCGAATTGTTGGACCGCCGCGATCTGGTCGTCGGTGATCCCTTCGTCCTTGGCCATCCTGACGTGGTGCGACCACTCGTACGCACACGTGCGACGATGCGCCACCCGCAGGATGGCCAGTTCGCGAATGCGGGCCGGCAGCGTGGACGACATCAGCAGGTGGACGTTGAATCGGAGAAACGCCTTGGCCAGCGCCGGGTGGTGAGCCAGCGTGGAAAGCGCGTTGTTGGCATCCGCTTCACGCATAGCCGAGAGCGCCTGCTGGGTAGCCTCGTCCCACTGGTCGGCGGGGAGCGGCTGCAACCGCATCAGCAGTGTCCTCTCGGTGAAAGAGAATCATATTCTCATTTGCAACTAACAGACTGGCACGAAACGCGCGACTGGTCAATGCCGGCGCGTGATTCGGGCGCGAAGCCGGACCCAGCCGTGCTCAGCCGGCCCTCGATAGGGCGGCGTTTCGCCGAGGACGCGGGAGCGGGCATCGCGCCGATCTACCGCGCCGGGATCTACCTCGTTGCATCGTCGTCCGGAGGCAGGGCAATTCGCCCGTGCGCCCGACCGCTGGTCAGGGGCGTGCAGCCCGTCTCAGCAACCCCTGGATGTTGATTCTCGCTTGACGAGAAGATAGTTTTCATTTTAGTGATCTTGGCACGGGACAGCGATTCGCCGAGGCTGTGATCGACTCGGTGGAACCGACGGAAGGGACGGCCATGAACAAAGAAGACATGATCCTGATCAGCGTTGACGACCACACCGTCGAGCCGCCCGACATGTTCAAGAACCACCTGTCGAAGAAGTATCAGGACGATGCGCCCCGGCTGGTGCACAACGCCGACGGTTCGGATATGTGGAAATTCCGCGACACCGTCATCCCCAACGTGGCGCTCAACGCGGTGGCCGGACGGCCGAAGGAGGAGTACGGCATCGAGCCGACGGGGCTCGACGAGATCCGGCCGGGTTGTTACAACGTGGACGAGCGCGTCAAGGACATGAACGCCGGCGGCATCCTGGCCTCGATCTGCTTCCCGTCGTTCCCCGGCTTCGCGGGCCGTCTGTTCGCCACCGACGACAACGACTTCTCGATCGCACTGGTGCAGGCCTACAACGACTGGCACATCGACGAGTGGTGCGGCGCCTACCCGGCGCGGTTCATCCCGATGGCGATACCGGTCATCTGGGACGCCGAGGCGTGCGCCGCCGAGGTGCGACGGGTCGCCAAGAAGGGTGTGCACGCGCTGACCTTCACCGAGAACCCCGCCGCGATGGGCTACCCCAGCTTCCACGACGATTATTGGACCCCGCTGTGGAAGGCGTTGTGCGACACCGACACCGTGATGAACGTGCACATCGGTTCCTCGGGCCGGCTGGCCATCACCGCGCCGGATGCGCCGATGGATGTGATGATCACGCTGCAGCCGATGAACATCGTGCAGGCCGCCGCCGACCTGTTGTGGTCCAAGCCGATCAAGGAGTACCCGGACCTGAAGGTCGCGCTGTCCGAGGGCGGAACCGGCTGGATTCCCTACTTCCTGGAGCGCGCGGACCGCACCTTCGAGATGCACTCCGCATGGACGCACCAGGACTTCAAGGGCAAGCTGCCCAGCGAGGTTTTCCGCGACCACTTCCTGACCTGCTTCATCAGCGACAAGGTCGGCGTGGCGCTGCGCAACATGATCGGCATCGACAACATCTGCTGGGAAGCCGACTACCCGCACAGCGACTCGATGTGGCCGGGTGCGCCGGAAGAGCTCTGGGATGTCTTGTCCATGAACAACGTTCCCGACGACGAGATCAACAAGATGACCTACGAGAACGCCATGCGCTGGTACTCGTTCGACCCGTTCACGCACATTTCGCGCGAACAGGCGACCGTTGGTGCGCTGCGCAAGGCCGCCGAGGGGCACGACGTGTCCATTAAGGCCCAGGGCCACGACAAGGACAACCGAGGCGGCTCGTCCTTCGCGGATTTCGCGGCCAACGCCAAAGCCCTCAGCGGCAACAAGGACTAAATGACGCGTCGCCGGAATGCATGTGCGCCGGTGCATTCGACTGAAGGAGAATGAGCAGTGCCCGGCGCTGGAATGAACTTTGAGCTCACCGATGACCAGGAACTGATCCGTCGGTCGGTCGCGGAGTTGGCGCGCAAGTTCGACGACCAGTACTGGATGGAAAAAGACCAGGCCCACGAATTCCCTACCGAGTTCTACCGCGCCATCGCCGATGGCGGTTGGTTGGGAATGACCATCCCCACCGAATACGGCGGCCACGGCCTCGGAATCACCGAAGCGACCCTCCTACTCGAGGAGGTCGCCAAATCCGGCGGAGCCATGAACGCCGCCAGCTCAATTCACTTGTCCATCTTCGGCATGCAGCCCGTGGTGGTGCATGGCTCCGATGAACTCAAGGCCCGGACACTGCCCGCGGTCGCGACCGGCGAGGTGCACGTCTGCTTCGGGGTGACCGAGCCCGGCGCCGGGCTGGATACTTCACGCATCACCACGTTCGCCAAGCGCGACGGCGATCGCTACATCGTCAACGGTCGCAAGGTGTGGATCTCCAAAGCGATGGAATCCGACAAGATCCTGTTGCTGACCCGGACGCAAAGCTATGACGAGGTCACCAAGAAGACCGACGGGATGACGCTGTTCCTCACCGATCTCGACCGCAGCCGGGTCGACATCCGCCCGATCCGCAAGATGGGCCGCAACGCCGTCAGTTCCAACGAACTGTTCATCGACAACCTCGAGGTGCCGGTCGAGGACCGAATTGGCGAGGAGGGCAGGGGATTTCAGTACATCCTCGACGGTCTGAACCCGGAGCGGATGCTGATCGCCGCCGAGGCTCTCGGTATCGGCCGGGTTGCCCTGGAGAAGGCGGTGAAATACGGCAACGAGCGTGAGGTCTTCGGCCGTCCCATCGGCATGAACCAGGGTCTGCAGTTCCCGCTCGCCGATTCATTGGCCCGCCTCGACGCCGCCGAACTGATGCTGCGCAAGGCGACTTGGCTTTACGACAACGGCAAACCCTGTGGGCGCGAGGCGAATACCGCCAAGTACCTGTGCGCCGACGCCGGCTTCACCGCCGCGGATCGGGCGTTGCAGACCCACGGCGGCATGGGTTACGCCGAGGAATACCACATCACCCGCTACTTCCGTGAGGCCCGGCTGATGAAGATCGCGCCGGTCAGCCAGGAGATGATTCTGAATTTCCTGGGGGCCAATGTCCTGAAGCTGCCGCGGAGCTACTAGGTCTAACGTCGAACGGATAGTCACGGCGAATTTTCGGCGATCTTTTCGCTCTCGGTGCGCGCTCGGTGATGATGGGACAGTTGGTCGTAAGAATCGGAGTAGAGATATGCGTGAAACAGTGATCGTCGAGGCCGTGCGCACCCCGGTCGGGAAGCGCAACGGCGGGCTATCTGGCATGCATGCCGCCGACCTGTCCGCGGTCGTCCTCAACGAACTCGTGGAACGCACCGGCATCGGCCCCGAGATCGTCGACGACGTGGTCTGGGGCTGCGTCTCCCAGGTCGGCGACCAGTCCAGCAACATCGGCCGCTACGCCGTCCTGGCCGCCGGGTGGCCCGAAAACATTCCCGGGACCACCGTCAACCGCGCCTGCGGTTCCAGCCAGCAGGCGCTGGACTTCGCCGTGCAGGCCGTGATGTCAGGCCAGCAGGATGTCGTCGTGGCCGGCGGTGTCGAGGTCATGAGCCGCGTTCCGCTCGGTTCGGCGCGCGCCTCCGGGATGCCGTATGGCCCGAAAGTGCTTGCCCGCTATGACGAATTCTCCTTCAACCAGGGGCTGTCGGCGGAGATGATCGCCAAGAAGTGGGGCTTCTCCCGCACCCGGCTCGACGAATACAGCGTCGAGTCCCACGAGCGAGCGGCCGCGGCCCAGGACGGCGGCGCGTTCACCGACCAGATCGTGCCGGTGTTCGTCGAGGGGGCCGAGAACAGCGTCGTCACCGCCGACGAGGGCGTGCGGCGCGGCAGCAGCACCGAGAAGCTGGCCGCGCTCAAGCCGGCCTTCGCCGAGGACGGCGTGATCCACGCCGGCAATTCCTCGCAGATCTCCGACGGTGCCGCCGCGTTGCTGGTGACCACCGCCGAGATGGCGGTCGAGCTGGGCCTGACCCCGATCGTGCGGTACCTGGCGGGCGCCGTGACCGGGGCCGATCCGGTGCTCATGCTCACCGGCCCCATCCCGGCCACCGAGAAGGTGCTGAGCAAGGCCGGCGTCGCGCTGTCCGACGTCGGTGTGTTCGAGGTCAACGAGGCCTTCGCGCCGGTGCCCCTGGCTTGGCTGGCGGAGACGGGAGCGGACCCCGGCCGGATGAATCCGTTGGGCGGCGCCATCGCGCTGGGGCACCCGCTGGGCGCCTCGGGCGCCGTGCTGATGACCCGCATGGCGCACCACATGCGCGCCAGCGGGATTCGCTACGGTCTGCAGACCATGTGCGAGGGCGGCGGCACCGCCAACGCGACGCTGGTCGAGCTCGTCAGCTAGCAGCGCCGCCACTCGCGAAGAACCACCCCGGGTGACCCTTGTCACAGCGGGCAAACTAACCTACTGTGTGTTCACTAGGTTGGTTCAGCCCGCCAATCGCACCCATTCGCTCCAGGGAGTCCGGTGACCGTCGCGCGGCGTTACGACACGCTTCTCGCCAAGGGTGAGGACCGCAAGCAGCGGATCCTCGACGTCGCCCAACGCCTCCTCACCCGCAACGGCTGGCGCAGCACGACGCTCGCCCAGATCGCCGGCGAAGCCGGGGTCACCCCCGCGGGGCTGCTGCATCACTTCGAATCGAAGGAACAGCTGCTGCACGCCGTGCTCGATGCCCGCGACCTCGATGACGACACCCATGCCGACCGGACCGGCGACCTTTTCGACCAGATCACCCAGGTCGCCGACCGATTTCACCGGGCCCCCGAACTGGTGGGGATGTTCACCGTCCTGCTGGTCGAGAGCATCCTGCCCGAGGCTCCGCTGCACGACCGCATGCTGGCCAGGCACCGCGCCGCGACCGACATCGTCGCCGATCTGATCCGTCGCGGTCAGGCCGACGGCCGGTACCGCGCAGACATAGACCCCGCCGTCAAGGCGGTAGAAATCCTCGCCTTCGTCCACGGAATGGAAACCACATGGTTGCTCGATCCTTCGATACCGCTACCCGAGGTGTTCAAGCAGTACGCCGAGACGCTGGCGCGGGACTTCGCGCCCTCGAAGAGACCCGGGACGACATGAGATACCGGCTCGACGTCGTCGCCGCCACCGTCATCGACGTGGTGAGATTCGCCGGCGGCTGGATCTTCGACCGGTCGATGGCGGGGTGGGATGTCACCGTGCTTGTCGCGGACCACCCCGACGACCGGCCCCTGCAGATCGTCGGCGCCCAAGTGCTCGACCTCGAGGACGCCCTGACGTCGGCGCAATCGCGCCCGCGTCCGCAGGCCCTGGCGGCCGCGGCCGATCTGTTCGGCTGCGATCCGCGGGTGCGCCAGGGGGTGTTGCAGGCCCTCGATCACGGCGTCACCGAGGTCACGCTGTGGGGTGAGAACTGGCCGTCCGAACTCGACGACAGCGTCGGCCTGGTGCAACACCAGCTGAGCATGGCCGCGCAGACGTTCAAGGCCAAGGCCCTGGCCGCCGCCTCGAACGGCGGAGGGGCGCCGCACATCCCGGTGGGCCACGTCGAGACCTTCCGGAGCGGGCTTTTGGCGTGGCCGTCGGTCGCCGCCGATCTGGTGCCCGCAAGCTGACCGGCGTGGCCGGGGGCCGCGGCGAACGGCGAAGGCGGTCCCCACGGTTTCGGCCTTCGGGAGGGGACCCCGCGTTGACGACCACGGCGCCCTATGGAAATGTAATGCTCATCCGCGAGAGGCGCGTTCTCGCTGGACGAGACTCAAGGAGCAGGAGATGACGAGCGAATTCTCCGAGTTGGACTTCTTCCGCGGCAGCGAGCTCATCGAAGACCCGTACCCCTACTACGAGGCGCTGCGTCAGCGGTGCCCCGTCACGCGGGAAAGCCACCACGACGTCACCATGATCACCGGGTGGGACGAGGCGTGCGCGGTGCTCAACGACGCCGAGACGTGGTCGTCGTGCGTCTCGGTGACCGGACCGTTCCCCGGCTTTCCGGTACCGCTCGAGGGTGACGACGTCACCGAGTTGATCGAGCGGCATCGCGACGAGCTGCCGTTCAGCGACCAGCTGCCCACGCTCGACCCGCCGACCCACACCAACCACCGTTCCCTGCTGATGCGGCTGATCACCCCGAAGCGCCTCAAGGAGAACGAGGACGCCATGTGGGCGCTCGCCGACCAGGCGCTCGACGATTTCCTGGCGCCCGGCCACGGCGAATGGATCAAGGGCTTCGCCGGCCCGTTCACGCTGCTGGTGATCGCCGATCTGCTGGGCGTGCCCATGGAAGATCGCGACAAATTCATCACGGGCATCCGCGAGCACTCGGGCGGCGGTGTCGGGGGCACCGGCAAGGAATCGCTGGCCCACAGCCCGCTGGAATTCCTCTACGGCCTTTTCTCCGACTACATCACCGACCGCCGCCGTGAGCCCCGCGACGACGTGCTGACCGGCCTGGCCACCGCGACCTACCCCGACGGCTCGATCCCGGACGTCGAAGACGTGGCCCGCGTCGCCAGCAACGTCTTCTCGGCGGGCCAGGAAACCACCGTGCGACTGCTGGGCGCCGCGCTGCAGACCCTGGCGGAACGGCCCGACGTCCAGGCGCAGCTGCGCAAGGACCGCAGCCTGATCCCCAACTTCATCGAAGAGTCGCTGCGCCACGAGAGCCCGGTGAAGGGCGACTTCCGGATGAACCGGGTGCCCGTCAACGTCGGTGGCGTCGACCTGCCCGCGGGTAGCACCGTGATGATCGTGCAGGCGGCCGCCAACCGCGATCCCCGCCGGTTCGACGACCCCGCGACCTTCGACCCGGCCCGTAAGAACGCCCGCCAGCACATCTCGTTCGGCCGCGGGATTCACAGCTGCCCGGGCGCGCCGCTGGCGCGGGCCGAAACCCGGGTGGCGATCGAGCGGCTGCTCGACCGCACGACCGACATCAGGATCAACGAGGACATGCACGGCCCGGCGAATGACCGTCGCTACCAATATGTTCCGACGTACATCCTGCGCGGCCTGACCGAATTGCACCTGAAGTTCACGCTGTCATGAAGGTCTGGGTCGACGACGAGCGGTGCTGTGGTCACGGCGTATGTACGACGCTGTGCCCAGAGGTGTTCAGCCTGACCGACGATGGTTACTCGGTGGCGATAGACACCGATGTCCCAACGGAATTAGAGGCCGCCGTCCAAGAGGCCATCAAATGCTGTCCCGAGCAAGCGATCAGCGAGAAGTAACCAAACACTCAGGCGAATAGGGAGATTCTTCAGTGGCTAAAGCGCCAAAAGGATATGTCATCCTGACCGAAGCCATCAAAGACCCGGAGGGCATGAAGGCCTATGCGCAGGCCGCCGGATCAGCGATGAGCGGCGCCACCATTCTCGCGGTGGACACGGCACCCAAAGTCATTGAGGGCGACTGGCACGGCGACCAGACCGTCGTGCTGGAATTCGAGTCGGTGGATGCTGCGCGGGCGTGGTACGAGTCCGAGGGTTATCAAAAGGCGGCGAAATTGCGCCAGGCGGCGGCCGACTGCAACGCGGTCATCATCGCCGGGTTGTGAATACCTTTCGCGAACAGCCGATCGCTATTCCTTGATCGACAGCGCCTGCCGGGGGCATTGACGAACAGCCTCCCGCACATCCTTCTCGGTCTCCGGCGTGATTTCCGGCTTGAGAATCGTCAGCACGTCATCTTCGCCGAGGTCGAAGACCTCCGGGTTGATTCCCATGCATATCCCGTTGGCCTCGCACAGCCCAAGGTCGACTTCGACCCTCACCGCAGCACCTTGACGGGCACGTGCTTCCAGCCCGCGACGTTTTGCATGTTCACCCGTTTGCATCCGGCCCAGTCCACCTCGTAGCGCGGCATGAAGTCGAGCAGCCTCTCCAGCGCGATCCTGCTTTCCATGCGGGCCAGCGCGGCGCCGAGGCAGCTGTGAATCCCGTACCCGAGACCGAGGTGCTGTGCCTCGGTCTGGTCACGCTCGATGTCGAACGTGTCGGCGTCGGTGAAGGCCTCCGGGTCGCGATTCGCCGCGGCGCCGCACAGGAATACGGGTTTGCCGGGCGGAATCACGCCACCGGTGACGTGTGCCTCTTTGAGGGTGTAGCGGACGTTGTACTGCACCGGCCCCTCGTAGCGCAGTAGCTCTTCCACCGCGCCGGGGATCTTGTCGCGATCGTCCTGCAGCTTCTGCCACTGGTCGGGGTGGCGGGCGAAGATCACCGCCGCGTTGCCGATCAGCTTGGTGACGGTCTCGGCGCCCGCCCCGCCCAAAAGGGTGGCGAAGCCGGTGATTTCGATGTCGTCAAGCTTGCGCAGCTGGCCGTCTTCGCCGGGGATTTCGGCCGCGATCAGCCTGCTGATCATGTCGTCCTGAGGCTCCGCGCGCCGCTCTTGGACCAGTCCGAAGTAGTACATCGCCGTGTCGATGTTGGCCTGCATGCCGGCTTCGCTGACCTCGATCTGCCCGGGCTCGTGATGCAGGCTGGTGTCGATCCAGTGGCGGACCTGCTGGCGGTATTCCTCCGGCACCCCGGCCATCCGGGTGATGACTTCCACCGGGAACGGCCCGGAGAAGTTCTGCACGACGTCGAAGTTGTCGGGGTCGACGGCGCCCAGGTACTTGTCGATCACCTCGATGACGGTCTCGCGCTGCGATTGAATCGCCCGAGGCGTGAACGCCTTGTTGAGCAGACTGCGCATGTGGCGGTGCTCCGGTGGATCCATGAAGATGATCGACTTCTGCTCGGGGGCAATGCCCCGGCGCACCATGGCCAGGTCGCAACCGCGCGCCGAGGAATAGGTCTCGAAGTCTTTGAACGCGGCCGAGACGTCGTCATGGCGGGTCAGCGCGTAGAAGTCCTCTTTTTCGTCGTAATAAAGCGGCGCTTCCTCGCGCATCCGTCGGTAGATGTCGAACGGGTTGTTGAAGTAGTCCTCGGAGTACGGATCGAAGACGAGCTTCGGTTTTGTCACTGAATCCTCCTCAGCGGCGAGGTCGGGCTGAAACCTTTACAGCGGAGTCCCTGACTGTAACGCTAACGGTAGCGGCTTCGGGCCGAACCGGAAAGACCAAAACGCTGGCATTTCAAACCAACTTCGCGACGGCCGGCTCAGACTCGAAGGTCTTGATGACCTCGTCCAGCGCGCCCAGGCCGCTGCCCAGTTCCGCGGCGATATCGCGGACGACGGCCACGTCCTTGCCGACGAAATCGCCGGCAACCTCGATGAACGACGCGACGGACCCGCCCGCCGCGACGAGGTTCAGTACCCGGCTGGCCGCGCTGCCGTGCCCGAGTGCGCTCAGCAACGTCGATTCGGGCACGCCGAGCCGCTCGCCCAGCCGGATTGCCTCCGCGAGCAGCCCGATCTGTCCCGCGAAAAGGGCATTGTTGACCAGCTTCACCTTCTGGCCGGCGCCGGTGGGCCCGACGTGGAGGACCGGATCTGCGTAGCAACCCAGCAGCGGCCGTACCCGGTCAACCGCTGGCTCGGCACCGCCCACGAACAGCGTGAGCCGGCCGGCCGCGACGTCGTGCGGGCCTCCGCTGACCGCGGCGTCGACGACGTCGACGTGGTGAGCGCGCGCGGCGATGGCCTCGATGGTGTGTGGACTCGCGGTGGTGTGCACCACCAGCACCGAACCGGACGACATGGTCGGCAGCAATCGGCCGTCCAGGCACACCTGGCGCACCTGCTCGTCGGTGAACACACAGAGCACCACCGCGTCGGCGTGCGCTCCGGTGTCGGCCGCTTCGTTGACGACCTGCGCGCCCAGTTCCTCGAGTTCGCGGCACTTTTCGGCGGTGCGGCCCAAGACGTGGACGTCGTGACCGTCCGCGACCAGACGGCTCACCATGGGGCGGCCCATCCGCCCGGCGCCGACGAATCCGACTCTCACTGGACCCTCATCGGGGATTGCCCATCAGGGCCAGTGCCGCGTCGGCCGCCTCCAGCACGGCGCCGCCGTCGGCGCCGGCCCGGTCGGCGAGGTCGACTACCAGCCTGACGTCCTTCTGCAGCAGCCCCCCGGCGACACCGGCCAGCCGGTCCAGCCCGCCGATGCCGCCAAGGGCATTGAGCGCAAAGCTATTTCCACTGCTGCGTGAGACGACCTCGGTGAGACGCTCCGGGGTGACGCCGAGCGCATCCGCCAGTGACAGGGCAGTGGCCGCTGTGGCGAGGTTGGCGGTGAACAGCAAGTTGTTGAGCAGCTTGGTGGTCTGCCCGGTACCGAGCTCGCCGAGATGAACCACCGGATCGGCATAGGTTTCGAAGACCGGGCGGCAGCGTTCTACGGCGTCGGTGTCGCCGCCGACCATCACGAGTAGGCGGCCTTCCGCCGCCGCGCCGCCGCCCCCGCTCACCGGCGCATCGACGATCGAAACACCGACGGCCCCAGCCCGCTTCGCGAGTTCTCGGCATGTCTTGGGGTGCACCGTGCTGTGCACCACGATGACGCTGCCGCGCTTCATTGCCGACAGCAGTCCGTGTTCGCCGCCGGTGAGTTCGTCGATGTCGGCGTCGCCGACGACGCAGAGGCAGACCAGGTCACTGGCCGCGGCGAGTTCGGCCGGCGAACCGGCGATCTTCGCCGGGGTGTCGGCGAACGCGTCGAGGGTCGCGGGCCTGCGGGCCCACAGCGTGGTGGGGTACCCGCCCTCGACGATCCGCCGCGCCATGGGGCCGCCCTGACTGCCCAACCCGATGAATCCGACGTGCA
>NZ_JAICZA010000279.1 GCF_025933915.1 Mycobacterium sp.
CAGGTGGCCCGCACCCCGGACGTGGCGGCGCTGAGTTTCGAGGGCCGCTCGATGACCTACCGGGAGCTCGACGAGGCCGCAAACCGGTTGGCGCACTTGTTGATCGAGGAGGGCGCGGGCCCGGGTGAGCGGGTCGCGTTGCTGTTCTCCCGGTCCGCCGACGCGATCGTCTCGATCCTCGCGGTCCTCAAGACCGGGGCGGCGTACCTGCCGATCGACCCGGCGTTGCCGGCCGCACGGATCGAGTTCCTGCTCACCGACGCCGAGCCGGTCGCCGTGGTCACCACGGCGGGCCTGCGGTCGCGGCTCGACGGCTGCCGCCCGACGGTCATCGACATCGACGACCCGGCGCTGGACACCCAACCCTGCACGGCGCTGCCGATCCCGTCGTCGGACAACATCGCCTACCTCATCTACACCTCGGGCACGACCGGCGTCCCCAAGGGCGTGGCCGTCACCCACGACAACGCCACCCAGCTGCTGGAGTCCCTGCACGCCGACCTGCCGGAGGCGGGGGTGTGGGCACAGTGGCACTCGCTGGTCTTCGACGTCTCGGTGCACGAGATCTGGGGCGCGCTGCTGCACGGCGGGCGCCTGGTGGTGGTTCCCGAATCGGTCGCGGCGTCCCCGGACGACTTGCACGCGCTGCTGGTCTCCGAACAGGTCACCGTGCTGAGCCAGACCCCGTCGGCGGTGGGCATGCTCTCGCCGGAGGGCCTGGACTCGACGGCGCTGGTGGTGGCCGGCGAGGCCTGCCCGGTCGAGGTCGTCGACCGGTGGGCGCCCGGACGGGTGATGATCAACGCCTACGGCCCGACCGAGGCCACCGTGTACGCGGCGATGAGCGCGCCGCTGCAGACCGGGGCGGGGTCGGCGCCGATCGGTTCGCCGGTGCCGCGGGCCGCGTTGTTCGTGCTGGACAGGTGGCTGCGCCCGGCGCCCGAGGGTGTCGTCGGCGAGCTGTACATCGCGGGTCACGGTGTGGCGGCGGGATATTCGCGTCGGTCTTCTCTGACGGCGTCGCGGTTCGTGGCCTGCCCGTTCGGGGGCCCGGGTGCGCGGATGTATCGCACCGGCGACCTGGTCCGGTGGGGCCACGATGGTCAGCTGGAGTACCTGGGCCGCGCCGACGAGCAGGTCAAGGTCCGCGGCTACCGCATCGAACTCGGTGAAGTGCAGGCGGCACTGGCCGGGCTGGACGGGGTCGAGCAGGCGGCGGTGATCGCCCGCGAGGACCGTCCCGGCGACAAGCGGCTGGTGGGCTACATCACCGGCACCGCCGACCCGGTCGGTATCCGCATCCAGCTGGCCGACCGGTTGCCCGCCTACATGGTGCCGGCCGCGGTGGTGGTGCTGGACGCGCTGCCGTTGACGGTCAACGGCAAGCTCGACAAGCGCGCCCTGCCCGCGCCGGAATACCAGAAGCGCGGCGGCGAGTACGTTGCCCCGTCGGATCACACCGAGGAGATCGTGGCCGGCATCTTCGCCCGGGTGCTCGGGATGGAGCGGGTCTCGGTCGAGGACTCCTTCTTCGAGCTCGGGGGGGACTCGCTGTCCGCGATGCGGGTGATCGCCGAGATCAACACCGCCGTTGACGGCGCCCTGTCGGTCCGCACGTTATTCGACTCGCAGTCCGTCCGGGCCCTGAGCCATCGGATCACCAGCGGTGCCGGCACGGAGAACGCCGCGGGGCCCGGCTTCGCGGCGGTGCACGGCGCCGACGCCACCGAGGTGCACGCCCGCGACCTCACCTTGGACAAGTTCATCGACGCGACGACGCTGTCCAGCGTGCCGGCGTTGCCCGGTCCGAGCTCCGAGGTGCGCACGGTCCTGCTGACCGGCGCGACGGGTTTCCTGGGCCGCTACCTGGTGCTGGAATGGCTCGAGCAGCTGGAACTGGTCGAGGGCAAGCTGGTCTGCTTGGTGCGGGCCCGGTCCGACGAGGACGCCTGGCGCCGTCTGGAGAAGACGTTCGACAGCGGTGACCCGGAATTGCTGCAGCACTTCCAGGAATTGGCCGAAGAGCACCTGCAGGTGGTCGCCGGCGACAAGGGCCAGGCCAACCTGGGCCTGGACGACGAGACGTGGCAGCAGCTGGCCGACACGGTCGACCTGATCGTCGACTCCGCGGCCGTCGTCAACGGTGTGCTGCCCTACAACGAGCTGTTCACTCCCAATGTCGGGGGCACGGCCGAGCTGATCCGGTTGGCGCTCACCACGAAGATGAAGCCGTACGCGTACGTGTCGACGTCGGACGTGGGACGCCAGATCGAGCCGTCGGCGTTCACCGAGGACGCCGACATCCGGGTCATCAGCGCCACCCGTGTCATCGACGGCAGCTACGCCAACGGCTACGGCAACAGCAAGTGGGCCGGCGAGGTGTTGCTGCGCGAGGCCCACGACCTGTGCGGTCTGCCGGTCTCGGTGTTCCGCTCGGACATGATCCTGGCTGGCACCAGCTACGCGGGCCAGCTGAACGTGGCGGACATCTTCACCCGGATGATCCTGAGCGTGGTGGCCACCGGCTGCGCGCCCAAGTCGTTCTATCAGCTCGACGCCGACGGCAAGCGGCAAAGCGCGCACTTCGACGGCCTGCCCGTCGAGTTCGTCGCCGAGGCGATCGCCAAGCTGGGCGCCCAGGTGATGGAGGGGTTCGAGACCTATCACGTGATGAACCCGCACGATGACGGAATCGGGCTGGACGAGTACGTCGACTGGCTGATCGAAGCCGGCTACCCGATCGAGCGGGTCGGTGACTTCGGCGAGTGGCTGCAACGCTTCGAGACCGGATTGCGTGGCCTGCCGGAACGGCAGCGGCAGAACTCGGTCCTGCAGATGTTGCTGTTGCTGCTGCGGGATCCGAAGAACCTGCAGCCCGCCGAGCCGGCCCGTGGGGCGTTCGCGACGACCGACCGGTTCCGCGCCGCCGTGCAGGAAGCAAAGGTCGGTTCGGACAACGACATCCCGCACGTCAGCGCCCCGGTGATCGTCAAGTACGTCACCGATCTGCAGCTGCTCGGTTTGCTCTAACCTTCGAAGGCTCCAGCGCGGCGTGGTCCCTACGGACCGCGCCGCTGCTGCATGCGCAATTCC
>NZ_JAICZA010000226.1 GCF_025933915.1 Mycobacterium sp.
CGCCGCGCGGCGGAATGTACGCCGGGTGCTCAGGCTGAGTGCTCGGCGGATTCAGCGACGCGTACACCTCCCCGCCGAGTTGCGGCGTGGTGGACTGTCCACTCGCCGGCGCGGTCGTTTGAGCACTCGTCGACGTCGTTTGCACACTCGTCGACGTCGTTTGCGCACTCGGCGACGTCGTTTGCGCACTCGGCGACGTCGTTTGCGTGGCCGGCGCCTGCGTGGTTTGGGTGGCCGGCGGCTGCGTGGTTTGGGTGGCCGGCGGCTGGGTGCTCGGCGTGCTCGGTGGCTGGCTTGGGGTGGCCGGCGCTGCAGTGGTCTGCGGGGGATTTTGCGGGATCTGCACGCCGCCTCCCGCCTGCGCGCCACCTCCCGCCTGCACGCCCGGCCCGCTGAGATCACCTCCGCCGCCCACGCCGCCGCCACCACCGCCGTGGCAATTCGGGCACGGCGGCGGCGGGTCAAGCGGAGCGGAGTAGGCCGAACCGGCGTCCAGAGTCGCCATCGAGAGGCTCAGGCCAGCGGCCACCGCGGCGGCGCTGATGACACGTTTCATAGACATAGCTGCGTCCCCCTAGGGTGTCGATGGCCTGCGCTACGGGCAGGTGACGTACAACTCGAATGACTTGGTTACCTGCTGCGGCTGTTGCGCGTTGCTCATGTCGACACCCGTAGCGGTGCCCTTGATCGCCCATGTCTTGCCGTTGACCGCGACCCCGGCACTGCCGCCCTGGTTGGGCGCGGCATCGGAGAAACCGAGCGCAACGCCGTTGACGGTGCCCAGCCCAACCGAATGGACCAGCGGCGGATTGCCATGGCTGACCACGGCACCCAGCCCGGCGGTCGGGTCACCGATCCCGATGTTGGTGTTGTCACCCGCGGCGGTGCAGGTGACCTGCCCGCTGACGTTCTGATGCTGACCGTCGACGATCACCTGTGGACCTGCCGCCGCCGGTGCGGAAGACGAGCCGGACGCCCCCGTACTGGACTTGTTGCTCGAACATCCGGCGCTGGCCGCGATCACCAGGGCCACGCCGGCCACGCCCACTACGATCCCACGCTTCACTACTCTCCCCTTCGTGTCGCTGGTTCCGCTGCCTCTTCACCCTGGCCGCATCACCACAGGTGGACGCGTTCGAGGAGAGTCGGCCGGATATCCGATACCCGAGAAACGCTAACGCTACGTTACGTGCCACCGGACGCGCCGCGCCCATGGGTATCTCTCATGGAAGAACGCGCAGCCCCCACTTACCCAGCAGCGGATTGATCAGCATGAAGTAGGTCGTGTAGTCGTCACCGTCGGGCGAAGACATCAACAGACCGACCGCGCTCACGGTGCCGTCCGGGTTCATCACGAAGCCGGGACTGCCGCTGTCGCCGTCCAGGCTGAACACACTGGCTTCGACGACGTCGCCATCGATGCCTTTGATGGCACCGCAGGTCTCACCCGTCACCGCGCCGATCTTGCAGAACGGCATGCCGGGCCGAAGCTGCGAGCGGCTCAACACATCCCGAACCTGGTATCTGCCGCCGACGTCACCCACCGGCATGCCGACGCTCGGCTCGAGTCGGATGATCGCGGCGTCCCGCTTATCGCCGTCATGCTCGCTCGCCGAGATTTTGCCCAGCGGAGCATCGTTGCCGTACGTCCACTCCGAGCCGTCGTGCGCGTCGCAGTGCCCGCTGGTCATCAGGTAGTAGCTGCCATCGGCACCCTGCGCGGCGAATCCTGCTGTGCACCTTCCGGATTCATGATCAACGCCCATGCCCGGCGCCGGGGGTGGCGCGGGTAGAGCCGGGGGCGGCGCGGCCAGAGCGGTTTGCGCCACCGTCGTCGCGGCAATCATCACAGCCCCGACGAGTCCCAATCCCCGCAACCACGGCATGGTCACGCCGTCCCCCTCCGCTTGTGCAAGGCAGATCGTAGCAGCGCTGCCCGCCTGAGATGGACTGGCGGCCAGCCGGTTCCGTGCGGGTGGTTCATCCGGCGTCGACGTGCCGCGCAAGGAAGTCCAGGACGGCGCCGGCGAAGATGTCGTTGCGGTCGCCGGCGACCATGTGCCCCGCACCGCGGACATCGGTGAATTCGACTTGCGGGAAACGCGCCAGGAATTCGTCGGCGCGGTCCTGGCTGACAAGGTCACTCATCTGGCCGCGGACCAGCAGGATGGGCGCCCCGCCGCGCAAAATCGCCGCCACGGCCGCGTGCATCCGATCCGGGTCGGTGACCTCGAATGGCGGGAATGCCGCAGTGCCGCTGATGAACTGCGGATCCCAGTGCCAATACCAGCGGTCGCCGCGGCGACGCAGGTTGGTGGTCAGGCCTTCCAGATCGGTCGGCCGCGGCCGGTGCGGGTTGTACTCGGCGATCGCGTCGGCGACCTCATCGAGGGAGCCGAACCCCGATTCCACCCGGTCGGCCATGAAGGCATGTATCCGGTTCGCCCCGGACTGGTCCATGTTCGGGACGATGTCCACCAACACGACCGCGCTCGCAATGCCCGGAGACAGCTCCCCCGCGAGCAGCATCGACGTGAAGCCACCCAGGGAGGCACCGACGAGCACCGGTCGCGGAGGCAGGGTGCGCAGCACCTCTTGGACGTCGCCGGCGAAACTGACAACGCGATAGTCGCCCTCGCCAGACCAGTCCGATTCGCCATGGCCGCGCAGGTCGACGGTGACGGCCTGCCACCCGCGCGCGGCGACCGCGGCAGCGGCCCTGCCCCACGAACGGCGCGTCTGCCCGCCGCCGTGCAAGAACACCACGGCGCGCGCTTGAGGATCCCCGAGGCGGTCGGCGACGATCTGGACCCCGTCGGGGCCCCGGATCGTGAACGGTACAGCTGCCGTGGGCATCAGGTGATACTAAGGCGCCCCAAGCCGGCGCCCGCATTCACTTGACGTCAATGGCGTGCAGCGGCGTCAATTGGGGGACGTCGACGCACCCGGGCGGCGCCGGCGGTATGCGAATCGGGCCGGGCTGAGGAGAAGGCATGCATCTCGACGAGTACATGTCGCTCGATGCGACCGCTCTGGCCGAGCTGGTCGAGCGCAAGCACGTCACCCCCGCTGAACTTCTCGCGTTGGCACGGCAACGGGCAGACGCCGTCAATCCACGGTTGAACGCCATAGTCCGCCGCCTCGACGATGTCGCCGATGCGCAGGCCGCCGATCCGAGCCTGAGCGGGCCGTTCGCCGGTGTCCCATTCCTGCTCAAAGACCTCGGCCAGGAATACCGCGGCTTTCCCACGTCGTGCGGATCCCGGTCGCTGGCCAACGAGGTAGCCGACCGGCACGCGCTGGTCACTCAGCGTTTTCTGGACGCGGGCCTGGTGATCTTCGGGATGACCAATACTCCGGAATTCGGGGCCAAGGGTGTGACGGAACCCGACTACTGGGGTCCGGCCCGCAATCCGTGGAACACCGATCGCACGCCCGGCGGCTCCTCGGGCGGATCCGGGGCAGCGGTGGCGGCCGGCGTCGTTCCGGCCGCCGGAGCCAACGACGGCGGCGGGTCGATCCGAATCCCCGCCGCCTGCAACGGACTCGTCGGCCTCAAGCCCAGCCGGGGGTTGGCGCCCTATGGCCCGCAGACGAGCGAGATGATGTTGGGCATGGCGACCCAGGGGGTTGTGTCGCGCACCGTGCGCGACAGCGCCGCGCTCTATGACGCGATCGTCGGCCATGATCCGAGTGCAGCCTATCGAGTTGCGCTGCCAGACATGCCTTTCGGCGAACTCGTCAAGCACCGTCCGGAAAGGTTGAAAATCGGGTACTCGGCGCGCTCGGCCATCAACTCGCAGCCGAGCGCGGAGGCCGTCGCCGCGGTCGAGAAGGCCGCGGTGCTACTGAGCGAATTGGGCCATCAGGTCGAAGAAGTCGCTCCGCCTTACGATGACGCCGCATTGGGCCGCGACTTTCTGACCATCTGGTTCGCACAGCTTCACCAGCAAGTCGCCGACATCAAGCGGCGAACCGGCGCCCGGGACAGCGACTTTGAGGCCGACACCCTGGCTATCAGTGAACTCGGCCGATCCGGCGGTGTCCTGGCGGTGATGTCTGCGCTGGAGAACAGAAACACCTACATCCAGTCCCTGGCCGAGTTCCACGGCACCTACGACTACTTTCTGACTCCCACCCTGGCCACCCCGCCCCTCGAGGTGGGCGCCACGGCGACTTCGGCGGTATTGCAGCGCGCCGCCCGGGTGATCAGCAAGCTGCGCGCGGGAAAACTCATGCGGCTCAGCGGAATTCTCGACGACCTCATCCAGGAGAGCCTGGGCTGGGTGCCCTATACGCAGCTGGCCAACCTCACCGGGCGCCCCGCGATCAGTGTCCCGCTGCATTGGACGGAGGGCGGGCTTCCCCTGGGTCTGCAATTCGTGGGGCAGCTGGGCGCGGACGGCGGCCTCCTGCGGTTGGCGGCCCAGCTCGAAGAGGCAAGCCCGTGGGCCCACCGCCATCCCGCTTCGGTCTCGGATTAGCCGTTCCCGCAAGAGGTTAGGTGGGTGAGTCGCCTTCCTGCGGGCCGCGCGGGCCCCGCCACAGGCTGGCGAACCGGCGGGCGATGTCGCCGAGCCGGCCACCTGCATGTTGGGAAGCCTTGATGCGGCCGAGGGTCTCTCGGCCTTCCTTCGCGTAGTCCTTGACCGTTTCGTCGCCTTCCTCGGCGCGCATGTCTGTCCTCCGATCCTGATCGGTCGCGTTCGTCATGCCGGGGCGTGACGCTCGGGCGGCTCCGATGGCGTCAAGCGCTCCGGCGGTTCTGCCGGCGTGAGTCGTTCGGGCACTTCCGTGGGCCTGAGCCGCTCCGGCGTCTCGCCTGGCGTGCCCGGCTCCGGTGGCTCTGCATCTCCTGGCCGCTCCGCCGAAAACGGCCTGAGGTCCGTGTCGCTCATGCTCAGTCCTTCAATCGGCTCCAATCCGCGTACCCGCCGCGCACGGGCAGCCAAACGCTGTCGGCCCTGAAAATGTCCCGCGGCGCCGCACGTGTCAGCGGCGGGATCGGCCGCTTACACTCCAACCGTGGCAGATCTGGCACCAACGAGGTCGGCAGCGAACAGAGTCCCGCTGGGCATCGGAATCGCCATTGCCGTGCTGCTTGCCGTGTTCGCGATACCGATCAAGCAACGATGCGGCGCGCCGGGCTACTCGTGCGCGTCGACCCTGGACACCGACGGCAACACCCACTACTACTACGAGGTCGAACCGGTCGGTGTCTACCTCGCTGAAATCGTCACCGGCGCCGATATCACGCTCTTTTACACATCGGGTGAAGACCTGGTCAAAGCCAGATAGCAGCGCTGGGAGATAACATGGGTATCCGCAAACGCACTCGGACGGCGGCGGCCGTGGGCTTGCTCGCGGGGGTAATGCTGACGACGGGCACGCCGGCGCAGGTGGCACTCGCCACCGTGGGCCAACGCCCCTGTGGCGCAAATGCGCTGTGCGCCAACGCCCCTGCGCCCGATGGCGGTGATCGGGCCACCGCGGAGCGCGTGATCATCGATGGCTACATTAAGAAGCAAGTCGGATGCACGCCGACGATGGCACCCAACCCGGTGGCCGTCGCGTGGGATCCGCCGGGCTTCGCCCCCGGGGTCGGTGGCTCGGGCCTCATTCACGATGCCAACCCGGCGCTGGGGGGCCAATATCGCGCCGAATATGTCGGCGGTCGATGGCACGTCGAGTACCTGTACTGCTGACGGCGACGGTTTGCTGGCCGGCCCCCGGCGACAGCGGTTCGGCCCGACGTATCCGCGCGATAACTCGCGTTCCGCTCGAGACCGCGTGGAGAGCGCCGCGGCCACGCCTCGGTGCCGCCCGGCCGAAACATGCAGGTGGAGCCGCGATCGGCGCCATGAATCGCATCCGTTCGGCC
>NZ_JAICZA010000234.1 GCF_025933915.1 Mycobacterium sp.
GCTGTGCGGCCCGCAGCTCGGTGACGTTGGGGTGGGTGACCGCCACGCCCTTGGGGGTTCCGGTCGTGCCGGAGGTGTCGTTGACTTTGGCTTTGTTGTGGTGGGCGGGGGCGGGGGGGGCCGCGGGGGGGCGGGGCGGGCCCGGCGGGCCCCCCCCCCCCCCCCCCCGCTCCGGTGAAGCCGTCCAGCCGGTCTCGCAGATCCGTGGTGGTGACGGCGGCGATCGGTGCGGCGTCCGTCAGCATGAATGCGACGCGGTTGTCCGGCACCGCCGGGTCGATCGGCACGTATGCCGCCCCCGCTTTCAGGACCGCCAAGATCGCGGTGACCGCCCGGGCCGAGCGCTCCATCAGCACCGCCACGCACCGTCCCGGCGCCGCGCCCCGGTCAATGAGCAAGTGCGCCAAGCGGTTCGCGGACTCCTCGAGTTCGCGATAGGTCATCGAGCGGTCCGTGGCGGTCACGGCCACCGCGTGCGGGCTACGCGCCACCTGGGCGGTGAACAGCGCCGGGATCGAGGCGGTCGCGGTCGGCGGCCGGGTCAGCGCGGCGCGGTTGCCGATCGCGTCGAGGCGGGCGTGCTCGTCGGCGCCGAGCACGTCGATCGACGACAGCCGCCGGGCGGGGTCGGCGGTCATGGCCGCCAGCACCCGCTGCAATCGCTCGGTCAGCGTTTGGATGGTGGCGGTGTCGAACACGTCGGTGCGGAACTCCACGGCCCCGCCGATGCCGGCCGGCCGGCCGTCGGCGCTCCAGCGTTCGCCCAACGACCAGGCCAGGTCGGCGCGCGCGGTGCGGGTGTCCACCGGCAGCGGGGTGACACGCACGTCGCCGAGGCTCAGGTCGGCGGGTTCGGTGTTCTGCCAGGCCAGCATGACCTGCACCAGCGGATGGTGCGCGAGGCTACGCGTCGGGTTGAGCCGTTCCACCAGTACCTCGAACGGCACGTCTTGATGCTCGTAGGCGGCCAGGCTGCGGTGGCGAACGCGGGCCAGTAGTTCGGCCATCGTGGGGTCTCCGGCCAGGTCGACGCGTAGCACCAGGGTGTTGACGAAGAAGCCCACGACGTCGTCGAGGGCCGGGTCGCGCCGCCCGGCGATCGGGAAGCCCACCGCCACATCGGAACTCGCGCTGACCTTGGCCAGCAGCACCGCCAGGGCGGCCTGCACCACCATGAAGCTCGTCGCGTTGTGCGCGCTCGCCACCGCGCGCACCCGCTGCTGCAACTCCGCCGGCCACTCCACGGCCACGCTGGCCCCGCGGAAATCGGCCACCAACGGATACGGCCGGTCCGTGGGAAGTTCCAGCCGCTCGGGCAGCCCGTCCAGCGCCCGCTCCCAGTACGCCAGCTGCGCGGCGATCGGACTGTCCGGGTCTTCCAGGTCACCGAATTGGCCGCGCTGCCAGAGCGTGTAGTCGACATACTGCACCGGCAGCGGCGCCCAGTCCGGGACACAACCGGCCGAGCGGCTCGCATAGGCCAGCGCCAAATCGCGCACCAGCGGGGTCAGCGACCACCCGTCGGCGGCGATATGGTGCACCACGGCCACCAACACGTGCTCGCTGTCGCCGAGCCGGAAAAGCCGCGCCCGCAGCGGGATTTCGGTCGCCAGTTCGAAGGTGTGCCGGGCGGCGTCGCGAATGGCCCCTTCCAGCCGGGCCGGTGACCAGCCGGTGGCGTCAACGGTGTGCCATCTGACATCGGCTCGCGCGGGCGGCATCACCACCTGCTCGGGTATCCCCTCGGTGGCGGCGAACACCGTGCGCAGGCTCTCGTGCCGCGCCACCACATCGCAGAGCGCGGCGCCCAGCGCGTCGGCGTCCAGGTGTCCGCTCAGCCGCAATGCCGCCGCCATGTTGTACACCGGTGACGGCCCGTGCAGCTGATCGATGAACCACAGACGCGATTGGGCGAACGACAACGGCACCACCGCCGGCCGCTCGCTTGCCACCACCCCGGCGAACCGGCCCCCGGCCGCGCCGACGTGCGCCGCCAGCTGGCCAATCGTGGGCGCTTCGAACAACGTTCGCACCCCGAGGTGCGCGTCGAGGCCGGTGTTGATCTCGGCGATCACCCGCATCGCCGACAGCGAGTCCCCGCCGAGGTCGAAGAAGGAGTCGTCGGCGCCGACCCGCTCGAGGCCCAGCACCCGGGCGTAGATGCCGGCCAGAATTTCCTCGGTGGGCGCGGCCGGGGCCCGATACCGGCCGCCGGTGTATTCGGGCGCCGGCAAGGCCGCGGTGTCGAGCTTGCCGTTGGGTGTCAGCGGCAGCGCCTCGAGCACCACCACCGCGGCCGGCACCAGGTAGGCCGGCAGCCGCCCGGCCAGCCGGCCGCGGAGCTCGGCGGGGTCGGCGGTGCCGGTGATGTAGCCGACCAGCCGCAAGGCGGCGGGCGTGTCCTCGCGGGCGATCACCGCGACCTGGTCCACCCCGTCCAATTCGGTGAGCGCCGTGTGGATTTCGCCGAGTTCGATGCGATGGCCGCGGATCTTGACCTGCTGGTCGGCGCGGGTCACGTAGTGCAGCCGGCCGTCAGCGCTCCAGCGCACCAAGTCGCCGGTGCGATACATCCGCTCGCCGCCCACGCCGAACGGGCACGCCACGAACCGCGAGGCGGTCAAACCGGCGCGACGCGCATAACCGACCGCGACCCCGCGCCCCGCCACGTACAGCTCACCGACCACACCGGCGGGCACCGGCCGCAGCCACCCGTCCAGCACGAACAACGCCGC
Organism: Mycobacterium sp.; assembly: GCF_025933915.1. Classification (GTDB taxonomy): domain Bacteria; phylum Actinomycetota; class Actinomycetes; order Mycobacteriales; family Mycobacteriaceae; genus Mycobacterium. Next base: position 2,736 of record NZ_JAICZA010000234.1, read on the forward strand.
CCCGGACACCGGCGACCCCAGCGGCGGCGATCCGGTTCCCGCGGAAAGCGGCGCGCTGAGCACCGCGTCCACGGTGGTTTCCGTCGGGCCGTAGGCGTTGATCATCACCCGCCCCGGGGCCCATCGGTCCGCGAGCGCCGCCGGGCACGGCTCGCCACCGATGATCAACGCCGAGTCCAGATTTCGCGGTGACAACGCCGTCAACGCCGACGGGGTGTGGCTCAGCACGCTGATCCCCTCGGCGATCAGCAGGGCGTGCAGCTCGTCCGGCGAGCGCGTCACCGACTCGGGCACCACCACCAAGCGGCCCCCGCCGGCCAGCGCGCCCCAGATCTCCTGGACCGAGACATCGAAGCCGTAGGAATGGCATTGCGACCAGACCCCCGCCTCGGGCAGCGGCGCGTGCAGCGACTCCAGCAACTGGGTGACGTTGTGATGGGTGACCGCAACCCCTTTGGGGACACCGGTCGTCCCCGAGGTGTAGATCAGGTAGGCGATGTTCTCGGGCGCGGGCATCGGCAATGGGCCGGCGGGCCAAATGTCTTGGATTTCAGTGGCGTCGTCGATGTCGATGACGGGCAGGCCCGACCCGTCCAGCCGGTCGCGCAGGCCGGCCGTGGTGACCGCGGCGATCGGGGTGGCGTCGCCGAGCATGAACTCGATGCGCGCCGCCGGCAGTTCCGGGTCGACCGGCAGATAGGCCGCCCCGGTCTTGAGCACCGCGAGGATCGCGACGATCGCCTCGGCCGAGCGGGAAAACAGCAGTGCCACGTACTCGCCCGGGCCCGCGCCCCGTTCCATCAGTGTGTGCGCCAACCGGTTCGACGCCTCGTCGAGTTCCCGATACGTCATCGATCGGCCCCCGACGGTGACCGCCACCGCGTCGGGAACGCGGCACGCCTGCGCGGCGAACCGCGCCGGCATCGATACCGGGGCACCCGGCTGCTCGGTCAGCACCGCGCGATTGCCCCACAGTTGTAGCGCGGCGTGCTCCGGCGCATCGAGCACGTCCAGTGACAACAGCCGCCGGGCCGGATCGGCGGGCATGGCGACCAGGAGCCGCCGCAACCGCTCGATCAAAGTGTCGGCGGCCGCCGGGTCGAACACGTCGGTATCGAATTCGATGCGAAGGCGCAGTTCGTCGCCGGGCGCGGCTTGCAGCGACAGCGGGTAGTGGTTGTAGTCGTGGCTGGTGAATTCGGTGACGGTCAGGTCGTCGGTCGGCGCCAGCGCGGCGGCGTTGATCGGATAGTTCTCGTACACCAGCAGGGTGTCGAAGAGCTGGTCGTGTCCGGTGACGCGGTGGATTTCGGTCAGCGCCAGGTGCTGGTGCTCCACGGTGTCGTTGTGGGCGCGTTGCAGCCGGCCCAGGAATTCGGCGACGGTAGTCGCCGCGGTGGCGTGGGCGCGCACCGGCACGGTGTTGATCAGCAAGCCCACCATGGATTCGGCGCCGGGCAGCTCGGCCGGCCGACCGGACACCGCGGTGCCGAAAGCGACGTCGTGCCGGCCGGTCAGCGACATCAGCAGCTGCGCCCAGGCGGCCTGCAGCACGGTGTTGACGGTGGTTCGACAGGAGCGGGCGAGTTCACCGAGCGCACTGGTGGTTTCGGTGGAGAGCTGGAGTGAAGTCACCCCGCGCCGCCCGAGTTCCACGCGACCCGCCGGGCCCACCAGGGTGGGCGTGTCGAAACCGTCGAGCACCTCGCGCCACGCCGCGCGCGCGGCCGCGACGTCGCGATCCGCCAGCCAGCTGACGAAGCTGCGATAGGGCGGCGCCGCCGGCAACCGCGACGCGTAGTAACAGGCGAAGACTTCGTGCAGCAGGACCGGTAGCGACCAGCCGTCCATCACGATGTGGTGGACGGTGAGCACGAACCGGAATTCGTTGTCCGCGACGCGAATCAGCGCGGCCCGCACGGGTGGCTCGCTGCCGAGGTCTCGCACCGCGGCGCGTTCGGCGGCGGCTATCTCCTGGACCCGTGCGTCTTGTTGCTTCAAGCCGCCACCGTCGAGCTCGACGTGCCGGTAGGCCGGTTCCGGGGCGGCCGGGATGATCTGCACCGGGTGGCCGAAGTCGGGACAGAATCGGGCCGCAAGGTTGGGATGGCGGGTGACGACGGTGTGCACGGCCCGCTGCAGGCGGTGCGCATCGAGGGCGCCGCGCAGCGCGATGGTCAGCTGCACCGAGTACACGTCCCCGTTGGGTTGCGTGGTCGAATGGAACAGCAGTCCCTGCTGCAGCGCGGTCAGCGGCAAGACATCGGCGACGTCGTAGCGTTGTTCGAGTTGGTCGATCTGCTGTTGGTCCAGCCGGGCCGGGGCGATGTCGGACGGGGTCAACCCGCCACCGCCGCGGCGCACGTGCGCGCAGATGCCGGCCAGGGCCGCAAACCACAACTGGCTCAACCGGGTTACTTCGTCGTGGGTCAGCGCCGACGACGCCCACGTCCAGTTGGCCTGCAGGTGCGGGCCGTCCGCGGTGTCCATGGTGCCGGCGTTGAGCTCGACCGTGTGCGGCAACGGCAGCGCCACCGCCCCGGCCGCGCCGGCCAGCGCCCGACTGTTCGGGCTGAATCCCCATAGCTCGCCGGACAAGTCGGCGGCCGCGCCCCCGAGCCGGCCCAGGTAGTTGAAGCCGATGACCGGATCCGAATCACCCAGGTCCACTTCGGGATTCAGGTAGCGCAGCAGCCCGTAGGTGAGGCCGTCGGGCAGACCGCGCAGTTGCTCCTTGGCGTCCTTGATCACCGCACC
>NZ_JAICZA010000260.1 GCF_025933915.1 Mycobacterium sp.
AAGACCCCGAGTGCCCCTGACCAACGTAATCGCGGCTGAACGGAAACGGCGCGGCTACGAGTCGGCGCGGATCCAGCTCAAAATGCCGTCGTGGGCGTAGCAGATCAGCAATAGGCCGTCGGGCGCCTGCGCGACGTAGTTCTGGTAATTCTGGCAATCGGCGTTTTCGTTCTTGACTCCCGCCATTGGCGGTGACCGGAACCATCGCGGCTGGTATTTCCTCGGCGAGCCGCAGAACATCAGCCGTCCGGGCTGCGAGGCGGGGGGAACGAAACCGTCGTCGACACCGAAGGCGTAGTAGGTGGTGTTGTCACACGGCGCGCCCAACACCTGATGCGGCATGATGCCCGGGGTGCAGGCGGGGTAGTCGCAGACGGTCGGCCCGGCAAACGATGGCGGCGCCGCGAGCACACCGACGCCGAGCAACGCGGCAGCCACTGCCACCAGGAATCGCACCCGATTACTGTGCCACATCTGAAAAGAAAATTCTCCTGGTTGGAGAAGATCACCTCAACCGGACAGCCGTCGGCGCCGGGCCACCCCGACCCACTCCGCCGCGTTCGCCGACGGGTAAGCATTTCCGCATGTGAGAGCCACGATTGCCGCAGCGCGACGACGCCGTTGCGGCCGGACGGAAGTGATAAGCTCATTCTCCGTGCACGATCCGGAGGGGCCCGACGCCGACCATGGCGACGCGGCGAGCGTGACCGATCCCGACGAACGGCAGTCGACCGTCGGCGCCATAGCGCCTGTCTCGGAAGTGGACACCCACGACGAAGTTGCCGAGGCTGAAGCGCGCGCCGAGGCGGCTCGCGCACGCCTCTTGACACTGCGCCGGGCCGCAACCGGGGACGCCGACGACGCCTCCCAAGGTGTGAAGGGGCGCCCCGCAAAGTCGGCCCGGGCGCGGCTACGGTGGCTCCGACGCCCGAGGCGGCCTCGTTGGCTTCGACGCCCGGAGCGTAAGACGATCGCGGCCGGCATCGGCATCATGCTCGCCTCCGCTTCGCTCGCGGCGAGCGGTTACATCGTGTGGCAGCACCGCACCACCGTGCACAAGCAACAGCTCGCGGCCGAGTTCACTGCCGCGGCCCGGCACGGGGTCACGGCGCTGCTGTCGGTTGACGCCAACCATGTCAAGGACGACTTCCAGCGCATGATCGACAACTCCACGGGCGACTTCAAGAGCCAACTGTCGGCGATGTCAGGCCTCAGGGCCAAGCAGGCGGAGGAATCGAAGGTAAGCAGCAAGGGCACCGTCGAAGCCGTCGCCGTCGAGTCGATGAGCGACGATCACGGGGTCGTGCTTGTCGCGGCGAAATCCGATGTCACCAATGCAGACAACACCAAACGGCCGACGGTCGCGTTGCGGATCAGCGTTGACCTGACGCGCGACGGCGGTCAGCTCAAAATGTCGAAAGTCGATTTCCTGCAATGACTGTCGAGCATGGCTCGTCGCTGGGCGGCCTGGAAACCACGCCGTCAGACGAGATCGGGTCGCCACCCGCTTCCCCTGGATCGGCTCGCACCGACGGACCGGCCACGACCAAGCGCTGGATCCGCCGGTGGTTGGCGAGGTGGCGTTCCATAGTCGCGACAGCGTTGGTCGCTACCGCGGTGGGCGTCGCCCTCAGTCTGTTCTTCGTTCTGTACCGGCCGGATCAGCAGGTCGGCGACGCGGCGGCACACCGGGCAATCCAGGCCGCGTCGGAAGGTTCCGTGGCCGTGCTGTCGTACGCTCCCGACAGCCTCAACCGTGATTTCGCCAAGGCGCAGTCATATCTCACCGGTGATTTCCTCGCCTACTACATCAAGTTCACCGAACAGATCGCGGCCCTGGCACAGCAGAAGCGGGTCACGGAGACGGCCAAGGTGGTGCGTGCCGCCGTTTCGGAGTTGCACCCGGATTCAGCCGTCGTGCTGGTGTTCATCAACCAGACCGCCACCAGCAAGGAGAAGCCGGAACCGCAGACGACCGCGAGCGCCGCCCGGGTGACGTTGACGAAAGTCAAGGGTTCCTGGCTGATCTCGAAGTTGGATCCACTGTCGTGACCGCTGCCATTTGGTTCAATCGGTTCCCGGTCGCCGGCGCCGGTGTTATTCTCATCCGCGAGAACGCCGCTACCGGTGCCGAAAAACTGCCGTAGGCACTGTCGGTTCATCCCCGTCGAGGAGCACCTGATGCGTTCAGTTCGAACACTCACCACCGCAACGCTGGTCGCTGCCACCGTATTCGGCGGTTTGGGCACGGCATCCGTAGCCCGGGCGACAACCAAGGAAGAGGTGGCCATCAACGGGACGTTCCGCGCCACGTCCATCGGCGACTGGGCCCAGAGGAACGATCAGTACTTTGGCGAGCCGACGGTCATCCAGACGTGGACGATCAGCTCGTCATGCACCACGTTTCAGGAATGCCACGGCACGGTGACCAGCGACCAGGGCTGGAGCGCGCCCCTCTATATGAATGACGGGGAGATGTGGAAGGTCAAACGCGAAGTGCCGAACTGGGAGCGGTGCGAGGACGGTACCGCGTACTCCGGGCAGCAGACCTTCTTTTTCTATCCGGTGAACCAATACGGTGGATATCAACTCGGGACGTCGACCCTCTCCGGCAAGGACAAGACGATCGGCCCGAGCGGTGCCTGCGGGCAGAACCAGTGGCTCGACATCACGATGCCGCTACGCCTGGACCAGCTCAGCTGACCGCGCGTTCGTAGCTTCGTTGCCCGCCCTCTCCGACCGCTTCGGGGCGCGGCTTCAGGTGGGCAGCATGTCCTGCCAGGTCTTGGGCGCTTTCGCGGCAATGAGATCCGACTGCTGGTACAGCTTCCCGTCCGGGCCGACATACCGCCCGGTGCGCGGATCGTACTTGGCCACCGCGACCGACGGCGCGGGCTTAGATGCCTTGCCTCCGAACGAGCTTGGCGCCGCCTGGGGCTGTGCACCGTCGACCTGATCCGGTGGCGCGGGGGCGGGCGGTGGTGGCGGCGCGGGAAGTTCCCCCGGTGCGGGGACGTCCAGTGGCGCCACGGGCGGAAGGTCTGCCGACATTCTCGACATGGGTAGCGAGGGACCCGACGACGGCATCGGCGGAACGGCGGCTCCAACCGTGCCCGGCGGTGGAACTTCTCCCCGCGGCCCCGCAGGGGCGCCGCGCGGCACCGCCCCCGGCGGCAGCGGCGTTCCCTCGACCGGGGCGAAGATTCTGTCGTTGGTGGTAATCCGGTCATCCGGCGGGATGCCCTGGGAGAGCAAGTTGGGGTCCAGTGGGTAGGGGCCGAGGACGTGCTGGCGCATCGCCAGCGGCATGAACGGCTTGTCGCTGTTGCAGATTTCGACGGTGGGCGCGCGCTTGCCCGGGTGCCCCATGCAGGGATAGTTGCGGGCACCCCGAACCGAGAGCGGCGAATCCTGCGGGAGCTTGCAATACAACCCGTCCGGTGTGTCGATGTCGGTGAGGTCGTCCGGGGACCGCCACGTGTTGGGAGGCATGAAGCCGACCGTGCAAATGGGTGGATCGTCGATCGTGAGCGCGAAGTCGCCCTGGGCCGTACCCTCGGGATGGTTTGGCGCCGCGGCGGCCTGCTCGATAGCAACCGCCGACGGCAGCAACACCAGCAACTGCTCGATCGAGGGGTGGTAGGTGACGCCGATCTGCCCGATGGTGGTCAGGTTGGCGAGCAACACCGGCAGCGTCGGTTTGATCTGTTCGAGAAGCCGCGACGCTTCGTTCGCAGTGTCGGGACCGGTTTGCAGGATGGTGCGGAAGTGGGAATCGTTGTCCACCAACACATCCGAAATACCGGCGAAGCTACGCGCCCACGTCCTGATCGAATCCGTGGTGCGCGCCTGGGTATCCAGCAGCGGCCCGGTGTCTTCGGTGAGGGCTCGGGTGCGATCGACGACGCCGTTGGCGTCTCTGGACAGTATCTGTGAGGAATCGATCAGTGATCCCAGGTCGTAACCGGAACCGTTGAAGCCCTGGAAGGATTCGTCGAGCAATTGGCCGAGTTTGGTCTTCGGGATGCTCTGGACCAA
>NZ_JAICZA010000184.1 GCF_025933915.1 Mycobacterium sp.
TTCCTGGCAGAGGTTGCGGTGGCGCGCCGCGGCGAAGTCGTCGCGCAAGTCAGTGCGGCAGCCGAACTGAGCGACGCTCAGCGCACTCGCCTCACCGAGGTGCTCAGCCGCATCTACGGTCACCCGGTGTCGGTGCAGCTGCAGATCGATTCCGAACTGCTGGGTGGGTTGCGCATCGCCGTGGCTGACGAAGTCATCGACGGGTCACTCTCATCCCGTCTGATCGCAGCCGAGGCTCAGTTGCCCGACTGACCAAGACAGAGCAATCACAAACTTTTCCGACACACGCGACACGAAGATCAAGTAGGAAGACGAAAAGCCATGGCCGAGTTGACAATCTCCGCTGATGACATTCAGAGCGCCATCGAGGAGTACGTAGGCTCTTTCACCTCCGACACCTCGCGCGAAGAGGTCGGTGCCGTCGTCGATGCCGGTGACGGCATCGCCCACGTCGAAGGCCTGCCGTCCGTGATGACCCAGGAGCTGCTCGAGTTCCCCGGTGGCGTGCTCGGGGTCGCGCTCAACCTCGACGAGCACAACGTCGGCGCGGTGATCCTGGGTGACTTCGAGAAAATCGAAGAGGGCCAGCAGGTCAAGCGCACCGGCGAGGTCCTCTCGGTGCCCGTCGGCGACGGGTTCCTGGGCCGAGTGGTCAACCCGTTGGGCCAGCCGATCGACGGCCAGGGCGACATCGAAACCGATGTCCGGCGCGCACTGGAGATCCAGGCACCCTCGGTGGTTCAGCGGCAAAGCGTGAAAGAGCCGCTGCAGACCGGGATCAAGGCCATCGACGCGATGACCCCCATCGGCCGCGGCCAGCGCCAGCTGATCATCGGCGACCGTAAGACCGGCAAGACGGCGGTCTGCGTGGACACCATCCTCAACCAGCGCCAGAACTGGGAGACCGGCGACGAGCGCAAGCAGGTGCGCTGCGTGTACGTGGCCATCGGCCAAAAGGGCACCACGATCGCCTCGGTCCGCCGTGCCCTCGAAGAGGGTGGCGCGATGGACTACACCACCATCGTCGCGGCGCCGGCCTCCGACTCCGCCGGGTTCAAATGGCTTGCGCCCTACACGGGTTCGGCGATCGCCCAGCACTGGATGTATGACGGCAAGCACGTGCTGATCGTCTTCGACGACCTGAGCAAGCAGGCCGAGGCCTACCGCGCGATCTCGCTGCTGCTGCGCCGCCCACCCGGCCGCGAGGCCTACCCGGGTGACGTGTTCTACCTGCACTCAAGGCTTTTGGAGCGCTGCGCCAAGCTTTCCGACGAACTCGGTGGCGGCTCGATGACCGGCTTGCCGATCATCGAGACCAAGGCCAACGACATCTCGGCTTACATCCCCACCAACGTCATCTCGATTACCGACGGGCAGTGCTTCCTGGAGTCCGACCTGTTCAACCAGGGTGTGCGGCCGGCCATTAACGTCGGCGTCTCGGTGTCGCGCGTAGGTGGTGCGGCGCAGATCAAGGCGATGAAGGAGGTGGCCGGTTCGCTGCGTTTGGACCTGTCGCAATACCGCGAATTGGAATCCTTCGCCGCCTTCGCCTCTGACCTCGACGCGACGTCGAAAGCCCAGCTGGACCGTGGTGCGCGGCTGGTCGAGCTGCTCAAGCAGCCGCAGTACCAGCCCATGCCCGTTGAGGAGCAAGTGATCTCGATCTTCCTCGGTACCGGTGGTCACCTGGACTCGGTGCCCGTGGAGGACGTTCGGCGCTTCGAAACCGAACTGCTGGACCACATCCGAGCCTCCGAAGAGAAGATCCTGTCGGGGATCCGAGACACCCAGAAGCTCTCCGACGAGGCGGCCGAAGAACTCGAGAAGGTCATCAAGAACTTCAAGAAGGGCTTCGCCGCGACCGGTGGTGGATCGGTGGTGCCCGACGAGCATGTCGAAGCGCTCGACGAGGGGGAGCTGGAAAAGGAATCGGTGAAGGTCAAGAAGCCTGCGCCGAAGAAGAAGGCAAAGAAGTAGCAAGCGATGGCTGCCACACTTCGTGAATTGCGCGGACGCATCCGCTCGGCCGGGTCGATCAAAAAGATCACCAAGGCCCAGGAGTTGATCGCGACGTCGCGTATCGGGCGGGCGCAGGCTCGGCTCGGCTCGGCTCGGCCGTACGCCTTCCAGATCACCGCGATGCTCACCACGCTGGCCGCCGAGGCCGCCCTGGATCATCCATTGCTCGTCGAGCGGCCAGAACCCAAGCGGGTGGGGGTGCTGGTGGTGACGTCCGACCGTGGTCTGTGCGGTGCCTACAACGCGAGCATCTTCCGTCGCGCCGAGGAGCTCTTTTCCTTGCTGCGGGAACAAGGTAAGGAGCCGGTGCTCTACACCGTGGGCCGTAAAGCGCTGAATTACTACAAGTTCCGCAACTGGGACCTCAGCGGATCCTGGACGGGCTTTTCCGAGCAACCGCAATACGAGAACGCCGCCGAGATTGCCGAGACCCTGGTCGATGCGTTCATGCTGGGCACCGGCGACGACGACGAGAGTCAATCTGACGTCGAGAGCGTCGACGAGTTGCACATCGTCTTCAGCGAGTTCAAGTCGATGTTGTCGCAGTCGGCGGTCGCCCACCGGATCGCCCCCATGGTGGTCGAATACGTCGAGGAACAGCAGCCCGAGGTGCGGACCTTGTATTCGTTCGAGCCGGATGCGACAACGCTTTTCGAGTCGCTGTTGCCCCGTTACCTGACCACCCGCGTTTACGAGGCGCTGCTCGAAGCCGCGGCGTCGGAGCTGGCCTCGCGCCAACGCGCGATGAAGTCGGCCACCGACAACGCAGATGACCTCATCAAGGCCCTGACGCTGATGGCGAACCGCGAGCGGCAGGCCCAGATCACCCAGGAGATTAGCGAAATCGTCGGTGGCGCAAACGCGCTCGCCGATGCCCGCTAGGCAGTACCACGAGGAAGCGAAAGAAACTATGCCTGCTACTACAGCAACCGACGAGAAGTCCACGAAGTCGGCTAAGAGCGACACCAGCGGCCGGGTGGTACGGGTCACCGGACCGGTGGTCGACGTCGAATTCCCCCGGGGTTCCGTGCCGGCGTTGTTCAACGCATTGCATGCGGATATCACGTTCGAGGAACTGGCGAAGACGCTCACGCTCGAGGTCGCTCAGCACCTCGGGGACAACTTGGTGCGCACCATCTCGCTGCAGCCCACCGACGGCCTGGTGCGTGGCGTGGAGGTGACCGACACCGGTCGTTCGATCTCGGTGCCGGTCGGCCAAGAGGTCAAGGGCCACGTGTTCAACGCGCTGGGGCACTGCCTGGACAAGCCGGGCTACGGGGAAGATTTCGAGCACTGGTCGATTCACCGCAAGCCACCGCCGTTCGAAGAGCTCGAGCCTCGTACCGAGATGCTCGAGACCGGGCTGAAGGTCGTCGATCTGCTCACCCCGTATGTGCGTGGTGGCAAGATCGCGCTGTTCGGCGGCGCGGGCGTGGGCAAGACGGTGCTCATCCAGGAGATGATCAACCGTATTGCCCGCAACTTCGGTGGTACTTCGGTGTTCGCCGGCGTGGGGGAGCGCACCCGCGAGGGCAATGACCTCTGGGTCGAGCTGCAGGAAGCCGACGTGCTCAAGGACACCGCGCTGGTGTTCGGTCAGATGGACGAGCCGCCCGGCACCCGCATGCGAGTGGCGCTCTCCGCGCTGACCATGGCCGAGTGGTTCCGCGACGAGGCGGGCCAGGACGTGCTGTTGTTCATCGACAACATCTTCCGGTTCACCCAGGCCGGTTCGGAGGTGTCGACGCTGCTCGGTCGTATGCCGTCGGCCGTGGGCTATCAGCCCACGCTGGCCGACGAGATGGGCGAGTTGCAGGAGCGCATCACCTCGACCCGTGGCCGGTCGATTACCTCGATGCAGGCGGTCTACGTGCCCGCCGACGACTACACGGACCCGGCGCCGGCGACCACCTTCGCGCACCTGGACGCCACCACCGAGCTATCACGTGCGGTCTTCTCCAAGGGCATCTTCCCCGCGGTGGACCCGCTTGCGTCCAGCTCGACCATCCTCGACCCGGCGGTCGTCGGTGACGAGCACTACGCCGTGGCGCAGGAGGTCATCCGGATCCTGCAGCGGTACAAGGACCTTCAGGACATCATCGCGATCCTCGGTATCGACGAGCTGTCCGAAGAAGACAAGCAGCTCGTGCAGCGCGCGCGGCGCATCGAGCGGTTCCTGTCGCAGAACATGATGGCCGCCGAGCAGTTCACCGGTCAGCCGGGTTCGACGGTTCCGCTGAAGGAGACCATCGAGGCATTCGACCGTCTGACCAAGGGCGAGTTCGACCACGTGCCCGAGCAGGCCTTCTTCTTGATCGGTGGCCTGGACGACTTGGCCAAGAAGGCAGAGACCCTTGGCGCCAAGCTCTAACCTGCAGCTGGGCCGCAACGGGGTCGGAAGCTATCGAAGGGGTCTGTGGCATGGCCGAATTGAATATTGAGATCGTCGCCGTCGACCGGAAAATCTGGTCGGGTGAGGCAACCTTTCTGTTCACCCGCACCACCGTCGGTGAGATCGGCATCCTGCCGCGCCACATCCCACTGGTAGCGCAATTGGTCGACGACGCAATGGTGCGCGTCGAAAGAGAGGGCGAAGACGATCTACGGATCGCGGTGGACGGCGGATTCCTGTCGGTCACCGAGGAGACGGTGACCATCCTCGCCGAATCCGCCGAATTCGAGTCGGAGATCGACGAGAGCGCCGCCAGAGAGGCGTCTGAGTCGGACGATCCTCGTATCGCCGCCAGAGGGCGCGCAAGATTGCGCGCCGTCGGCGCGATCGACTAACCGCCGATGAGCGCGCCCATGGCCGGCATGGTCGTGCTCGTCGTCGTGCTGGCGGCCGCAGTCGTTGCGCTGAGTTATCGGCTGTGGAAGCTGCGTCAGGGCGGCACGGCGGGGATCATGCGAGACTTTCCCGCGGAGGGTGGTCACGGCTGGCGTCACGGGGTGATCCGTTACCGCGGCGGCGAAGCCGCGTTCTACCGGCTCTCCAGTCTGAGATTGTGGCCGGACCGACGGCTGAGCCGGCGAGGCGTGGAGATCGTGGCCAGACGGGCGCCCCGCGGCGACGAGTTCGACATCATGACCGACGAGATTGTCGTCATCGAACTGCGCGATACGACCCAGGATCGCAGGTCTGGCTATGAGATCGCGTTCGACAAGGGCGCTTTGACCGCGTTCTTGTCTTGGCTGGAGTCGCGTCCGTCGCCGCGTTCACGCCGGCGCAGTATCTAGGACGCACACCAAACGCATTGCCGCTTCGGCTAACTCGTGACGGCTTCCCCGCCGCCCGGCTTCCAGAGCACATCGCCATCGGGATTGGCCACCCGCGACAGGATGAAAAGTAGGTCCGAAAGGCGGTTCAGGTACCTCGCGGGCAAGACGTTGACTTGCTGCGGCGCGGCACCGACCGCGGCCCATGCCGAGCGCTCGGCCCGACGCACCACGGTGCGGGCGACGTGCAAATACGCCGACAACGACGAACCACCGGGCAATATAAAGGAATTCAACTTCGGCAACGACTCGTTATATGTGTCACACCAGTTTTCGAGCCGATCGATGTATGGCTGGGTGACCCGCAGCGCCGGATATTCGGGGTTCTCGACCACCGGGGTGGATAGATCCGCGCCGGCGTCGAAGAGGTCATTCTGGATCTGGCGCAACACGGCCGTGAGCTGTTCGTCGGGCTGACCGACGGCGACGGCGACGCCGATCGCCGAGTTGGCCTCGTCACAGTCGGCGTAAGCGACCAGGCGGGGGTCGGTTTTGGGGACCCGCGAGAAGTCACTCAATCCCGTGGTGCCATCGTCGCCGGTCCGCGTATAGATGCGAGTCAGGTGTACTGCCATGAGCAAACGGTACTGCGGCGCGTGAAGGGGCCGAGACTTGGCTCGATCGCCAGGCTGGCCGACTGACAAGCCGATACCCCTTCACTAGACTGACCCGGGTGGCTGAGCGATTCGTGGTGACCGGCGGTAACCGCTTGTCAGGCGAAGTCGCGGTGGGGGGCGCAAAGAACAGCGTGCTCAAGCTGATGGCCGCGACGTTGCTGGCCGAAGGCACCAGCACCATCACCAACTGCCCCGACATCCTCGATGTGCCGCTGATGGCGGAGGTGCTGCGCGGCCTGGGCGCAACCGTCGAACTCGACGGAGACGTCGCCCGAATCACCTCTCCTGATGAGCCGAAATACGATGCCGACTTCGCCGCGGTGCGACAGTTCCGGGCTTCGGTGTGCGTGCTGGGGCCGCTGGTCGGCCGGTGCAAGCGGGCCCGCGTCGCTCTCCCGGGGGGAGACGCGATCGGGTCACGGCCGCTGGACATGCACCAGGCCGGCCTGCGCCAGCTGGGCGCGCAATGCAACATCGAGCACGGATGCGTGGTGGCACAGGCTGATACGTTGCGTGGCGCGGAGATCCAGTTGGAGTTTCCGTCGGTGGGGGCGACCGAGAACATCCTGATGGCCGCTGTCGTGGCTGAGGGCGTCACGACGATCCATAACGCCGCACGTGAACCCGATGTCGTCGATCTGTGCACGATGTTGAACCAGATGGGTGCGCAGGTCGAAGGCGCGGGTTCGCCGACCATGACCATCACCGGCGTCCCGCGGCTGCACCCGACCGAACATCGCGTCATCGGGGATCGCATCGTCGCCGCCACGTGGGGCATCGCCGCGGCGATGACCCGCGGAGACATCTCGGTGACCGGCGTTGATCCGGCGCACCTGCAGGTCGTGCTGCACAAACTGCACGACGCCGGCGGGACGGTGACCCAAACGGAGAACAGCTTCCGGGTGACTCAGTACGAGCGCCCGAAGGCGGTCAATGTGGCGACCCTGCCGTTTCCCGGATTTCCCACCGACTTGCAGCCAATGGCGATCGCGCTGGCGTCGATCGCCGACGGCACGTCGATGATCACCGAGAACGTGTTCGAGGCGCGCTTTCGGTTCGTTGAAGAAATGATTCGTCTGGGCGCCGACGCCCGCACCGACGGGCACCATGCCGTCGTCCGCGGGCTGCCGCAATTGTCGAGCGCACCGGTGTGGTGCTCGGACATTCGGGCCGGCGCCGGCCTGGTGTTGGCGGGGCTCGTCGCCGACGGAGACACCGAGGTCCACGACGTCTTCCACATCGATCGCGGCTACCCGTTGTTCGTGGAAAACCTGGCGATTTTGGGAGCGGAGATCGAGCGGGTACAGTAACCAAAGTCAGTGCCCCACAAGAGCGGTCACCAACGCAAAGGTGGACGAGATCGGGGCCTTGACTCCCTCGCTGGATTGGTACTAGCCTGGCACGGCTGCTCCCGACACGGTCTCTCGAAGACCAAAATCTGGGAGTTGACTCCACTGCCGGACTTGTATTAAGCTGGCAGGGTTGCCCCAAAACGGGCGAAACAAGTGTTGTTTGAGAACTCAATAGTGTGTTTGGTCTTTTTATTTTGTTGTTGTTTTTTTGGCCATACCTAACACCCCCCGTGTGTGGGTATGGAAACTTTTGATGCCAGTTATTTGGTGTCTTTTTGTTAGGTCAGATTTTCTCTGATTGTAAATTCACCTCGTTTATCGAGGAGTTTTTGTTTGGAGAGTTTGATCCTGGCTCAGGACGAACGCTGGCGGCGTGCTTAACACATGCAAGTCGAACGGAAAGGCCTCTTCGGAGGTACTCGAGTGGCGAACGGGTGAGTAACACGTGGGCAATCTGCCCTGCACTTCGGGATAAGCCTGGGAAACTGGGTCTAATACCGGATAGGACCTTTAGACGCATGTCTTTTGGTGGAAAGCTTTTGCGGTGTGGGATGGGCCCGCGGCCTATCAGCTTGTTGGTGGGGTGACGGCCTACCAAGGCGACGACGGGTAGCCGGCCTGAGAGGGTGTCCGGCCACACTGGGACTGAGATACGGCCCAGACTCCTACGGGAGGCAGCAGTGGGGAATATTGCACAATGGGCGCAA
>NZ_JAICZA010000284.1 GCF_025933915.1 Mycobacterium sp.
CCCTGGTGCGTCAGTTCATTCAGGGCCAGCTGTATCCGGAGTTGGCCAAGTTGCTGACGGGGTCGGACACCGAACTGCGTATCGATCTGGCCATGGGCCAACTCCTGGGCATCGCCTACTTGCGCCATGTCCTGCAGGTCGAACCGATCGCGTCCGCTTCAGTGGACGAACTCATTGCGCGGGTCACCCCGATCGTCACCGCCCATCTCACGCCCGGCCGCTAATTCGTTGCCGCTCGCGGACTAGGCCCGTAATCCGGTGTGCCAGCGGGCCGGCTGCGGTGCGCCGTGGCATGTCGCCTGTTGCCTCGCGACGAAAGTGGCGCATGTGACTCACCCGGGCCGGCGACTAGCTCGGCCCTGTGACCATCGGCATCAGGTAGTTGCGCACGTAGGTGCGGGTGTCGTCGATAGTCGCCAGGTTGATGCTGGTGTGCGGGGTGACGATAAACGACAGTTACGCTATCCGTCTAACGATCAGGAGTTCCTATGTCCGCCAAGGACCATCCCAACAGTGCGCCCGGCATGCCGATGCTCTTTCCGGCCTGGCTCGACCGGTTGCAGATGAAGTACATGAACCCGGTCATGCGGCGGGCGGCACGCTATTTGCCGACGTTCGTGGTGATCAACCACCAGGGCCGCAAGTCGGGCAAGCCGTATCGCACCGTGGTGAACGCCTATCGCAAAGGCAACCTCGTCGCGATCCTGTTGGGCCACGGCAAGGCCGACTGGGTCAAGAACCTGCTGGCCGCGGGCGAGGCGGATATCCAGGTTCGCAACCGCGACGTACACATCACCAACCTGCGGGTGCTGCCCACCGGCGCCGACGGCGACGGGCTGCCGCTCGTCGCGCGGCTGGGGCTGCGCCGGATGGGCGTCCTGGTCGCCGATATCACCTGAAAACATCCGCCGCGCAACGACTTTCGATCCATCGCCGGTGTGACGTCGGCGACCACGTCGGTTTCCTCGTCGGCGAGCCAGCGTTCGGCGTCGATGGCGGCCGCGCAACCGCTGCCGGCGGCGGTCACGGCCTGGCGGTAGGTGCGATCCACCTCCGTCTCACCCTCGGCCGTGGTCACCGACTTCACCGCACCGCCTAGCGACACCGACTCCACATCTTCCATCCGCAAATCAGCACCAAAGCGCAACGCCTGCTCACGCATCTGATCCATCAACTCCGGCCGCGACACCAGCCGAAAAGTGCTGCGGCGCCGCGCATCCGCGCCGCGAACGTGAAACGGCGCACACAACCAACGGTTGTGTCCCCACAACAGTCGCACCTCTACTGACATCCCCGTCAGAAGTGCACTATGGAATGCGTGACCCGTAGGCCCAATGCTGCGCCAACGGGCACCCACTGACACACAACATCATCGTCGATGCCCGGTAGCCACGAAGGCCCAGCAGCCCAGCTCGCCGCCTGCCGACCGATCCGTACCGCCGCGACCTGTTCGCGAAGGAGACACACCACATGACCACCGCACGTCCCGTTAAGACCCGCAACGAGGGTCAGTGGGCGTTGGGAGATCGCGAACCCCTCAACGACACCGAAAAGATCAAGAACGACGATGGGCCGCTGAATGTGCGCGACCGCATCATCAACGTCTACGCCAAACAGGGTTTCGACAGCATCGACAAGTCCGATCTGCGCGGGCGATTCCGCTGGATGGGCCTCTACACCCAACGCGAGCAGGGCTACGACGGCAGCTGGACCGGCGACGAGAACACCGACAAGATCGAAGCCAAGTACTTCATGATGCGCGTCCGCTCCGACGGCAAGGCGATGACGGCGCACACGATGCGCACGCTGGGCCGGATTTCGACCGAATTCGCCCGCGACACCGCCGACATCAGCGACCGGGAAAACCTGCAATTGCACTGGGTCCGGATCGAGGACGTCCCCGAGATCTGGCGACGGCTCGATTCCGTGGGATTGCAGACCACCGAGGCGTGCGGCGACTGCCCGCGCGGCATCCACGGTTCGCCACTGGCCGGCGACTCGCTCGACGAGGTGCTCGACCCGTCGTCCGCGGTCGACGAGATCGTCCGCCGCTCGCTGAACAACCCCGAGTACGCGAACCTGCCGCGCAAGTACAAGACCGCGGTCTCCGGGCTGCAGGACGTCTCCCACGAGACGCACGACATCGCGTTCGTCGGCGTCCACCACCCCGAGCACGGCCCCGGCCTCGACCTCTGGGTGGGCGGCGGCCTGTCGACCAACCCGATGCTCGCGCAGCGGCTCGGAGCGTGGATTCCGCTGAGTGAGGTGCCCGACGTCTGGGAGGCCGTCACCCAGCTGTTCCGCGACTACGGCTACCGGCGGCTGCGCGCCAAGGCCCGGCTGAAGTTCCTGGTCAAGGACTGGGGCGTGGAAAAGTTCCGTGAAGTTCTCGAAGACGAATACCTCAACCGCCGGCTGATCGACGGCCCGGCCCCCGCGCCGGCCAAGCACACCATCGACCACGTCGGCGTGCAGCGAATCAAGAACGGCCTCAACGCGATCGGCGTCGCGCCGATCGCCGGACGCGTGTCGGGCAGCACCCTGTCGGCCGTGGCCGACCTGATGGAAAAGGCCGGCTCCGACCGGGCCCGGTGGACCCCGTTCCAGAAGCTGGTCATCCTCGACGTGGCCGACGACAAGGTCGACGAGCTGGTCGCCGGCCTGGACGCGCTGGGCCTGCCGTCACGGCCGTCGTCGTGGCGCAAGAACACCATGGCGTGCACCGGAATTGAGTACTGCAAGCTGTCGTTCGCCGAAACCCGGGTTCGCACCCAGACTTTGGTGCCCGAGCTCGAACAGCGCCTGGCCGACGTCGAATCCCGGCTGGACGC
>NZ_JAICZA010000164.1 GCF_025933915.1 Mycobacterium sp.
GACGTGCCAGAGCGTCGAGACGGCGTCGTGCAACTCGGTTTCGGTGAAGCCCGGCGGGCCCGGCCGGTCCGGGTGGGCCCGGTCCAACGCCCCGGCGGCGAAGGCCAGGATGTACAGGGCGGCGCCGGGCGCGGCGGCCCGGTAGATGGACTGCACATAATCCTGGCGCCGTTCCGGGGGCAGCGCGTGGAACAGTCCGCTATCGAGAATGGTGGAGAAGCGGCCTTCCGAACCGGGCGGGTAGCCACGAAAGCTGGTGACGTCGGCCTGCGCGAAGCTCGCGGTGGTGAGACCGCGCTCGGCGGCCGCGGCGCCCGCCGCCTGGACCGCGGTCGCGCTGGCGTCGAGTCCGACCACGGTGTAGCCGCGCGCGGCGAGGGCCAACGAAAGCGCGGCATGCCCACAACCGGAGTCCAGCACGTCGCTGCGGACCGTGCCCTGATCGATGAGGCGCGCCAGCTCCGGTTGCGGCCGGCCGATGCTCCACGGGGGTGGCGCCGCTTGCCGGTAGGCGGCGTCCCAATCCCTGTCCGGCTCCGTCATTGAGAATCCTCCTCGCATCGGGCTACCCAAGAGCGATTGTGCACGCCTTGAACGACATGTATCCCGCGATGAGAGACTTCGGACCGGCCCCACCGAAAGACAGGAAGAACTATGCAAGTGCTTCTGGTCCGGCACGCGCTGCCGCTGCGCAGCGAACACGGCGAAGGTTCCGATCCGGACCTGTCGGAGGAGGGGTTGGCCCAGATCGAGCGACTACCCAAGGCGCTCGCCAGGTTTCCCCTCTCGCGGGTGGTGAGCAGCCCGCAGCGCCGGGCCATCCAGACGGCCGACCCGGTCGCGGCGGACCGCGGGCTGACCGTCGAGATCGACGACCGGTTCGCGGAGTATGACCGCGACCTTCCCGTGTACATCCCCATCGAGCAGATCCGTGCGGAAATGCCGCAGGAGTGGGCGCGCTTGGCCCAAGGGCATCTGCCCAGCGCGGTGGACGAGGACGCGTTTCGTGCCCGGGTGCGGGCCGCGGTCGACGACCTCGTCGCGACCGCCGATCCCGAGGACACGGTCGCGGTTTTCAGCCACGGCGGGGTGATCAACGTGCTGCTGCACGAGATTCTCGGAACGGCGCGATTGCTGTCCTTTCCCGTCGACTATGCGTCGGTGACGCGGCTGTTGTTCTCCCGGTCCGGTCAGGCGACGGTGGCCGCGGTCAACACCACCGAACACGTCTGGGATCTGTTGCCGCGAAACCGGAGGCCGCTCGGCGACGATGCGGGCCGCGGGACGGCCTGACGGCAACGCGGGCA
The DNA here is from genome assembly GCF_025933915.1 of Mycobacterium sp. Classification (GTDB taxonomy): domain Bacteria; phylum Actinomycetota; class Actinomycetes; order Mycobacteriales; family Mycobacteriaceae; genus Mycobacterium. The sequence continues at coordinate 1,308 of NZ_JAICZA010000164.1, forward strand.
AATCGCAGGTGGTGAACCCGGGCGAGGCGGGCGATGGTAGACAAGTCCGGTGACGTCAGCTGACCAACTCGAGGGCCTCGACCTGGCCTCGCTGGACTCCTACCTGCGTTCACTGGGGATCGGGCGCGACGGAGAGTTACGCGCGGAGTTCATTTCCGGTGGCCGCTCCAATCTGACCTTCCGCGTTTACGACGACGCGACCAGCTGGCTGGTGCGGCGACCGCCGCTGCACGGGTTGACGCCCTCGGCGCACGATATGGCCCGCGAGTACCGGGTGGTTGCGGCGCTGCAGGACACACCGGTTCCGGTGGCGCGCACGATCGGGCTGTGCGAGGACGATTCGGTGCTCGGCGCACCGTTCCAGATCGTCGAATTCGTTGCCGGCCAGGTGGTGCGCCGCCGCGCCCAACTCGAATCGTTCAGCCACACCGTCATCGGCGGCTGCGTCGACTCGTTGATCCGGGTGCTCGTCGACCTACACAATGTCGATCCCGACGCCGTCGGCCTGTCCGACTTCGGCAAGCCCAGCGGATATCTGGAGCGTCAGGTGCGGCGATGGGGTTCGCAATGGGCGCTGGTGCGGTTGCCCGACGACCGTCGCGACGCGGACGTGGAGAGGCTGCATTCCGGTCTGGGCGAGGCCATTCCGCAGCAGAGCCGCGCGTCGATCGTGCACGGCGACTACCGGATCGACAACACCATCCTGGATGCCGACGACCCGACAAAGGTTCGCGCCGTGGTGGACTGGGAGCTCTCGACACTGGGGGATCCGCTGTCTGACGCGGCCCTGATGTGCGTGTACCGCGATCCCGCGCTGGATTTGATCGTCAATGCGCAGGCCGCGTGGACGTCACCGCTGCTGCCGACGGCCGACGAGCTGGCCGACAGGTATTCGCTGGTGGCCGGTTTACCGCTGGCACACTGGGAGTTCTACATGGCGCTGGCCTATTTCAAACTCGCGATCATCGCCGCGGGCATCGACTTCCGCCGGCGGATGTCGGATCAGGCTCGCGGAATGGGCGACGCCGCGGAGCACGCGCCCGAGGTGGTGGCGCCGCTGATCTCCCGCGGTCTGGCCGAACTGGCAAAGCTGCCCGGCTAGCGCCCGGTTGCCGTGTGGGGCCTTTTCGCCGCGCGGCGTAGCTGCAGGATCCGTGCGGTGCCGACCGCGACCGTGATCAGCCCGCCGACAACGGCGGCCAGCAAGATCGCCACCCCCAGGGGCAGGGTCCAGTGCCAGCCCAAGAACCGAAAGTCCGTCGGCACCGTGTTCTGGGTGATGAAGATCAGCAACAGAATCAGGATCACAAAGCCGGCGATCAGCGACGACCACAGCGCACCGGCGCGGGTGAACCCGATAGCGGGTTCCTTGGTGGATGCACCGGTCTTGTCCCCGGGGGTGGGCTTGGGAGGCGGCTGGCCGGGCGACGCAGGGGTATGGCTGCTCATAATGTCATCTTTGCCCTATCCGGGCCGGAATGAAACCGATTCGGGCCACCGATCCTCGCGCGCCAGCGTCCGCCCGGTTCGGGCGTTAGGGTCGGCGGTATGACGATACCGCCGCGCCCGCATGGTGTGATCACGTGCGCGGCAGTACTGCTGACGACGATGTGCGTCGTTGCGGCGTGCAGCAATTCCGATCCGTTGGGGGCGCAGGTTCGAAGCCCCATGTCCATCGTCGTCGGCTCCGGGGACTTCCCGGAATCGCTGACCATCGCCGAGATCTACGCACAAGCGTTACAGGCCAATGGATTCGATGTCGGAAAGCGGATGGGGATCGGCAGCCGGGAGACGTATATCCCTGCGCTCAAAGACCATTCCGTCGATCTGGTCCCCGAATACATCGGCAATCTACTGCTCTACTTTGCCCCGCACTCGGAGGCGACCACGCTCGACGCCGTCGAGCTGGAGCTCTACCGGCGCCTCCCCGGCGACCTCTCGATCCTGACACCGGCGCCCGCCACCGACACCGACACCGTCAGCGTGACCAGCCAGACGGCGAACGCGTGGAACCTGAAGACAATCGCCGATCTGGCCGCACATTCGGCCGAGGTGAGATTCGGGGCCCCCTCGGCGTTCGCGACCCGGCCGGCCGGGCTGCCGGGGCTGCGGCAGAAGTACGGACTCGACATCAGGCCGGGCAACTTTGTCGCCATCGACGACGGCGGCGGCGCGGTCACCGTGCGCGCCTTGCTCGACGGAAGGGTGACCGCCGCCAACGTTTTCACCACGTCACCGGCAATACCGCAGAATCACCTGGTGGCTCTCGAAGACCCCGAACACAACTTCATGGCGGGAAACATTGTTCCGCTGGTCAATTCACAGAAGAAGTCGGACCGCCTCAAAGGCGTTCTGGACGCGGTGTCGGCGAAGCTGACCACCTCCGGCGTCGCCGAACTCAACGCCGCGGTGTCGGGAAACTCGGGTATCGATCCCGACGAGGCGGCCCGAAATTGGGTACGGGACAACGGCTTCGACCATCCGATCGGAGGATGACGTGATCACCTTCGAGAAGGTCAGCAAGGTCTTCGGCGACGGGACCACCGCCGTGGACGGGCTCAGCCTGGCCGTTCCTCACGGGAAGCTGACCGTGTTCGTCGGATCCTCCGGCAGCGGCAAGACCACGGCGCTGCGCATGATCAACCGGATGATCGACCCCACGTCGGGCGTCATCACGATCGACGGCGTCGACGTTTCCTCGCTCGACCCGGTGAAACTGCGGCTCGGAATCGGCTACGTCATCCAGCATGCGGGGCTGATGCCTCACCTGCGGGTGATCGACAACGTGGCAACGGTTCCGGTGTTGCGTGGGCAGCCCCGTCGTGCCGCCCGCGATGCCGCCTACGGGGTGCTCGAACGCGTGGGGCTGGACGTCAAGCTCGCCCGACGCTACCCCGCGCAACTCTCCGGCGGTGAGCAGCAACGGGTCGGCGTGGCGCGTGCCCTGGCCGCCGATCCGCCGATCTTGCTGATGGACGAGCCGTTCTCCGCCGTGGATCCGGTGGTCCGTCATGAGCTGCAGAACGAAATACTGCGCCTGCAAAGCGAATTGCACAAGACGATCGTTTTCGTCACGCACGACATCGACGAGGCGCTCAGGCTCGGCGAACGGGTGGCGGTGTTCAAGGGTGGCGTGTTGCAGCAGTACGACGAGCCGGCTCGGTTGTTGTCGCAACCGGCCAACGATTTCGTCTCGAGGTTCATCGGCCTGGGCCGCGGCTACCGCTGGCTGCAACTCATCGACGCGACCGGACTGCCACTGCACGGCGTCCAGCAGATCACGGCCGAGACGCTCTCCGGGCCGGTGGTTTTCGACGGCTGGGCTGTGGCGGTCAACGGCGTCGGAGCGCCGTTGGGCTGGATCGACGCGGACGGCGCGCGTCGGCACCGCGACGGCACACCCCTGTCGGACTGCATGGGCGGCGCGGGACCGCTGTTTCGGCCGGGGGGCAATCTGAGCCAGGCGCTGGACGCCGCGCTGTCGTCGCCGTCGGGGGTCGGTATCGCCGTCGACGACGCCGGCAAGGTGATCGGCGGTGTCCTGGCCGCCGACGTCCTGGCCGCGGTGGAATCCCAACGGGGGAGCCGGTAAATGCACTACTTGTTCACCCATCTCGACGACGCCTGGAGGCTGATGGTCGTGCATCTGCGGCTGTCGTTGGTGCCGGTGTTGATCGGGATGGCGATCGCGCTGCCGTTGGGCATGCTGGTGCAGCGCACCCGGATCGCGCGCCAGTTGACGACGGCGGTCGCCAGCGTCGTGTTCACCATCCCGTCGCTCGCGCTGTTCGTGGTGTTGCCGATGATCATCGGAACGCGCATCCTCGACGAGGCCAACGTTATCGTCGCCTTGACCGCCTACACCGCCGCACTGCTGGTGCGGGCGGTGCTCGAAGCGCTGGACGCGGTCCCCTCCCAGACACGCGACGCCGCCACTGCGGTCGGCTACCCGCCGATCACACGGATTCTGAAAGTCGATCTGCCGCTTGCGGTTCCGGTCCTGATCGCCGGGTTGCGGGTGGTGGTGGTCACCAACATCGCGATGGTCTCGGTCGGCTCGGTCATCGGCATCGGCGGGTTGGGCAGTTGGTTCACCCAGGGGTACCAGACCAACAAGAGCGATCAGATCCTGGCGGGCATCATCGCGTTGTTCGTATTGGCGGTCGTCATCGATGTGCTCATCGTGTTCGCCGGCCGGCTGGCAACACCCTGGGCCCACGCCGTACGTAGCACCGGTCGCCGTACGGTCGTCGCGCCCGTCGTAGGTGGCGCGCGGTGAACTTCGTAGCCCGGGCGATCTCCTATGTGTTGACTTCCGACAACTGGACCGGACCGGTCGGGCTCGCGGCACGCATCCTCGAGCACCTCGAATACACCGTCATCGCGGTGGGCGCCTCGGCGCTGATCGCCGTGCCCGTCGGGCTCATCATCGGGCACACCGGACGCGGCACCATAGTGGTGGTGGGCGCCGTCAACGGGCTGCGCTCCCTGCCGACGCTGGGGGTCCTGCTGTTCGGGACGCTGCTGTTCGGGCTGGGCCTGGGACCGTCGCTGGTGGCGCTGATGCTGCTGGGTGTGCCGGCGCTGTTGGCCGGCACCTATGCCGGGATCGCCAACGTCGAGCCGACGGTCGTCGACGCGGCCCGGGCGATGGGCATGACCGAGGCCCAGGTGCTGCTGCGCGTCGAGGTGCCGAATGCGCTGCCGTTGATCCTGGGCGGGCTGCGCAACGCGACGCTGCAGGTGGTCGCCACCGCGACGGTGGCCGCCTATGCGAGCCTCGGCGGTCTGGGCCGATACCTGATCGACGGGATCAAGGAACGCGAGTTCCACCTGGCCCTGGTCGGGGCGCTGATGGTGGCCGCGTTGGCGCTGGCGCTCGACGGACTGCTGGCGTTGCTGGTGTGGGCTTCGGTCCCGGGCACCGGTCGGCTGCGACGCACTTACCGGGCACTTCCGCAGTGGTTGGCGGGCACGTCTTACGGTAGATGAGTGAACGCAGCCCCCTCCGATCCGTCTCGCCGCGTGTGGCAGGCGATGCTCACCTGGCGCGCACAGGACGTCTCCCGGATGGAATCGGTACGACTCCAGGTGTCCGGCAAGAGAATCAAGGCGAATGGCCGCATCGTCGCCGCCGCCACCGAGACCAATCCGGCGTTCGGTGCCTACTACGACCTGCAGACCGATGAAACCGGTGCCACCAAGCGGCTGGGCATGACCGTGACCCTGGCCGAGCGCGAGCGCGTCTTCTCCTTCGCGCGCGACGAGGAGAACATGTGGCTGGTCACCGACCATCAGGGCGAGCACCGCGCGGCGTATGACAACGCCCTCGACGTCGACGTGGAGTTCAGCCCGTTCTTCAACGCGCTGCCCATCCGGCGGCTCGGCTTGCAGGAGCAAGCGATGTCGGTCACGTTTCCCGTGGTCTATGTGAACGTGCCGGAGATGTCCATGGCGGCGCGCACCGTCAGCTATGCCAGCTCGGGCAGCCTCGACCAGATCAAGGTGCGCTCGCCCATCGCCGACACCACGGTGAGCGTCGACGGGGAGGGATTCATCGTCGACTATCCCGGCTTGGCAGAGCGGATCTGATCACCTCGCCCGCGCGGCCCGCGGCGGCCAATTCCTCACGCCAGTTCTCCGCGCCGACGACGACGTGGAAAACGTCGGAGCGCGGGAAGCTGTCGTAACGCGTTCGAGCGGCGTGGCCGGCCTCGATGAGGTCGGCGACCGAGTTGTGGTGGGCCAGCGATTCGCGGGCGCGACTCAGCAACTCGATGATGCGGTCGGCGGTGTGTACCAGTTGGTCGGAGTTGCCCTCGCACATCGCCCGGACCAGATCCGGCGCGGTGCCCGCAACCCGGGTCCCGTCGCGGAATGACCCGGCGGCCAGCGCGAAGGCCAACGGGACCTCTCCGGCGACGACCGCCAGCGCCTCGGCGAGCAGGTGGGGCAGATGCGATATGGCGGCCGCGGCGGCGTCGTGTTCGTCGGATCTGGCCGGCACCACCACGGCGCCGCAGTCCAGCGCCAACGTCATCACCATCGACCAGACCGCCGGGTCGACATGATCGTCGACGCTCACGACCCACGGGGCCCCGGTGAACAACCCGGCGTGGCCGGCGGTCCAACCCGAATGCGCGGTGCCCGCCATCGGGTGGCCGCCGACGAAGCGTTCCTGCAGGCCCGCCGCGACGACCTCGTCGAGCACCGCCTTCTTCACGCTGGTGACGTCGGTCAACGGACACGCCGGGGCCGTGTTCCTGATGTGGGCGAGCATGCCCGCCATCGCAGGCATCGGGACGGCCAGCACGATCAACGCATCGGAGCCGGCGGCGCGAGTCAGGGTTGCGATCAGATCCGTGGTGGCGTCGAAGCCATCGGCGGCCGCCGCCTGCGCGCCCTCCACCGAGCGGTTATAGCCGAACACCTCACGGCCCGCCGCCGTGGCGGCCCGCATGATCGAGCCACCGATCAGCCCCAGCCCGAGCACACACACCGGTGTCTGAGAAGGAGGGCTTGCCACATTCCAAGGTTGGCACATCCGGCCGGGAACGTCGCCGTCAGATGTCGCCGCCACCAGGCTCCATCTGGTCAGGGGCCTGGCCAGGGACTACCGTAAGCGGCCATGGGAGCACAACGGGCCTCTGCCCAGGGCCTGTCCGCGGACACGCCGGACGGCTTCGGCGTCGCGGTCGTGCGCGAGGAGGGGCAGTGGCGCTGCGCTCCCATGGCCCGTAAGTCGCTGATGAGTCTCGCGGCCGCGGAAACGGAGCTGCGTGAATTGCGCAGCGCCGGGGCGGTCTTCGGCCTGCTTGACGTGGACGACGAATTCTTTGTCATCGTGCGGCCCGCACCGTCGGGGACGCGGCTGTTGCTGTCGGATGCCACCGCCGCGCTGGACTACGACATCGCCGCCGAGGTGCTCGACAAGCTCGACGCCGACCTCGATCCGGACGATCTCGAGGATTCGGATCCCTTCGAAGAGGGTGACCTGGGGCTGCTGTCCGACATCGGGCTGCCCGAGGCGGTCTTGGGGGTCATCCTCGACGAGACCGATCTGTACGCCGACGAGCAGCTGGGCCGCATCGCCCGCGAGATGGGCTTCGCCGATCAGCTGTCGGCGGTGATCGACCGCCTCGGTCGGTGATCGCAAGCGCGGCCGTGGCGATCGCAAGCGCGGCGGAGCCGGGCGCAGCGGGTTGCCACCGCTGATGGAGCCGGGCGCAGCGGGTCGCCGCCATCAGGCTCGGTCGGTGATCGCTGACGAAGATCTGATCCGTTCCGCCCTGTCGGTCGCCGCGACGGCGGGCCCCCGCGACGTGCCCATCGGCGCGGTGGTGGTCGGCGCCGACGGAACAGAGCTCGCTCGCGCCGTGAATGCCCGCGAGGCCCTGGGCGACCCGACGGCCCACGCGGAGATCCTGGCGCTGCGGGCGGCGGCCGGCGTTCTCGGCGACGGGTGGCGGCTCGAGGGCGCCACGCTGGCCGTCACCGTCGAACCCTGCACCATGTGCGCGGGTGCGCTGGTGCTGGCGCGCATCACGCGGCTGGTGTTCGGCGCATGGGAGCCCAAGACCGGGGCGGTCGGATCGCTGTGGGACGTGGTCCGTGACCGGCGGCTCAATCATCGCCCGCAAGTACGCGGCGGGGTGCTGGCGCAAGAGTGCGCGGCGCCGCTGGAGGCGTTCTTCGCCCGCCAGCGATTGGGGTGAGCGGCATGCCGTTCGGTAAGCTGCTCGGCGGTGGCGTGTCCGAGCGGCCTAAGGAGCACGCCTCGAAAGCGTGTGACGGCTAAAACCGTCCGAGGGTTCAAATCCCTCCGCCACCGCCAAAAGCTGCCCGGTCGCCAACCGCGCCGAACGCCGATCGCGCCGACACCGCCGTCGTGGATTGGCGCTCGATGCTTGCGAACCATTAATTTTCTGGGGTGACGTTCTCAGCTGCTGGTGCAATCGCTCGATGGATCGCCCCCTTTCTGACGGTTGCGGCCTCCTCAACAGTTGTCGCAGGCATCGGTCTTCCTGCCGGTCCGTTGCGGACCGGACCCGCCCCGACGGTGCGCTTGGTCGCCGACGGCAACCCGTTGGACGGGGCGCCCTTCTACGTCAACCCCACGTCGGCGGCCATGCGCGCCGCGCAGCACGCCGATCCGCCGAGTCCCGA
>NZ_JAICZA010000104.1 GCF_025933915.1 Mycobacterium sp.
ACGTGTTGTATACCGAAAACGATACGGCGCCAAGGTGTTGGGCGCCGATTTCGAAGGGGTAGAACTCGATCCGGTTGGCCATCATCAGCGACACCGTGTCGCCGCGGCGCACCCCCAGGCCCGCGAGGCCGGCGGCGACCTCGCGCACCTGCGTCGCGAGCTCTCGCCACGTCAGCGTCTGCGTGTCACCGGGCGTGCGGAGCGCGACGGCATCCGGTTGGATCGCGGCGGTGCGCTGGAACGCCTCGCACAGGGTGGCCGGATGCTCGGCTGTCGTCATTTCCGTAGCGTACGTCGGCGCCCAGGGCGCGGACACGTTTTCAGGTGCCGGGCCGCCACAGCTGCACCGTGCTCGTCACACCGGCGGGCAGCTCCAGCAGTTCGATGGGCGTCCCGTCGGGGTCGTAGATGAAGAACATCCGCACTCCCCCGATGTCGACGGGCGGGTCGGCCCGGACGCCGGGGCGGCGGTGCGTCACGGCGTCGTAGGTCGCGTCGAGATCGTCGACCCGGAAGGAGATGTTGGTGTAGCCCAGGTGGGGGCCGCTCGGGCAGTCGGGCACCGCACCCAGCGACAGCAGCTCGACCATCGCGGCCCCGATCAGCCCGCCGATCATGCGGCCCTGCTGGGCGGCGCCGCCGGTGACCGAGTCCAGTCCGGCGCCCTCGAGTTCGATGTCGAAGACGACGTCCATGCCCAGCACGCCGGTGTAGAACGCCAGGGACGCCTCGATGTCGGAGACGCCGATGCAGATGTGCGAGAGGTTCTGCACGGCGAGGGGCTGCTGCTGGCTCATGGGCGCTCCTTGGCGGGGTGGGGTGGGTGAATACCGCAGGTACAGGCGTCAATTGACGGACAGGTGCAGCGCATCCCCCACTCGATGACGGCCCGGGCCCGGGCCAGCGACTCCATCTGGGCGTCGATCTCGGCGAGTTTGGCCTCGGCGAGGCCGCGGCTGGCCGGGCGCCCCGGCGCGTCGTCGGCGAAGAGCAGCTGGATCTCGTCGAGCGAGAACCCCGCGGTCTTGCACAGCGCGATCACCTCGAGCCGGGACAGAACCGAGTCGTCGTAGCGGCGCTGGCCACCCCGCCGCGCCGGCTCCGGCACCAGTCCGATCTGCTCGTAGTAGCGCAGGGTCGTCGCGGCGACCCCGGTTTCGCGGGATATCTCCCCGATGGTGCGGCCACCGGCCATCGCGCCTCCCGAGAATCCCAAGCTTGACTTAGAGCCAACTCTAAGTCCTTAACTGTGGTTATGGCAATCACCTCACGAGCGCAACTGAACGGTTCTCGTTACGCCCTGCTCCGGTCGTTTCGCCGCGACGGCACCCCCGTGGACACGCCCATCTGGTTCGCGTTCGACGGCGGCGGGTTGTTGTTCCGGACCAAAACGGGCCCAAAGACCAGGCGGCTGGCCGCGCGCAGCGACGTCGAACTCGCGGCCTGCGATCACCGGGGCCGGGTCCGCCCGGGAGCGACGGCACTGACCGGCCGCGCGACCGTCCTGTCCGGCGCCGACGCCGAGCGCGCGAACCGCGTGCTGCGGCGGCGGTACGGCTGGCAATGGAACATCGTCCCGCTGATCAAGGTCCCGGGCGTGACCAACGTGCACCAAGATCTGTGCGTGCGCGAGAAGGTGCGACGCGCCCGTGACCGCGGGGTGTGGCCGGACAGCGTCATCGTGCGGGTGGACCTGCCATGACGCACACAGCGATGTCGGACCCGGTCCGCTCCCCCACCCTTCGCCAATGCTGCGGCGCCGCAGCCGGACTCGTGCGCGGCATGGTGCGCCCGAAGCGGCCCGACGAACGATTCCTCCGCAGCATCGTCGACGCGGGACTGCCGGATGCGGCCCGCACCGTGACGGTGACCGCGCTGCCCCAGGTCCCGCGCCCGGTGCCGACCGCCGCCATCGTGGAGGGCACCTTCACGCCGGCCCGCATAGACAATTCGTTGACGTCGTTCCTCATCGCTCACCCGAAGGCCACGTTCATCGTCGACCCCGCGGTCTGCGTCGACGCCGAGCACCGCGCGATCGCTCAACTGCCCGCGGTGTTGCGGGTCGCCGTCCGGCCGCCGGCCAACACGCTTCCCACCATCGCGGCGCTGGCCCGCCTGCCCGAGGCGCCGGCGCTGGATTTCGCATTGCCCACCCACGCGCACTGGGACCACGTGTCGGGCCTGCTGGACCTGCCGGATCTGCCCGTGCATCTGCACCGCCGCGAACACGAATGGATCGGTTCCGGCCCCGTGGCGCCCGTCGGCGGCGTGCGCGATTCGCTGCGCGGCCGCCCGGTCAGCGACTACGAGCTGGACGGGCCGCCGGTGCTGACCTTCACCGGCAGCCACGACCTCTTCGGCGACCGTTCGGTGGTCCTGGTGGATCTGGCCGGTCACACCCCGGGCAGCGTCGGGGTGCTCGCCCACACCGAGCGGGGATGGATCCTGATCGCCGGTGACGCCGCCTGGCACCGGTTGCAGATCGACAAGGTCCGGCAGAAGTCAAGCTACCCGGGCAATTTGGTGGACGAGGATCGCGAGGAGACGTTCAAGACGCTCCAGCGCATGCACCTGGCGCGGCACGCGGTCGCGATCATCCCGACCCACGACCATCAAGCGGCGCTGGGATTGTCGGCCTAGCGCGTCGGCCCCGCGAGCGTGCGTGTTTGCACAACGACACGCCGTAAATCCCGTACATCTGCGCACCCTCGCGGTGCTTGGGGGCGCCCAGCCCGCTAGCCGCCCAGGCAGCCCGGGCCGAGCAGCTCCTTGAGGTCCCCCATCAACGCCGGCGACGGCGTCACCCGCAGCGACGCATCGAGTTCCAGCGTGGTGATCCGGTCCCCGCTGACCAGCCGCAGATGCACCTGCGAGGTTCCCGGGTGCCGGGCCAGCACCTGCTTGAGCGCGCTGACTTTGTCGATGGTGCACTGCCGCGTGGGCAGGCTGACCGCGATCGGCCGGTTCGCCTGGGCGGTGGAAAAGTCCGGCACCACAAGCTCGTTGGCGATCAGGCTGATCCGATCGTCGCGGATGGCCACCTTGGCGTTGATCAGCACGACGGTGTCGTCGGCGATGTCGGCGCCGTAGCTGGAGTATGCGTGCGGGAAGAACATCACCTCGATGCCACCGGTGAGGTCCTCCAATTGCGCAGACGCCCAGGGCATCCCGTTCTTGTTGACCCGCCGGTTGACCGACGCGAGGATGCCGCCCACCCGCACCTGGGTCTCGTTGGCCACATCGCCGTCGAGGATGGCCGGGATCTGGGTGTCGACCTGGGCGGCCAGTAGGTGCGCCACCCCGTTGAGCGGATGCCCCGACACGTACAGGCCCAGCATCTCCCGCTCAAGGGCGAGCTTGTGCTTATCCTCCCACTCGTCGTCGGGCACCTTGATGGTGAATACCGAGTCTTCGGTGCCACTGCCGTCACCGAACAGGTCGAACTGACCGATCGCCTCGGCCTTCTTGGTGCCCAGCACGGAATCGACCGCATCGGTGTGCACCAGGAAAAGGCCCTTGCGGGCGTGACCGAGCGAGTCGAAGGCGCCGGCCTTGATCAGCGACTCGGTGACCTTCTTGTTGCAGGCCGCGATGTCGATCTTGTTCAGGTAGTCCGAGAAATCGGTGAACTTGCCCTTGCCGTTGCGGGTGCCGATCAGCGAACCCACCACGTTGGCGCCGACGTTGCGCACCGCGCCCAACCCGAAGCGGATGTCCGTTCCGACCGACGCGAAGTTCACCAGCGACTCGTTGACGTCGGGCGGCAACACCGTGATGCCCAGCTTGCGGCAGTCGGCCAGGTACACCGCGGCCTTGTCCTTGTCGTCGCCCACCGAGGTCAGCAGCCCGGCCATGTACTCGGCCGGGTAGTTGGCCTTCAGGTAGGCCGTCCAATACGAGACCAGACCGTAGCCGGCCGCGTGCGACTTGTTGAACGCATACCCGGCGAACGGAAGGATGGTGTCCCACAACGCCTTCACCGCTTTTTCGGAGAATCCGTTGGTGGTCATGCCCTCGTAGAAGCCCTTGTACTCGGCCTCGAGCACCTCGAGCTTCTTCTTGCCCATCGCTTTGCGCAGCGCGTCGGCCTTGCCCATCGTGTAGGAGGCGACCTTCTGGGCGATGAACATGATCTGCTCTTGGTAGACGATCAAACCGTAAGTCTCGGACAGGATCTCGCGCAGCGGTTCTTCGAGTTCCGGATGGATCGGCTTGATCGGTTGTCGGCTGTTCTTGCGGTCGGCGTAGTCGTTGTGGGCGTTCATGCCCATCGGGCCGGGGCGGTACAGCGCCAGCACCGCGACGATGTCGTTGAACTCGGTGGGCTGCATGCGGCGCAGCAGATCGCGCATCGGCCCGCCGTCGAGCTGGAACACACCCAGGGTGTCGCCGCGGCCCAGCAGCTCATAGGTGGGTTTGTCATCCAGCGGCACGGATTCCAGGTCGAGGTCAATTCCCCTGTTGGCCTTGATGTTCTCCAGCGCGTCGCCGATGATCGTCAGGTTGCGCAGGCCCAGGAAGTCCATCTTCAGCAGGCCGATGGCCTCACACGACGGGTAGTCCCAGCCGGTGATGATGGCCCCGTCCTGGGCCCGCTTCCACAGCGGGATGGCCTCGGTCAGCGGCTCGCTGCTCATGATCACCGCACACGCGTGCACACCGGCGTTGCGGATCAGGCCTTCCAGGCCGCGGGCGGTCTGGTAGATGGTGCGGACGTCGGGGTCGGTTTCGATCAGGCCGCGGACCTCGGCGGCCTCCTTGTACCGCTCGTGGGCGGGATCGGTGATGCCCGACAGCGGGATGTCCTTGGCCATGATCGGCGGCGGCAGCGCCTTGGTGATCCGGTCGGCGATGGCGAACCCGGGCTGGCCGTAGTGGATTCGCGCCGAATCCTTAAGGGCCGCTTTGGTTTTGATGGTGCCGAAGGTGATGACCTGCGCGACGCGGTCGGAGCCCCACTTTTCGGCGGCATAGCGGACCATCTCGCCCCGGCGACGGTCGTCGAAGTCGATGTCGATGTCGGGAGCCGACGGACGTTCCGGGTTGAGGAAGCGCTCGAACAGCAGACCGTGCGGAATGGGGTCGATGTTGGTGATGCCCAGCGCGTAGGCCACCAGCGAGCCCGCCGCCGAACCACGCCCCGGCCCCACCCGGATGTCGATGGACTTCGCGTGGTTGATCAGGTCGGCGACGATCAGGAAGTAGGACGGGAAACCCTTGTCGCAGATGACCTTGATCTCGTACTCGGCCCGATCGATGTAGTCCTGGCCGACGGTGGATCCGAACCGCCGCCGCAGCCCCGCCATCACCTCGTGGTGCAGCCAGCTCGCCTGGTCGTGGCCCTCGGGCACCGGGAAGATCGGTATCCGGTCGCGCGGCGCCCACACCTCATCGTAGGGCTGCACCCGATCGGCGATGAGCAGGGTGGAATCGCAGGCGCCGGGGACCTCGTCGTCCCAGATTCGGCGCATGTCGGCGGCCGACTTCAGGTAGTAGCCGTCGCCGTCGAACTTGAACCGGTTGGGATCCGAGAGCGTCTTGCCGGTCTGCACGCACAACAGCGCCTCGTGGTTGTGGGCGGCGTCGCGGGTGACGTAGTGGCAGTCGTTGGTGGCCAGCGGCGGGATGCCCAGCTTGCGGCCGATCTCGAGCAGCCCTTCGCGGACCCGCTGCTCGATGGACAGCCCGTGGTCCATCAGCTCGAGGAAGTAGTTGTCGGCGCCGAAGATCTCGCGCCACTTGGCCGCCGACTCCAGCGCCTCGCGCTCCTGGCCCAGCCGAAGGCGGGTCTGCACCTCGCCCGAGGGGCAGCCGGTGGTGGCGATGATGCCCGCGGCGTGCTCGGCGATGATCTCGGCGTCCATCCGCGACCACTTGCCGAGCTGGCCCTCGAAGGACGCCAGCGAGGACAGCTTGAACAGGTTGCGCAGACCGGCGGCGTTCTCGGCCACCATGGTCATGTGCGTGTAGGAGCCGCTGCCCGACACGTCGTCGGACTTCTGGCCGGGGTCACCCCACAGGATCCGCCGGGTATCAAAGCGAGAAGCGGGAGCGATGTACGCCTCGACGCCGATGATCGGCTTGATCCCCGCCTTGGTGGCGGCGTTGTAGAACTCGCTGGCGCCGAACATGTTTCCGTGGTCGGTCATCCCGACCGCGGGCATCTGCAGCCGGTCCACCTCGGCGAGCATCGGCGTGATCTTCGCGGCACCGTCCAACATCGAGTACTCGGTGTGGTTATGCAGGTGCACGAAGGACGAGTCGTTCATAGGGACGCCAGTCTATGACCGCGGACCGACACGAGTTCGGCGTGTCGCCGCGTGTGTCTGTGTTTATTGGTGGCGACCCGCCGCGCCCGGCTTCGCCGCGCTGGCGATCGCCACGAAGCCCGTTACCCGTACAACTCGACGAAGTTCTCCAACGACTTCTGGACGTCGCCTTTGACCGCGCGGGCCGCCGCCGAGCCCACCGGACCGAACAGCGCACGTCCGCCCAGTTCGAGGCGCAGACCCAGCGTCGATCCCTCCTCGGTGGGCCGCACGGAGAGCGTGACGGCGTATTTGGCGCCGCCTTTGCCAGATCCCGACATCGCCACCTCGTGCGGCGGGTCCCACGTGGTCACCGTCCAGGTCACTCGGTTGCGGAGGCCCTTGGCCCGTGCCACGCCGACGATCTGGGTGCCCTCGGCGATCTCGTCGGGCAGCTCGCTGCGCCATCCCTCATGCATGATCAGCCAGTCGCCCAGATCCGACAGATCGGAGACGTGGTCCCACATGTCCTGCGGGGTCATCGGAACGTCGGCGGTCAGGTCCACAGCAGCCACCGCCTGAGCCTAACGCCTCGTCACATCCGCCACTGGGGTCTCTCGCCGAGGCACACGGTCAGTTGCCCGCCTTTGAGCGACAGCGGGAGACGGCGCGGGGACGGCGTGACCGCGGAAGAGGCGCGCCTACCATTTGTCGCTCAGAGGCGGGCATTTCGTCACCTCTCTGGCGGAGAGACGGACGTGACGGGTGTGATCCGGATCCTCGAAACACGTCCGGCGGCAACCGCGCAAATCACGGTTGGGGATCAAGGGCGCGAGGCCGGACGTCGCCTTCTTCCTCGTTGATGCCGATGCGCTCGTGCAGCTTGACCAACGGTTTGGGCGCCCACCAGTTGGCGCGGCCCATCAAGCGCATGAACGCCGGAAGCAGCAGCATTCGAACCAGCGTCGCATCGACCACCACCGCAAGAGTGAGTCCCAGACCAAACATCCTCATGAACGACACCCGCGCGGCTATCAGCGCGGCGAACGAGACCGACATCAACAGCGCCGCTGCTGTCACAACCCGACCGGAGCGGGCCAGGCCCAGCGCGACGGCCTCGTCGTTGGCCTCCGGGGTTCGGTCGGAGTCCAGCCAGTGCTCTCGGATCCGAGACACCAGGAAGACCTCGTAATCCATGGAGAGACCGAACGCGATGCAGAACAGCAGCACCGGCATGTGGATCATCAGGGTTCCGTTGGCGGTGGTGCCCAGGGCGCCGAGGTGGCCGTCCTGGAATATCCACACCAGGGCGCCGAATGCGGCGGTCAGGGACAAGACGTTGAGCACCAAGGCTTTCAGCGGCATCACCACGCTGCCGGTCAACATGAACAACAGGGCGAACGTGATGACCGCGATGATCGACAGGACAAGCGGCAGCCGCGACGTCACCGCCCCGGCACTGTCGCGATTGATCCCCGCCCTGCCGGTGAACAGCACGTCGCGGCCGCCGGGTCCGGCGACGGCATGCAAACGATCCAGCTGTCTTTCCGACGCGGTGGAGAACAACGCGGCCGCACTGCGCACCGTGAGGAACACGCTGCCGTCCTTCGCGCCGGCGGGTGCGGAAGGTGGCCCGACCGGCACGCCGTTCTGGAAGGTCCCGCCCGGCGCCGACACCGACACGACGTCGGCTGCCTGCGAGAGTTGGGCGGCGTAGCGCTCGATCTCGCCGGGCGCCAGCCCGGTCGCATCGGGGATCACCACGGTCGCGTCCCGCTCGGAGTTGACCGCGAAATCGAAGCGCATGTCGTCGCCGACCTGTCGCGCCGACGCCGAAGTCGGCAGCACCCGATCGTCGGAGAAGCCCCAATTCGCCCCGAGAAAAGGCGCCCCCAGCACCAGCAGGAACGCGACGACTGCCAAGCCGATCGGAACCGGCCGCTGCATCACGGCTCTCGTCGAGCGGTACAAGAAGCTCTCTTGGATCCGGCGGGGCGCCGGCTCGGGACGGCCGCGCAGCCGGCGGATCAGCCGCCGCACGTTGAACGAGTCGAGCCGGTCGCCGAGGAGCACGATCACGGCGGGAGTGATCACCACCGCGGCCACGGCGGCCAGTGCGACCACCGCGACGCCCGCGTAGGCGAACGACTTCAGGAAGTACATCGGGAACATCACCATCGTGGCCATGGACAGCGCGACGGTCGTCGCCGAGAACAGCACGGTTCGCCCGGCCGTGCACATGGTGCGAACCAGTGCATCCTCGCGCTCCCTGCCATCGGCGAGTTCGTCGCGGTATCGGCTGATGATCAACAGGGTGTAATCGATGGCCAACGCCAAACCCATGGCCACCGTGAGGTTGAGCGCGAATATCGAGACGTCGGTGGCGAGGGTGATCGCTCGCAGCGTCGCCAGGGTGCAGACGATCGCAAAGCCACCGACCGCCATCGGAATCGCCGCGGCGAGCAGACCGCCGAACACCCACACCAGAACGACGAAGCTCACTGGAAACGCGATGGATTCCATGACCAGCAGGTCTTTTTCGCTCTGTGCATTGATCTGCGCGTAGGTCAGTGACTCGCCGCCGGCCTTCACCGTGACGCCGTCGCGATCGTGCACGATCTTCGTCGCCAGTGCCGCGGCGTGCTTCTGGGCGTTGGTCTCGCCACCGCGGATGCCGGCGACGATGAGTCCGGTCTTACCGTCCTTACTGATCAGCCCCGCCGCGGCCGGCGGCGGAATGGTCCACGCCGAGCTGACCTGGGCCACGTCCGGCGACGCCTGCAGCTGCGCGACGATGTCGGCGGCCACGCTCCGGGCGGTGGGGCTCTGGGCGCCCGCCTCGGTGGTCACCTCGAAAACCAATTGTTGGTCGCCGTGGTCAAACTTCTCCGCGAGCACGCGCTGAGCCCGTGAAGACTGCGATGACGGATCCTGATAGCCGCCCGCCGACAGTACGTCGAGGGCGGAGAAACCGAAAATTCCGGCCGCGACCATGACCAGGAAAGCCACGGCGACGATCCTGCGCGGCGCGATTATGGCGAGTCGAGCGGCTCCCCGTAGCCCCACCTCAGTGCTTGGGCCCGCCGCGGAATCGGTTGCCGATCCGGATGCCGGGCAACAGCAGGCTGCGCGGCACGAATCGGCCGCCCGTACTGACCACCTTGGGCACCACGCCGGGCACCACCGTCCGCCTGCCGGAGAGCATGCCGCCGATCGCCGCCTCGGCCACGTCGCGCGGCGAGACCTGCGCGAGCGGAATGCTGAACCGCTCGGCGTTGGCGATCTCGGCCCACTCGGTCGGCACCGGCCCCGGGCACAGACAGGTGACCGACACCCCGGTTCCGTGCAGCTCCTCGTGAACGGCCTCGGAGAACGTCTGCACGAACGCCTTGCTTGCGGAATACACGGCCATGTACGGAACCGGCTGAAAACCCGCGATCGACGCGATGTTCAGCACCGCGCCGGCACCACGCTCGACCATGCCGGGCAACGCCGCGTGGGTGAGTTCCATCAACGCCAGCGCGTTGAGGATGATCTCGTCACCCTCGCGCTGCACCGGCAACTCGTGGAAGACCCCGCTGGTGCCGAAGCCGGCGCTGTTGCACAGCCCGGCGATCGGCTCGGCGCGCAACCGGTTCGCCAGTGTGGCGCGGGCCGCACCGTCGCTGAGATCCAGCGGCAGCACCTCGACGGCGACCGAGTATTCCTTGCCCACCTCGTTGGCCAGCTCGTCGAGGCGGTCGCGGCGCCGCGCCACCAGTAGCAGCGGGAAGCCGCGGCGGGCCAGTCCGCGAGCCAGTTCGGCGCCGATACCCGATGAGGCGCCGGTGATGACGACGGTGGTCTCGATGTCAGGTTTTGGAAGGCTCATATCTCACCAATGTATCCCTCGGGTCGCCCGCACGAACGTTTCGCTTCGTCTATCGAATTCCGTTGTGTCAGTTGTCGATTCACCGCCCTTTGCGGCACTTGAGTCGCTGAACATGGCGAACGCGCGGTTGCGCACCCGGTCCATCACCGCCGGGTTGACCGCATCGGCGACGGCGGCGAACTGGCCGAACGGCGAGCTGGCCCGGCGGGGCCGGTGCACGATCGCGTCCGCGATCACCCCGGCCGCCTGCTCGGGCGTCAGCGCCGGGAATTTGTCGTAGAGCGTGGTCGGGCTGATCATCGGCGTGCGCACCAGCGCCATGTGCACGGTGGTGAACCGCACGTCATCGTTCACGGTCTCGGCCTGTAGCGCGTCGCACAGGCTGTCCAGCGCCGCCTTGCTGGCGATGTAGGCCCCGAAGCGGGGCGCGCGAGTCTGCACGCCGACCGAGGAGATGTTGAGCACGTGCCCGAATCCGCGCTCGCGCATCCCGGGGATGAACTTGAGGATCAGCTGGACCGCGCCGAGGTAGTTCAGCTGCATGGTCCGCTGATAGTCGTGGATCCGGTCGTAGGACAGCGCCAGCGAACGTCGAATCGACCGCCCCGCATTGTTGATCAGGATGTCGACGCCGCCGAGATCGTCGAGCACCTGATCGGCCATCGCGGCGATGGCGTCCATGTCGGTCAGGTCGCACGGATAGACGTGGGCGGTCCCGCCGTGGGTCGCCCGGATGTCAGCGGCGACCTTCTCGAGGTTCTCCCGGGTGCGGGCCACCAGCGCCACCGCGCCGCCGGCTTCGGCGATCTTCTTCGCGGCGGCCTCGCCGATGCCCGACGATCCCCCGGTGATCAGGGCGGTCTTGCCCTCGACGGCCTCCTCGAGGGTGCGGCCTTGCACGGCGTCGAGCAGGTTCCGCAGATAGAACGGCCGATACCGCCCGGCCGAGTTGGGGGTGTTGACGATGTGCGATACCGCCGCCAGCGGTTTTTCCACCAGGTTCCCCAGCGAGTTCTCCACCAGGTTCGTTAAGTCACCAAGGTTCATCGGCGTTCGCTCCTGATGGGTGATGTGACGTGCGTCATAACGCCAACCTAGGACATCGGCCCCCCGGGCCGGTGCGGATTGCGGTCATGTCACGCGAGGCGCGCTCTCACGGCCGGCCCGCAAGAATCGCGACCTGTGGGTAATCCGCTTGTTACACAGGGCAATCCGGGCGTCATCCCGCACTGAGCCACGGGCAATGCCGGGATGCTCCGATCGAGCTCGCGGTCGACGACTGCTTACCATGCCTGCATGCGGCGCACATTTGACGAGCTGATCAGCGAGGCCGACACCGCGCCGGTCGACGGCTGGGACTTTTCCTGGCTGGACGGCCGGGCGACCGAGGAACGCCCGTCCTGGGGCTATCAACGTCTGCTGAGCCGCCGGTTGGCGACGGTGGCGGCCGCGCTGGACATTCACACCGGAGGCGGGGAGGTGCTGGCCGGCGCGGCACCGTTCCCACCCACCATGGCGGCCATCGAGACGTGGCCTCCCAACGCGGCCCTGGCCACCCGGCGCCTGCATCCGCTGGGCGTGGTGGTGGTCGCGACCCGGGATGAGCCGCCACTGCCGTTCGCCGACGGGGCGTTCGACCTGGTGACCACGCGCCATCCGATCTCCCTCTGGTGGACCGAGATCTTTCGGGTGCTCCGGCCGGGCGGCACCTACTTCGCGCAGCACATCGGCCCCGCCACGATGGGCGAGCTGGTCGAATACTTCATCGGGCCGCAGCCGGAAAAGTGGGCCGAGTTTCACCCCGACGCCGTGCGCGCCCAAGCCGAGGCCGCCGGGCTGCGGATCGTGGATCTGCGGATGGAGCGGATGCGCGCCGAGTTCTTCGACGTCGGCGCCGTCGTCTACTTCCTGCGCAAGGTGGTCTGGTCGGTGCCGGACTTCAGCGTGCAGCGCTACCGTGACCGGCTGGCCGAGCTGCACGAGCGGATCGAGGCCGACGGTCCGTTCGTCACGCACTCGACGCGGGTGCTCGTCGAGGCCCGCCGACCCGAGTGACCGATCAGCCCTCGTCGCGCAGCACGTCCAGCGCGTGCTGCAGATCGGGCGGGTAGGGGCTGACGATCTCGATCCGCCGCCCGTCGCCCGGGTGGGCGAACGACAGCGAGCGGGCGTGCAGCCATTGACGTTCCAGGCCAAGCTTTTTCGCGAGCTTGGGGTCGGCGCCGTAAACCAGGTCGCCGCAGCACGGGTGGTGCAGCGCGGAGAAGTGCACCCGGATCTGGTGGGTGCGCCCGGTTTCCAGATGGACGTCGAGCAGGCTGGCGGCGACGAAGGCCTCCACGGTGTCATAGTGGGTCAGGCTGTGCCGGCCGTCCTTGGTGACCGCGAACTTCCACTCACCGCCGCGGTGCCGCCCGATCGGCGCGTCGATGGTCCCGCTGGACGGGTCCGGATGCCCCTGCACCAGCGCGTGGTAGCGCTTGTCGACGGTGCGCTGCTTGAACGCCCGTTTGAGCACGGTGTAAGCGCGTTCCGACAGCGCCACCACCATCACCCCGGACGTTCCGACGTCGAGGCGATGCACGATGCCCTGCCGCTCGGGCACACCCGACGTGGTGATCCGGTAGCCGGCCGCGGCCAGGCCGCCGAGCACCGTCGGTCCGCTCCAGCCCACCGACGCGTGGGCGGCCACCGCCGCCGGCTTGTCGACCGCGACGATGTCGTCGTCGGAATACAGGATGGTCATGCCCTCGATGTCGACCGGTGTGTTCTGCGGCGGATCGGGCGCCTCGGGCAGGCGCACCTGCAGCCACGCGCCGCCGGTCAGCCGATCGGACTTGCCGGCCTGCACCCCGTCCAGTTCGACGCCGCCGTCTTCGGCCAGGGTCGCCGCAGCGCTGCGCGACAGCCCCAGCAGGCGGGCCAGCCCGGCGTCGACGCGCATGCCCGCCAGCCCCTCCGGGACCGGCATCGAGCGGTCACTCACCCGCGCTGTCCTCGGTGTCCCCGGTGTCAGGGTCGGCCTTGCGCCGACCCGCGGAGTCGAAGTCGAAACCGAAGATCGACAGCACCACCAGCAGGATGGCGCCACCGACCACCGAGGGATCGGCGACGTTGAACACCGGCCACCAACCGACCGAGAGGAAGTCGACGACGTGGCCGCGCAGCGGTCCGGGGGCCCGGAAGAAACGGTCGACCAGGTTGCCCATGGCGCCGCCGAGGATCAATCCCAGGCCGACCGCCCACCAGGGTGACACCAGCCGCCGGCCCATCCAGAAGATGCCGACCACCACACCGGTCGCGATCAGGGTCAGCATCCAGGTGTAACCGGTTGCCATCGAGAACGCGGCACCCGAATTGCGCACCAGGGTCCAGGTCACCGTGTCGCCGATGATCGGCACCGGTTGACCGGGAGGCAGCAGCTTGACGGCGAGCACCTTGGTGACGATGTCCAGGGCCAGGACGATCGCCGCGACCGACAGCAGCAGGCGCAGCCGGCGCGGCGGGTCGGTGGCGGCGGCGTCCTCAGCCGCGTCGGCCGGGGTCACCGGCTCAGTCGATCCCGTTGTTTCTTCAGGCACTCTCCCATCATCCCCTACCGCCCCGCGCGGGCTCGCGATGTGCGCGCGGCGGCGATGCGCGATGATTCGAACATGGCCCGCCTCACCGTGATCGCCACCGGGGGCACGATATCGACCGGCACCGGCGCCGACGGGGTGCACCGACCCTCCTATAGCGGGGCGGATTTGACGGCGCCCTTCCGCGGGGATCACGACGTGGACGTCGTCGACCTGCTGGCGGTCGACAGCTCGGAGCTGACGCTGGCCGACTGGGACCGGATTCGCGACGCGGTGATCGCCGCGCTCGGCGACGGCGCCGACGGTGTGGTCGTCCTGCATGGCACCGACACCATGGAGGAAACCGCCCTGTGGCTCGATCTCACCTATGCCGGCGACGCGCCGATCGTGCTGACCGGCGCCATGCGCAGCGCCGACGCCCCCAACGCTGACGGTCCGGGGAATGTGCGCGACGCCCTGGCCGTGGCGGCCAGTCCCGCGGCTCGCGGCCTGGGCGTGATGATGTGTTTTGCGGGCCGGGTGCTGCAGCCGTTGGGCATGTACAAGGTGGCCACCGAGGACCTCGGCGGCTTCACCGGTCAGCTGCTCGGCACCGTCGCCGGCGACGTGGCGCTGGCCGGCCCGAAGACACGGCCCTACCTCGGCGATCTGCGCGCCGCCTCGGCGCCGCGGGTCGACATCGTCGCGGCCTACCTGGGCAGCGACGCGGTGGCGCTCGACGCCTGCGTGGCCGCCGGGGCGCGGGCCGTGGTCCTCGAGGCGCTGGGTTCGGGTAACGCCGGGCCCGCGGTGGTCGACGCGGTGCGCCGGCACTGCGGCGACGGGGTCGGCGTCGCGGTGTCCACCCGGGTGCCCGGCGGGCGGGTCGGCGCGAGCTACGGCCCCGGGCATGACATGGCGGCCGCCGGGGCGGTGATGGTGCCCGGGCTGCGGCCGTCTCAGGCGCGCGTTTTGCTGATCGCCGCGCTGGCCGCCGGGCTACCCGTCGCCGACGTCGTCGGCCGGTGGGGCTGACGCAGCGGCGGCCTGCAGGCCGTCGACGTAATCCGGCCAGTCCAGCGAATCGACCGGATTGGCGCGGACCAGCTCGTCGCTGTCGGCGGGAAATGTCTTCGCCGAGCCCGGGCCGGAGGCGCGGGTCTCGAACCGGGCGGTGACCACGCCGTGGCCGGCGCCCTGCACCCAGCCGTGCCCGAGGTCGCGGTGGCCGACGTCGTCTCCCACCCGCCAGCCGGTCGCCTCCGCCGCCGGGGGGCCGGGTCCCGTGCCGAACATGGCCTCGGTCGCGGTTTCGACGGACGGCGAATCCGGTTGCGCCTGCGGCAGTTCCAAATCCGGGAACAGCGACCCCTGGCGCACGTCGCTCAATCCCGAAAACCCCACGCCGAGAAGGCGAATGGGCCCGATTTCGCGCGGATCGAGCAGCAGCCGGCGGGCCACGCCGACCAGCGCGGCGACCTCGGTGGTGGCGTACGGCAGCGTCGCGGACCGGGTCAGCGTGCTCATGTCGGATTTCTTCAGCTTGACCGTGACGGTGCGCGCGCCGCGGCCATCGCGCAGCAGGCGGTGATGGGCATGCTCGGCGATCGGTTCGATCGCCTCGCGCAGCTGCTCCAGGCTGGTCAGGTCGACGGCGAAGGTCGACTCGGAGCTGATCTGCTTGGCTTCGGCGCGTTCGGCGACGGGGCGGTCGTCGATGCCGTGGGCCAGCCGGTGCAGCGCCGGCCCGATCGTGGCGCCCAGGATGTTGGCCGCCTCCGCGTCGGTCAGCGCGGCCAGCTCCGCGATGGTCTCGATGCCGAGGCGATGCAACTTCTCCTCGGCGACCGGGCCGATCCCCCACAGCCGGCGCACCGGCAATCCGCCGAGCAGCGTGCGTTCTTCGGCGCGGCGGACCACCCGAATTCCGTCGGGCTTGGCCAGTCCGGAGGCGATCTTGGCGATCTGCTTGCCCGAGCCCGCGCCCACCGAGGCGATCAGCCCGGTCCGGTCCCGAACCCGTCGGCGCAGGTCCTCGCAGAAGGTTTCGACGTCCTCGGCGGACGCCCCGGCCAGCTGGGCGGGTTCGCCGAACCCCTCGTCGAAGGAGAGTTGCTCGACGACGGGGACCACGGCGCGCACGGTGTCGAAGACGCGGCGGCTGGCCACCCCGTACACGACGCCGCGCGGCGGCAGCACCACGGCGCTCACACCGACCAGCCGGCGGGCCTGATGCATGGGCATGGCCGATCGGGCGCCGAACACGCGCGCCTCGTAGCTGGCGCCGGCGACCACGCCGCGACCACCCAGACCGCCGACCAGCACCGGCCGGCCGCGCAGGGTCGGCCGGGTGAGTTGCTCGACGGAAGCGAAGAACGCGTCCATGTCCAGGTGCAGCACCCAACGCGACTCCACACGATCGATGCTAGGGACTAACGTTTCGGCTTATGGCCATGAACCTTGCGCACCGCCGGATCTGCAGCTCCGAACGCTGGGCGAAGTCGGTCGAGGGCGAGCTGCTGCCGTGGGTGCTGGCCGATGTGGACCTGGGTGACAACACGCTGGAAATCGGGCCGGGTTACGGCGCGATCCTGCGGGTGCTGGTCGACAAGACGCCGAGGCTCACCTCGGTGGAGATCGATACGCCGATGGCCGAGCGCCTGCAGAAGCTGTACGGCGACCGGGCCCGCATCATCAACGGCGACGCCACCGATACCGGGTTGCCGTCCGGCGAGTTCAGCTCGGTGGTGTCGTTCACGATGCTGCACCACGTCCCGACCGTCGACTTGCAGGACCGCTTGTTCGCCGAGGCCTTCCGGGTGCTTCGCCCCGGCGGCGTGTTCGCCGGCAGCGACAGCGTCACCTCGCTGCTGTTCCGGATCCTGCACTTCCGCGACACCTGCAACACGGTCTCGCCGGAAACATTGCCGGATCGCTTGCGCGCGGTGGGGTTTGACGACGTCGTGGTCGAAGTGCGCGGGGGCAGGCAGCGCTGGCGCGCCGTCAAACCTTAGGCGGCCGCGCTCGCGTCGCCGCAACCCTAGGCGGCCGCGAGACTGTACTTAGCGACGGGTCTTCTCGAGAAACGCGTCGCCAGTTACAGTCTCGCGGTCAGCACGGGCAGCCCCTCGCGCGCAGGGCGCTCCGAGCCCGAGCTACGACGACGTCGGGCCGATGACGCAGCAGGTCGGCGCCGACCCGGACCAGGCGCCATCCCC
>NZ_JAICZA010000228.1 GCF_025933915.1 Mycobacterium sp.
ACCGCAGGGTATTTCGTGGCCGATTCCGCGTGGCCGTAGACATAGACGGGAAACTCAGGCAGGTGCTCGGCGACGCTGCCAAGGCACGCGTCGAGCAGATCGTGGTGATCGCCGGCCACGATCAGCACCGCGAGCGACCGCATGGACGGCAGGGCGGGCGTGGCGCCGACCGGGCGTTTCAGGTACGCCCGATCCGTTTCACGCATCATGTGGCCGGGCACTTCCGGTACCACGGGGCCGGCGCCGGCCGGAAGAGCGGGCCGACCGCCACGCTGGTGGCGGGACAATCGCAGCGGATGCGGAAATCGGTTACTCCTCTATTGTCGCGCCTGGGCGGCGGTCGTTCACGATCCGGGCCGGATACCCCGCGACGTCGACATCGTCCGGCACCGATTTGGTGATCACCGCGCCCGGGCGGATGTTCACGCGGTTGCCGACTTTCGCGCCCAGCACCATCGCCATCGGGGAGATGAACACGTCATCGCCGATCGTCGGATGGTGGCCGGGGCGCCCTTCTCCGATCGTCACGCCGTGATGAATCCGGCAGTTTGCACCGACACGGGCCTGGTAATGCACCACTATCAAGCCGGCGTGGGCAATCGACAAACCCGGACCAAAGACGTTGCGCGGGATGTCGAATCCGAGCCTTTCGCCCAAGAACTTGGTTCGCAGCCGCAAATATGCGGCGACAGCGCGCCCCGCCGGCGTCCGGGCCGCATTGGTCCAGTACTCGGATTTGCGCAGCAGGCGCTGAAAATGGGCCGGGCGCTCCAAGATCCGGTGGCGAAGCCGCCAACGTTGTAGGCCATACGACTTCAAGTCCGCCACCAGGTACGCGCGCAAATCGTCGCGAGTCCTGATCACGCGGAGGCCTGCTTCTGGCGTAACGCGACCAGCGACGACCAGGAGAGCGGGCCGACCGCCGCGCTGGTGGCAAGGTACGCCGCGGCGGCGGCCACCAGAATGAAAACCACGTTGTGGTCCGAAAGCAACAGCGTGACGGTCACACTCACGCCCGTTGGTATCAGTAACCGCAGCACGAACCTCACGGGCGTACGGTAACCGCACCGACGGCGGAGCCACCAGCTAGAGATCGCCATGTTGAACGCCTCCGTGCACACCAGCGCGACGGCGGGGCCGAGGGCGCCGTACCGTCCGGCCAACGCGAGATTGAGCGTGATGTTGAGCGCGAGAGTGGCGACCGTCAACCACAACAAGACCTGTTGGTAGTGCGCAGCGACCAATCCCTGGCCCAGGGTGCCGCCGACGAAGCGCAGGGCCGCCGCGACGAACAACAACGCCAGTGTCGGCGTGCCGCGGGCGACGAAGGCCTTGTCGCCGAAGAGCGCGATCAGCGGTCCGGCCAGTAGCGCGCCGACCACCGCGACGGGGACCGCCACGAAGTACATCAACTCCACGCTGCGGCGCAGAAACCCGGCGAAGGCGGCGATGTCACGCGAAAACAGCTCGGTGCCCGTCGATAGCGTCGACTTGAGGAAGATCAGCGACACCACGATGGTGTTGAAGGCGATCGTGAACGCCAACCCGTACACGCCGACCTCTGCATGGGTGTTCAGCAGGGACAGGATCACCCCGTCAGCGCGACAGTAAAGGAATCCGACCACCAAGAACCCGGTGAGGGGCAGGCTTTCCCGCAACAGGTCGGCGGCTTCGCGCAGGGCGAAGATCGGCCGCACCGAGATGTGCCGCATCGCTGCGGTGCCCTGGATCAGCACCTGCAAGGCGGGCGGGATGAGTTGTGCCACAGCGAACCAGACGACGTCCGCGCGGGTCGCCACCAGCCAGGCGACCATGCCGAGCGCGCCCAGCCGGCCGGCAAGGTCGGAGATGGCCACCGCGGAGAACCGGACGGTGGCAAGAAACACCGGCTCGAAACGCGTGACCATGGTTTGCATCAGCAGGGCACCCGAGAGCACCACGAGCATCACCCGCACGTCCGCGTCGCGATAGATGAGCAATCCGGACAGCGCGGCCAGCGCCGCCAACGGTACGCAGTACATCAGGGCCAGGCCGCTGTTGATCCGGACCAGGCGTTCCAGGTCGCCGCGGCCGGAGGTCACCCTGCGCACGATCACGGTGGCGATTCCGAGGTCGGCCAGGCTGGTCCACATGGCGATGAAGAGGACCGCGATCGAGAGCTGGCCGTAGCGCCCGGGGCCCAGATAGCGTGCGGTCATGGCCACCGAGACCACCGAGGCCAGCATGCCCAGGGCCCGGCAGATCAACTGGATCGAGAACGCGTGAGCCATTCGCGTGAGCGGCACCGAGGGCACCACCGCATCGGGTGCCGTCGGCTCGGTCATGGCTCGCGAGCCTAATAGGCTCCGTGGCTCGTTAAAACCGCTTTCACCGTCTTGGCGACAATCATCAGATCACCCGACATCGACCAGTTATCGACGTACGACACGTCCAGCCGCACCGACTCTTCCCAGGAAAGGTCCGACCGGCCGCTCACTTGCCACAGCCCGCTGACGCCCGGCTTCACCAGCAACCGGCGCTTGACCTCGCCGTCATAGTTGTCGACTTCGCGTCGCAACGGGGGCCGCGGCCCGACGACACTCATGTCTCCCTTGAGGACGTTGATGAATTGCGGGAGCTCATCGATGCTGTATCGGCGAAGGATACTGCCGATGGGGGTGACCCGGGGGTCTTCGCGCACCTTGAACAGCACGCCGCCGGCGCCTTCATTGACGGCCAGCAGGCGCTCGAGCTGGGTGTCCGCACCATCAACCATCGTGCGGAACTTCAGCATCGTAAACGGTTTTCCGTCGATGCCGATGCGTTCCGACCGGTAGAAGACGGGCCCCTTGCTGGTCAGCTTGATGGCGATGGCAGCGGCGATGAGCAGCGGTGCTGTGGCGACCAGCGCCGCCAGTGAGAACACGAAATCGAAGGCCTGCTTCTGAAAGCGGTGCGCCCCTTCGTATTGCGGCTTGTCGACGTGCAACAGCGGCAGTCCGCCGGTGAGGCGAAGGGTCAACCTGGCCTCGGTCACGTCCATAACCCCGGGCGACACCACCAGGTCGACGTCCATCGTCTCCAGCTGCCACAACAGCTCCCTGATGCCGTGCATCCCAAAGTGATCCGTCTGCGTCACGGCCACGGTGTCCGCACCGCAGCTGCCGATCGCGGTCGCCACGTGGGTTTGGTCGCCAAGGATCGGGACCTGACGTCCCCCGATGGTCAGGGTGTTGCCGCGTGCCGGCCCGTAACCAGGAATGCAGACGCCGACCACGACGCACCCGGCCAGCGGATTGCGGGCCAGTTCATGCGCGAAGTGCGAGACCGACTGCCGGTCTCCGATCGCCAAAACACGGGTCTGGCATTCGCCCTGAACTCGCTTGCGGAAGATGCGCTTTCGCCACATACTTCGGCTGGCCAGCAACCCCAACGTGCCGACCGGAAGCGCGATCGCCAGATAGCCGCGGGCGAGGTTGATGTTGGCGAGCAGCGTCGCCATGGCGATGATTCCGAACGTCCAGAAGGATGCGGTGCCGATGCGCCGGTATTCCTCGATGCCCGCCCCGATGATCCGCGTTGAGCGCGTTTGGAACACCGCGAGGGCCGACAGCCACAGCGCTGCGAACAGGAAGGAAAACGACGTCATCGTCGGGTCCGAGTAACCCGACGTGTTCGCGATCTCGCCGAACCGGACGTACTGGGCGAGCAGTACTGACACGCAGACAATCACCGAGTCGCTGGCGCGCAGATGCTGCGAATATTGGTCCTGCCAGCGCCGTAAGGCGTTGCCGGCGACCGGGAGGACCGGACGTGCGGGTTCCGGCTGACCATTGGTCTCGCTGCGAGGCGGCGCGGTCATGCCGGCCGGCCAGGCCTTGAGCTGCCGCCAGCTGGGCTGCACGACATCCACCGTGTTGGGAATGATCACCGACTGACGCATGACGCCACCTGTTCCACTGGTGCCAACCTGGATTTACGCGAGGGCCAGCTCGCGTCTTGCTCGGAGATGACCGTGACCGGGAGCGGCCACGAGATCCCGAATTCGGGGTCGTCCCAGCGGATCCCCTGCTCGTCGGCCATCACATACTGACCGCTGACGTGGTAGGTGACCTCGGTGTCATCGATCTGCGTCTGGAAGCCGTGAGCGACGTACGGAGGCAGGAACAGGGTCCGGTGGTCGTCGGCGTTCAACTCCACCATCACGTGGTCACCGTAGGTCAGCGAGTCGGGGCGGACGTCGGCGGCGACGGCGACGATGGCACCGCGGGTGCAGCGGAGCAGCCTGGCCTCGGCGTGGGGCGGCATCCGGCGGTACAGACCCCGCACGGTGCCACGGGTGTAGTTGAAGAAGATATTCGTCTGTGCGACATCAAAGTCCAGCCCGTGATCGGCGAAGTCGCGGGCGCAGTACGAACGTGAGGAAAACCCGCGATGGTCGCGGTCGAGTTCGAAGTCGATGATTGTCACCCCGGCGACTTTGGTGGGCGTGTACTTCACTGACCGCTCCTTCTCCTGCGCCGGGCCTTCATCAACACCTGTCCGCTCACTCCGATGGCCTACGCGTATCCGGCGGACAGCGGGCGTGTCATCACGGTGGGGATCACGCCGTACCGGGGTCCGAGCGTCTTGCCCGAAGTAGCCGCCAGGCGGGGCAGCGAGCCCATGACGCTGGGCGGCATGTTTGCGCCGGCAAGGTTGATGGCGGGCAACGCCGACACGGCGCTGTTGGCGGCCGGAATCACGCTCGTCCAGCTGGCAGGCACCGCCAGATGCCCCAACGAGGCGGCGCTGCCGAGGCTGCCGAGCACGCCCGATCCGAGGGAGCCGAGAGCTTTCGCCCCTGAGCTGGCCGCACTCGCGGCCCCGGATGCTGCAGCCATGACCCCGTCGCCGGCGGCTTTCGCCAGGCCCTGCGCGGTCTGGGCCATGCCGAGAATGGAGGACATCCCATACAGAGGGGTCGCCGCCGCCGAGAAAACGCTGGGAATGGCGCCGGGCACACCCGACGCGAGGCCCGTCATGAGCGATGACGTCGCCGCGTCGCCTGCCCCTGCCCCGGCCCCGGTCCCGACCCCGGTCCCGACGTCGGTGACCGTGTCGCCCGCGAGCGTCATCGGTGAGGAAAGCTGGTGCAGCGTGGTGGGCACCTTGGACACCACATTCGCCAGATCCGTTTGCCCGGTTTGCGACGCGGCCCGGTCGACGGCGGCGGCCTGCTGGGCCACCCCGCTCTCGTTGGTCACGTTCGGCGCCGGGCTGAACGGTGTCAATTCGCACGCGGCCGCCGAGCCCGCCGCGTACTCGTACATCGCCGCGGCGTCCTGCGCCCACATCTCGCCGTACTCGGCTTCGGTAGCCGCGATCGCCGCCGAATTCTGGCCCAAGAAGTTGGTTGCGACCAGCATCGCGAGCTGCGCCCGGTTGGCGGCGACCGCCGGGGGTGGAACGGTCATCGCGAAGGCCGCCTCGAAAACCTCCACGGCGAGTCTGGCTTGACCTGCGGACTCCGCGGCCCGTGCGGCGGCCCCGGCCATCCACGCCATGTATGGCGCGTACGCCGAGGCCATGGACAGCGAAGCAGGCCCCAACCAACGTCCCGTGGTCAAACCGGCGATCACCGAGCGGTAGCAACTTGCCGCGGCGTGCAGTTCGGCGGCCAAGGCATCCCAGGCCACTCCCGCGGCCATCAGCGAGAAGGGCCCGGGGCCGGCGTACATCCGCGTGGAGTTGATCTCGGGGGGAAGCGCTCCAAAATCGATCACTTCAGGCCCGCCCCGTCTCGAATGGCGCCGAGACCAG
>NZ_JAICZA010000010.1 GCF_025933915.1 Mycobacterium sp.
AACGACAGCACCCAGACGCTGCCTTTGTGATTGCGCGATTTGTCCGGCCGCACTCCATCGCGATCACACCACCACGCGATCAGGTCCGGAATCACCTTGCCCTGTGTACAGACAACGGGTGTGCCTTGCTCCTCGGCGATATCCAGCATCCGGCGGCGGCCGCGTTTGGCGTTTTTCGCGTAGGCCTCTTCGGTGAGGGTGGGCTCGTTGTGCACGGTCAAGCCGAGCTCCGCGGCGAGTGGTTCCACGGTCTGGTGGCAGCGGACCCGGTCCGCCGCATACACCTGCGAGGCACCGAAGGCCAGCAGCTGCGGAACCAGCGCCTTGGCCTGTGCGCGTCCCCGTTTGTCCAGCGGCCGCTTGGTGTCATCGCCGGAGAAGCGCGACTTGCGCCCGGCGGTGGCGTGCCGGACCACCAGTACTGTATGGGTGTCGGTCGGCTTTTTGTTGAAGTGGCGCAACACTTTCCGGTCTTGCGCGTAGTCGAGCTTCTGCATCGCCTCGGCCGCCGGCAACCAGAGCAGCCGGTCGACCTCGTCGCCCGGCATGAATTCGCCGCCGACGGCGCGCGCCGACCAGTAAAGGACTTTTTTGACACCTGCCTCGATCGGATAGCTCACCGTGTTGAGTCGCCTGCCGAGGGTCGCGCGTTGGCCGGTCTCCTCGTACACCTCCCGCACGGCCGCCACGGGCGCGGTCTCGCCGGGGTCCACCTTGCCTTTGGGCAGTGACCAGTCGTCATAGCGGGGGCGGTGGATGACGGCGATCTCCACATGGCGATCGGCGGTGTCGGGGCTGCCCGGTCGCCACAGGACCGCTCCCGCGGCATGGACGATTCGGCTTCCAGAGCGCCGAGTGTCGGACGAGTTCGGGTGCGGCACCTCAACTCCTGCAGGTCAATTCGGTCAGAGTCGCACGTTCAATCACGCTGCGGCCCGGAAACAACCGGAAACACCGCACAGGTCTAGGGACTGCGATGCCGCTCCATCAACGATACTTGGTGGTCGCGCACGGTATGGCCCTCGTGCGGCGACGCGGTCCATTGCCCGTCGCGCCCGAGCTCCCAGCACCGCGTGGACGGGTCCAGTGCGGATTCGAACAATTCGTCCAGCTGCGCGGTGAGCTTGGGGTCCTTGACCTGAGTCATCACCTCCACGCGCCGATCGAGATTGCGGTGCATCATGTCGGCGCTGCCGATCCAGAATTCGTTGATGTTGCGGAAGTGGATGATCCGCGAGTGTTCCAGGAAACGGCCCAGAATGGAACGCACGAAGATGTTTTCGGAGTAGCCCTCGGCGCCCGGGCGCAGCGCGCAGATGCCGCGCACCACCACCTCGACCCGCACACCCGCCTGCGACGCCCGATACAGCGCGTCGATCACCTGCTCGTCGACCAATGCGTTCATCTTGAGACGGATTCTGCCGTTCCCGCGTTCGCGGTGCGCGGCGATCTCGCGTTCGACGCGTTCAATGATGCCGGTGCGAATTCCGTGCGGCGCCACCAGCAGATTGCGGTAGGAGACCTTACGCGAGTATCCGGTAAGCGAATTGAACAAATCGGTGAGGTCCGCGCCGATGTCGGGGGCGGCCGTCAGCAGGCCGACGTCCTCGTACAGTCGCGCGGTCTTGCTGTTGTAGTTGCCGGTCCCGATGTGGCAGTAGCGCCGGATCGCCGAGCCTTCGCGACGCACCACCAGGCAGGTCTTGCAGTGCGTCTTGAGCCCGACGAGCCCGTAAACCACGTGCACGCCCGCTTGTTCGAGTTCGCGCGCCCAGCGGATGTTGGCCTGTTCGTCGAAGCGTGCCTTGATCTCGACCAGCGCCACGGCCTGCTTGCCGGCCTCGGCCGCTTCGATCAGCGCGCGAACGATCGGCGAATCACCGGAGGTGCGGTACAGCGTCTGTTTGATCGCCAGCACGTTGGGATCGGCGGCGGCCTGCTGGATGAATCGCTGCACGCTGGTGGAGAAGGAGTCGTATGGGTGATGCACCAGCACGTCGCCCTCGCGCAACGTGGCGAAGATGCTCTTGGGGGACTCGCGGTCGGCGAAGGCGGGGTGGGTATCGGGAACGAACGCCGGATCCTTGAGCGCCGGGCGGTCCAGGTCGTAGATCTGCCACAACGACGAAAGGTCGAGAAGGCCGGGGACGTCGATGACGTCGCCGGGATGCACGTCGAGTTCGCGCAGCAGCAATTCCAGCATGCCTTCGGTCATGTCGTCGGCGATCTCGAGTCGCACCGGCGGACCGAACCGCCGCCGCGCCAATTCGCGTTCGAGCGCCTGTAGCAGGTCCTCGTCGCGGTCTTCCTCGACCTCCATGTCGGCGTTGCGGGTGATCCGGAAGGCGTGATGCTCCATGATTTCCATGCCGGGGAACAGAAGAGGAAGGAAGGCCGCGATCAGTTCTTCCAGCGGCAGATAGCGGACGACGGACCGTCCGTCACCCGCGGCGGCGCTCCGGCCCGATTCGAGGCTGGCGAGTTCGACCAAGCGATCGACGTTGTTGGGCACCTTGACTCGGGCGAAGTGCTGGCCGCCGTCCTCGGGCTGGCGCACCATGACCGCCAGGTTGAGGCTGAGCCCGCTGACGAACGGGAACGGGTGCGCGGGGTCGACGGCCAACGGCGTCAGGACGGGAAAGACCTGTTCGGTGAAATAGCTCGAGAGTTCGTCGCGCTCGGCCTGATCGAGATCGGCCCACGTGACGATGTGAATGCCTTCCTCGGCGAGTGCCGGCCGCACCGAATCGAGGAACACCCGCGCGTGCCGGGTGGCGATTCGCTGGGTCTGCTCCCCGATGAGCGCCAGTTGCTTGCGTGGCGTCAAACCGTCGGCGGAGCGCACCGAGAGCCCCATCTCGTCGCGGCGCTTGAGGCCGGCGACCCGCACCATATAGAACTCGTCGAGGTTGGAGGCGAAGATCGCCAGGAACTTGGCGCGTTCCAACAGCGGCAACGAATTGTCGTCGGCCAGCGCCAGCACGCGGGCGTTGAAGTCCAGCCAGCTCAGTTCCCGGTTGAGGTAACGCTCCTCCGGCAGATCGGTCATCACGGTCGGGGTCGCAGCCGGCGGTGCCGCCACGGCCGAGTCGCCTGAATGCCACAAATTCTCGTCGGCTCGCGTCTCAGCTTCGATTTCCGTCACCCTGCGATCATCGCTCATCACGCGCCGGTGCTGCTAGCGCTCGCGGGACATCCATTCGCCGTTGGGCCGACGTTCACCCTCAGGACACATCACCCATCATGACCGAAATCAGTGCACGGCGATGGCCCGGGCCGTCGCCGCCCCCACCCCGAGGTGGCGGGCGGCGGCGAGGTCGGTGGGAGTGTCGACGTCACACCGCAGGCCGGGCCATGCGCCGGTCAACTCGATCGCACCCGAACTGCGGTGCCGCGCCGACGAATCGGAACCGAACCGGGGATCGAGCGGGCTTCCGAACGCGAAGAGCGCCGCGGTTCCCGTCGCCAGCCTGTCGGCGACGAAGCTGCGCCGGTGCGCCCGTGCGGCCGCGACCGCCTCGGTCAGCTCCTGGGTTTGCAGCGCAGGTAAATCACCTTGCAGCACAACGATATTGGAAAACAAACTCCCCACCGCGCGCTCCGCGGTGGCGATCGCGTTGTTCAGTGGATCGGGATGGCCGTCGGGCGTCGGGTCGGCCAGCACATCGGCACCCAGCTCCGCGGCCGCGGCGGCCGCGGCGTCGTCGGGGGTGATCACGGTGATCGAGCCCAGTGATCCAACTCGTCTCGCCGCGGTCAGCGTGTCCATCAGCATGGCCAGCACCACGCTCTCACGGGTGCGCGCCGAGAAAACCGGCGCCAGTCTGGTCTTGGCCGCGGCCAACCTCTTGACGGCGATGATCAACGCGACATCCCCCACATTGCCCGCGCCGCTGTCTGCGCCGTCGGCTCGTGTGCCGCTCATGAGATGTCATCCTGCCAGCGACGGCGCACGCGGTGCGCGCGAGCTGGCGTCACGACCCCGGCGCGCGGGGGACACGCTGGCGCGCGTGACGCCCGGTCCGTCGCTGATCTAGGGTGTAGCGGCTGCACGTGCCGCGTGAGCGACACCGACCACGGACAGGGGGTGGTACATGGCCAGCACGCATGCCGGGTTGAACGCCGGTTCGACGGGCGCCGTCACGGTCATGGGCGCCGGGGCGTGGGGCACGGCGCTGGCCAAGGTGCTCGTCGAGGCCGGGGGACCCGAAACAGAGGTCACGCTGTGGGCCCGCAGACCCGAGCTCGCCGAGCGGATCAACGCCACCCGATCGAACCCGGACTATCTGCCCGGGATGTCGCTGCCACCGGGCGTCCACGCCACCGCCGACGCCGCCGAAGCGCTGCGCGACGCGTCAACGGTGCTGCTCGGGGTGCCGGCGCAGACGATGCGGAGCAATCTCGAGCGCTGGGCGCCGCTGCTGCGCGCGGGTGCGACCCTGGTCAGCCTGGCCAAGGGCATCGAGCTGGGCACCCTGATGCGGATGAGTCAGGTGATCGTCTCGGTGACCGGCGTCGACCCCGCTCAGGTCGCGGTGATATCGGGACCGAACCTGGCCAGCGAGATCGCCGAATCCCAGCCGGCCGCCACGGTGGTCGCCTGCAGCGACTCGGGCCGGGCCGTCGCCCTGCAGCGCATGCTGAACAGCGGATACTTTCGCCCATACACCAACAGTGATGTGGTCGGCACCGAGATCGGCGGGGCGTGCAAGAACGTCATCGCGCTCGCCTGCGGGATGGCGGCCGGTGTGGGGCTCGGGGAAAACACCGCGGCGGCGATCATCACCCGGGGCCTGGCCGAGATCATGCGGCTGGGGATAGCGCTCGGCGCCAAGGGCGCGACGCTGGCCGGGCTGGCCGGGGTGGGCGACCTGGTGGCCACGTGCAGCTCGCCGCATTCACGCAACCGGTCGTTCGGTGAACGGCTCGGCCGCGGAGCGACCATCGAGTCGGTTCGTTCCGGTACGCCCGGCGGCGGCGACGGGCACGTCGTCGAGGGCGTGACGTCCTGCGAGGCGGTGCTGGCGCTGGCGGCCAGTTACGACGTGGAAATGCCGCTCACCGACGCCGTCCACCGGGTCTGCCACAAGGGGCTGTCGGTCGACGAGGCGATGGCGCTGCTGTTGGGCCGCAGCACAAAGCCCGAGTGAACTGCCACCCGGTAGCCTCTTGTGATTGTGAATGCCCGCGACCGGTCGACGCCGCACCCCAGCTCACGAGGTGACCGGGCGCGCGTCGCCGTCGTCTTCGGCGGACGCAGCAACGAGCACGCCATCTCGTGTGTCTCGGCGGGCAGCATCCTGCGCAACCTCGACCCGGAGCGTTTCGAGGTCGTCGCGATCGGCATCACCCCGGAAGGTTCCTGGGTGCTCACCGACGGCGACCCGGCCGCGCTGGCGATCACCGACCGGCGACTGCCCGAGGTGACCGCCGAGTCGGGAACCGAACTGGCGCTGCCGGCCGATCCGCGGCGCGGCGGCGGCCAATTGGCTTCCCTGCCACCCGGTGCCGGTGAGGTCCTGGCGTCCGTCGACGTGGTGTTTCCCGTGCTGCACGGCTCCTACGGGGAGGACGGCACCATTCAGGGGCTGCTCGAACTCGCCGGCGTGCCGTACGTGGGGGCGGGTGTGTTGGCCAGCGCCGCCGGGATGGACAAGGAGTTCACCAAAAAGCTGTTCGCCGCCGAGGGGTTGCCGGTCGGCGATTACGCGGTGCTGCGCCCGTCGCGCTCGGGGCTGCGGTCCGAGGAGTGCGAGCGGCTGGGGTTGCCGGTGTTCGTCAAGCCCGCGCGGGGCGGTTCCTCGATCGGTGTGAGCCGGGTATCGAGTTGGGACCAGTTGGACGCGGCCGTCGCCGAAGCGCGCCGCCACGATCCCAAAGTCATCGTCGAGGCCGCGATCGTTGGTCGTGAGCTGGAGTGTGGTGTGCTCGAAATGCCCGATGGCACAGTGCAAGCCAGCGCGTTGGGTGAGATTCGGGTGGCTGGCGTGCGGGGCCGCGAGGATTCGTTCTACGACTTCGCCACCAAATACCTTGATGACGCAGCCGAATTGGACGTGCCCGCAAAGGTCGACGACGAGGTCGCCGACGCCGTGCGTCAATTGGCGATCCGTGCGTTCAAGGCCATTGACTGTCAGGGGCTGGCCCGGGTGGATTTCTTCCTCACCGAAAACGGGCCGGTCCTCAACGAGATCAACACGATGCCCGGATTCACCACGATCTCGATGTACCCGCGGATGTGGGCGGCTAGCGGCGTGGACTACGCGACCTTGCTGGCGACGATGGTCGAGACGGCGTTGGCCCGCGGCGTGGGTCTGCGGTAGTGGCGATCGCCAGCGCGGCGTAGCCGGGCGCAGCGGGTCGCCACCATCGGACCAGTGGCGATCGCCAGCGCGGCGTAGCCGGGCGCAGCGGGTCGCCACCATCGGACCAGTGGCGATCGCCAGCGCGGCGGGTCGCCAATATGGGGCTAACGGGCCGGCCCGGGGTTGATCGGCGCCGCCGCGATGCGCTGCTCGATCATCTCGGAAAGGCGCTGGATCGGTGTCGGGCCCGACCCGGTGGGCAGCGTGAGCGCCACATAGACTCCGCGGTCCACCGCGTACCAGGTGGATCTGCCGGCGTCACCGGCGGATTGCTGATCGGAACGCACCTGGAACCACTGCACCCGATCGACCACCTGGATCGGAGCGCCGACGACGAATTCGGCCGGGCGGTCCAACCCGCAGCGCAGCACCACGGGGTCAC
The DNA here is from genome assembly GCF_025933915.1 of Mycobacterium sp. Classification (GTDB taxonomy): domain Bacteria; phylum Actinomycetota; class Actinomycetes; order Mycobacteriales; family Mycobacteriaceae; genus Mycobacterium. The sequence goes on from NZ_JAICZA010000010.1 coordinate 6,748, forward strand.
CGCCCCGCCCGGACCGCCAGGCCGCCGCGCCCACCGGTTCCGGTTGTTCGAGGGCGGCCCGCTGATAATCACCCAGGCGCTGCGGCAGCGCATCCATCAGCGCCCGGCACGCGGCGCTCTCGGCCTGCGGCGCCGGGGCGGCGGGAACGGCCACCGGGTGCGGTGGCGCCTCACGGGTTGCCGCGATGGCAAGGATCACGCCGATCGTCGCGACGGCCAGCGCGACCGCGACGATGATCACCGCGCGCGGCGGCCCGCCGTCGGCGTCCGACTCGGTTGCCACCGCCCGCACCTCCTGTCTGCTCATCACTATCGCCTTCGCTCACCCGGTTGGGCAATTATTCTCGGACCGCAAACGGCCCGCCTGGCCGCTGGGTCCCGCACCGGCGCGGTCCGCGCGTGGGGAGCCCTATCGTGGGTTGCGTGCAGGACGAATCGACGCTGCAGCAACTCGGCGAGTTCGCCGTCATCAACCGCCTGGTGGCTGGCCGCCGGCAGCCGGCCGCGGTCGTGCTCGGGCCGGGTGACGACGCGGCGCTGGTGGCGGCCGGCGATGGCCGCGCGGTGGTGTCGACCGACATGCTGGTGCAGGATCGGCATTTCCGGCTGGACTGGTCGACGCCCCACGACATCGGCCGCAAGGCGATCGCCCAGAACGCCGCGGATGTCGAGGCGATGGGCGCGCGGCCCACGGCGTTCGTCGTCGCGTTCGGCGCGCCGGGTGAGACGCCGGCGGCGGCGGTGGACTCGCTGGTCGACGGGATGTGGGACGAGGCGGAGCGCATCGGCGCCGGCATCGCCGGCGGTGACCTGGTCAGCTGCCCGCAGTGGGTGATCTCGGTGACGGTGCTGGGCGACCTGGACGGCCGCGAGCCGGTGCGGCGATCGGGCGCCAAACCCGGCTCGCTGGTCGCCGTAACCGGAGATTTGGGCCGCTCGGCGGCGGGGTTTTCATTGTGGCACAACAAGGTTGGTGGGTTCGACGAGCTGCGGCGTCGGCATCTGGTGCCCGAGCCGCCCTATGGTCAGGGCGCGGTGGCCGCGGCCGGGGGAGCGCAGGCGATGATCGACGTCTCCGACGGCCTGATCGCCGACCTACGGCATGTCGCCGAGGCGTCGGGGGTGGGCGTCGACCTGTCCACGGCCGCACTGGTCGCCGACCGCGACGCGCTTGCCGCGGCGGCGGCCGCCGCGGGCACCGATCCCTGGCCGTGGGTGCTGGCGGGCGGCGAAGACCACGCGCTGGTGGCGTGTTTCGCCGGACCCGCGCCGGCCGGATGGCGCATCATCGGGCGGGTTCTCGACGGGCCGGCCCGGGTGCTCGTCGACGATCGGGAGTGGAGCGGCCACGCCGGCTGGCAGTCGTACTAGGGTGGCGCGGTGACCGTTTACCCGATCGCGAAGGGCCGATGATGACGGCGCGCCCGTTGAGTGAACTGGTCGAGCCGGGCTGGGCGAGCGCGCTGCAGCCGGTGGCCGGGCAGGTCGCCGAGATGGGGCGATTCCTGCGGGACGAGATCGCGGCCGGGCGCAGGTATCTGCCCGCGGGACCGAATGTGTTGCGCGCGTTCACCTATCCCTTCGACCAGGTCAGGGTGTTGATCGTCGGGCAGGACCCCTACCCGACACCCGGACACGCTGTGGGGCTGAGCTTTTCGGTGGCACCCGAGGTGCGGCCGCTGCCCCGCAGCCTGGCCAACATCTTTCAGGAGTACGCCGCGGACCTGGGCCACCCCCCGCCCTCGTGCGGTGACCTGACGCCCTGGGCGCAGCGCGGCGTGCTGCTGCTGAACAGGGTGCTTACGGTGCGCCCCAGTAATCCGGCCTCGCACCGGGGCAGGGGCTGGGAAGCGGTCACCGAGTGCGCCATCCGGGCGCTGACCGCACGCTCGCTGCCCCTGGTGGCCATCCTGTGGGGCCGTGACGCATCAACACTCAAACCAATTCTCGCCCAAGGAAATTGCGTCGCCATCGAATCACCCCATCCCTCGCCGCTGTCGGCGTCGCGGGGATTCTTCGGCTCCCGTCCGTTCAGCCGAGCCAACGAGCTGCTGGCCGAAATGGGCGCGGACTCGATCGATTGGCGACTGCCCTGAACGAGATGGCCGCGCTGCGGGCGCACCGGCGCGGTGGTCCGGAGCAGCTGGTCATCGAGCGGGCGCCCGTGCCGGCCGCGGCAGCCGGGGAGGTCTTGGTGGCCGTCCACGCCGCCGCCATCACCTTCGACGAGCTGACGTGGGACGAAACCTGGACTCGCAACGGCGTCAGCCGCGTACCCGTGATCCCGTCCCACGAGGTGTCCGGCGTGGTTTCCGCGGTCGCCGACGGCGTCACCGACTTCGTACCCGGCGACGAGGTCTATGGACTGATCGAGTTCGACCGTGACGGCGCCGCGGCCGATTTCGTCGCCGTACCCGCGGCGGACCTGGCCGCCAAGCCGTTGACGGTCTCCCACACCGTCGCCGCTGCGCTGCCGCTGGCCGGCCTGACCGCGCTGCAGGCTCTGGTCGATCACGCGGCGGTGCAACCGGGAGAGACCGTCCTGGTGCACGGCGGTGCCGGGGGAGTGGGCCTGTTGGCCGTTCAGCTGGCCGTGCTCCTGGGTGCGCAGGTGACCGCGACCGTGCGCAGCGACACCACCGACCTTCTTCGCGGCTGCGGCGCGCAGCGCGTGATCGACACGCGCACCGGGGCATTCGACGAAACCGGCGCCGCCTACGACGTCGTCGTCGACACTGTCGGTGGCCAGACGCTGGACAGGTCATTCGGCGTGCTGCGCCGCGGTGGCCGTCTGATCACGTTGTCGGCACCGCCGCCGGACGGCAGGGCCGACGAGTTCGGTGTCAGCGCAACCTTCTTCATCGTCAGACCGAATCGGGATCAGCTGACCGAGCTCGCCGCGCTGGTCGATGGCGACCGGTTGCGCGTCGCGATCGCCCAGACGTTCCCGCTCGGCGAGGGCCGGGAGGCGTACGAAAGCCGGGAGCGTGGCGGCCGCGCCGGGAAGACGGTCCTCGTCGTGCGAGACTGACGGAAGCCGCGCATCCCGTCGGCGGTAAAGCGTTTACCCAGGGCCTACGAGCCGGGGAAATTCACGTCCTTGGTGACGGCTTCCCATTCGTCGATCGACGCCGACAAGGCGGCGATCTTGTCGCGCATGGCCTTGAGCACGTCGCGGCCCAGCAGCAGCCGCAGCGGCGGTTCGTCGAGCTTCGTCACCATCAGCACCGCCTCGGCGACCTTGCGCGGATCGCCGGGCAAGTGGTCGGCGAACTGCTTGATCAGGTCCTTGCGCGCCGCCACGTCGGCGTAATCGGTTATCGGGGCGTCCGATTCCTTCATGGACCTGGTCGCCCAATCGGTGCGGAAGGCACCCGGCTCGATGGCGGTCACCTTGATGCCCAGCGGGCGCACCTCGGTGGCGAGCGCCTCGGTGACCGCCTCCAGCGCGAACTTGGTCGACGAGTAGTAGGCGTTGGGCGGATTGGCCACCAGGCCGGTCATCGAGGAGATGTTGATGATGTGCCCCGACCCCCGGGTGCGCATGGCCGGCAGCACCGCCTTGATCATGTCGACGGCGCCGAAATAGTTCACGTCGAACAGCTTTCGCACCTCGGCGTCCTCGCCCTCCTCCACCGCGGACAGGTAGCCGTGTCCGGCGTTGTTGACCAGGACATCGATTCCGCCGAAGGCCTTTTCGGCGGTCGCCACCGCGGCCGCGACCTGGCCGCCGTCGGTCACGTCCAGGGCGACGGGAAGGGCCCGCTCGCCGAACTCGTCGGCGAAGTCCTGCACGGCCCCGGCCCGTCGCGCCGTCACCACCACGCTGTGGCCGGCTTCCAGGGCCGCGCGGGCGATTTCGCGACCGAAGCCGGTGGAGCATCCCGTGATCAGCCAGCGTGACATCGCTAGATCGTCCCTTCCGGTAGGCGCCGCAGATAAGCCATTCGGCGGTCGGCGAGTTGGGCGGCCCGCTGCTGCGGGCTCACCCGCGCCAAGTGCGGCACCTCGGCGTCGAGCCGGTCCAGTGTGACAACGCGGCCCCGGGCGCCGAGGTCTTGGCGGGGACCGTTCTCGCCGAACTCCGCCATGCGCAGGGTCAGGATGGCTTCGCGCAGGCCGTCCGAGTCGATCCAGTTGGCCACGCCGGGATCGACGGGCGAGATCACGTACGTGTAGGTGCCGTCCTCGTTGGCGAGCGACTGCGCCTTGTTGAGGCTGCCGGTGCGGTCGACGAGCTCGAGCGTGGTACCCCAGATATTGCTGAGCGGGACGGTGAAGTATTCGGCGCCACCGTCATTGAGGTCGACGACGAACGCTTCGTCGGGGGCGAGATCGACGCGGCCCATCACGTACACCTGGTTGCGCATCGCGCCGACCTTGTCGGCCGACCAGGCCAGGTCGAAACGGTTGGCCGGCATCTTGTACACACCGTGACTGAGCTTGCCGGTGAAGTTGGCGAAGTAATCCATCATCGCCGCGGTTGCCTCGGCCTGCTCGTCGAGGGTACGTGCGGGCGCTGCCGGTGGGCCGCCAAGTCGTTGCACCTCAAGGTGGTTGGGGTCGTCGTGGCCCCAGTCCAGCAGCACGTCGCGAATGTAGAACTCGTGTGCCGCGGGGGAGGTCCGCACATGATTGGGCCGGCCGTTGGCGGGTTCGGAGTCGACGGTGATGGTGAAGCCGCCGTCGGAGTCGACCCGCATGGTGCGGCCGTTGAGCACATCGACGGTGCCCATGTTCGCGTCCCAGAGGGTGAAGTAGTTCTCGGTCATCCGGTGTTCGCCGACCCGGCCGTGGATCTCGTAGCGCTCGTCACCGGAGATCGGGATCACCCGGTACACACTGTCGGGATTGTCGATGCCCCAACGCGATCCGGGGATGCGGCGGCCGTCCACGGGGTGCGCCAGCCGGGTGATGCAGCTGACCTTCGGCCGCAGCTTGTCCTGGTTGGACGACCACACCGCCGCCGAGAACATCACCTCGGCGAACGCGTCGTCGAAGCGTTCGCGCATCGCGTCCGACGCCCTGGCGCGGCCCAGCCAGGTCTCCGCCACGGTCCGGTAGGCGGCCCTGACGGTGGGATGCTCGATCAGGTCGAGCGCGGCCAGTTCCTGTTCGTGCTGGGATACCGTCGCGACCGGGTCGTCAGGCATGTGCTGTTCCTCCGATAAACTGTCCAAAACGCTTGTTGTACAACGTGAACCGCTCGTCGACCTGCTCGGCAAGCAGGCCGTAGTTCTCCAGCCCGTAGGGCGGGCGGGTGGCCTCGCGCGGACGCTCACGCAGCCAGCGCCGCATCGCATCCTCGGCCTCGGCGGTCAGCGGCAGCCCGATCGTGTCGTAGACGCGGGCCACCTGCCCGATCGGGTCGGCCACCGCCTCATCGAACCCGATGTCGGTGACCCGGTCACCGTCGTCAGACCAGCCGTCGCGGGTCGTCATCGCCCGGTCATTGGTCCAGCCCATCCGCGCCAACCATTGCGCGCCCACCCGGTGCACGTCGACGTCGTCGGCGTGCATCGCATGCAGGGTGGCGTTCAGGCTGGCGCCGGACGCGATCGTGGTGCGCGGATCACGATGCATGTGCACGACGTGCAGATCGGGGAATTGCGTGCGCAGCAGGTCCAAATATCCCAGGTGCGCCGGCGATTTGAGCACCCAACGTTGGCCCCGGCGGCCCTGTCGCCGCTTTTGCCACTGCAGGAACTGCAGCATGCGGTGCAGATAGCCGTAGGCGGGGGAGAAGTCCTGGTCGTCGAGCCAGGACCGGTAGTGGGGCAGGTGTGCGCCGGATTCGGGGACGTGCGACAAGAAGGCGTCCGCCAGAAAGACGATCTCCTCCTCGGCCTCGGTGGCGTACATCGGGTGGATGGAGAACAGTTCGGGCGCCAGTTCGCGCGATTTCGCTTCTCGCGCTTGGCTGATGGCGATGCGCGGATCGACCCCGGCGAACCGATGGTTCAGCCGCGGCGCGACCTCGACGACCTCCCATCCGTACGCGCAGACGAAACGCGGATCGGCCGCCAGCAGTCGCTGCAGCAACGTGGTCCCGCTGCGCATCATCCCGACGACGACGATGGGCGCGGCCACCGGCTCGTCGAGGATCTCCGGATGACGGCGGATCCACTCCTGCGCGCGCAGCCGCATCCGCAGGCTGTGCACGATGCCCGACCGCAGGATGTGGGCGCCGATAGCGTTGAGATCGGCGCGCGCATAGTCGGCCAGCAGCACGGCCAGCGGGCCGTCGAAATCACCGGGGCCCCAATCGGTGAGCTCTTCCTTGCGTTGCGCGTCGGCCATGACGGCGGCCGGCTCGAAGACGCTGAGGGATTCCACGGGGGCAGAACTTTCGACTCGGTCAGAACTTCAGATGCTGGCTGACGTCGCCCACCTGATCGACGAACATGGTGCGGCTGTCGAAACACCAGGCGCCGTCGCGCCGCTGAAAGGTGTCCTTGTAGTGCCCGGTCACGATGACCTGCAGCGGCAGGTCGGGGGTGGCTTGCGTGACGCAGTAGTAGGACGTGCTTGTCGCGGTGCCCTGCGCCTCGTCGATATACAGCTGCACGTTGGTCGTGTTGTGCTTGGTCTTCGGGGTGCCGTCGTCGTAGATGCGCGTGGCCATCTCGTACATCGCGCGGACCCGGGCCGAGCCGGCGAACACCGTTTCCGGCGGCCCGGCCTCCACGCCGCAGATGCGGCCGTGCTCGAAGAGCCGGGCCACCCCGTCCAGGTCGCCGCCGTCGAGAAGCTGCGCATACGTGTAGATGAGGTTGGTGATCTCGGTGGCGCTGTCACTCATGTCGAACCGCCTCGGGGAAGTCTGTCCGCTGTGCTTCCGATATGTTGGCAGAACCGGCCCAACTTACATAGAAGTGACCACTATTCTTAGTCGCCGTGACCCTACCGTGGACGCCGAGCAGGCTCGGCAATCTGACCGGCAAACGCGTGATCGTGACCGGGGCGACCAACGGGGTGGGGCTGGGCACCTCACGCGCGCTCGCCAAGGCCGGCGCGCACGTGATCCTCGCGGTGCGCAACACCGAGCTCGGCGCGCAACGAGCGGCGGAAATGGGCGGCTCGACATCCGTGGTCAACCTCGACCTCGCCGACTTGTCGTCGGTGCGCGCCTTCTGCGACCTGATCGACGGGCCGGTCGACATCCTGATCAACAACGCCGGCGCCCTGACCGAGAGCCGCACCGACACGGTCGACGGATTCGAGATGACGCTGGGCACCAACCTGCTCGGACCGTTCGCCCTGACCAACCTGCTGCTGCCCAACGTGCGTTCGCAGATCGTCAACGTCGGCTCCGACGCGCACCGGTCGGCGACGCTGCGCCTGGACGACCTGCACCTGCGCCGACACAAGTGGACGAGGCTGGGCGCCTACGCGCAGTCGAAGCTCGCGGTCATGCTGTGGGGGCTGGAGCTGGACCGGCGGTTGCGCGCGGCCGACTCGCCGATCGTCACCCACCTCACCCACCCGGGCTGGGTGGCCTCCAACCTCTCGAACGTGGGCGACTCGCCGCTGATGTCGCTGGCCCACAAGACGGTCAAGGTGGTGGCCGACCGGTTGGCCAACGACATCGACGAGGGCGCGGCGCCCACGCTGTACTGCATCAGCGAACCGATCCCGCCGGGCAGCTACGTCGGGGTCAGCGGCAGGTTCGGGCTGCGCGGCGGCCCGGTGCTCATCGGCCGGACGCCGCTGGCCTGCGATTACGACACGGCGGCGCGGTTGGTGGCCTTCGCCGAACACGCGACCGGCACGACACTGGAGGTCTGATCATGGGTGAATTCGACAACATCGTCGCCGTCGTCACGGGCGCCGCGCGCGGCCAGGGCCGCAGCCACGCCGTCGCACTGGCCGAGCAGGGCGCCGACATCATCGCCGTCGACATCTGCGCCGACCTCGAGGCGATTCCCTACGCCCTGGCCACCGAAACCGAGCTTGCCGAAACCGTGCAGCTGGTCGGGGCCGCGGGCCGCAAGGCGGTTCCGGTGATCGCCGACGTCCGCGACCTCGCGGGGCTGCAGGCCGGGGTGCAGGCGGGCATCGACGAACTCGGCGATGTCGACGTCGTCGTCGCCAACGCCGGGGTGGTGGCGATCGGCGTCACCGAGCCCGAGTCCGAACCGGTGTTCAACACGATCGTCGACATCAACCTCAAGGGTGTGTGGCACACGATGCTGGCGACGGTTCCCTCGATCGTGCGCAAGGGCCGGGGCGGCTCGGTGGTGCTGGTCAGTTCCTCGCAGGGCCTGACCGGTCGCGGCGGGGACGGTAGCGCCGCGATGTTCGCCTACGCCGCGTCCAAGCACGGTGTGGTGGGTCTGATGCGTTCGGCGGCGAATGCCTATGCGCCACACAAGATTCGAGTGAACTCGATACACCCCAGCGGGGTCGCGACACCGATGATTCTCAACGACTTCGTGGTGACCCGGATGACGGAGAATCCGAACCCGGCCGTCTCGCAGATGCTGCTGCCCGGGGTGCCGCTGGTCGAGGCGCAGGACGTCACCGAGGCGGTGCTGTGGCTGGCCGGCCCGCGGTCGCGCTACGTGACCGGGGTGTCGATACCGGTCGACGCCGGCCACGTCGTCATGTGAGCGGCGGCGGGTCTCAGCCCGGACTAGCCCCTGGCGACCTTGCCGGCCTTGATGCAGGACGTGCAGACGTTGAGGCGCTGCTTGTTGCCGCCCGGACGGGCGACGTGCACGGTCTGGACGTTGGGGTCCCACCGGCGGCTGGTGCGGCGGTGGGAGTGCGACACCGACTTGCCGAAGCCGGGGCCTTTCCCGCAGATGTCGCACACAGCGGCCATTGTTCAAGCTCCTCAGATCTCGGGGGTCCGGCTCGGCGGTCTGACACGTGGCCGGGGCAGCCCGGGCTCACCCAGGCCCCACTGAGGATACCGACTGTGGTGGCAACCACCAAAACGGTCACCCCCACTGTCGCCCCCTCTGGCTAGGCTCGATGGGCCGGTTCGGCCCGCCGGGCGGGTGGTGGTCACCGGCAGCCGTCGCGCGTGTCGCCGGGCTACGCTGGCGCCCACCGGATGCCGGGCGCCGGGAGGCGACCGACGAGGCACCGAGGCGCAGAGGAGGTGGGTACCCCTGGCCACTTCGTGGACCACGCAGGATCGTCTGTTGGACGCGATGACCCTGCGGGACTGGGCGCACACGGCCGTCAGCGACCTGATCACCCACATCGATGAGATCAACCGGCTCAACGTCTTCCCGGTCGCCGACTCCGATACCGGCGCCAACATGCTGTTCACGATGCGTTCGGCGTTGGCGGAGCTGAACGCGGAGGGCGGCTCGGCGTGTGCCGCCCGAGCCGCCGCGGCGCTGTCGGCCGGCGCGCTGAACGGCGCCCGCGGCAACTCCGGGGTGATCTTGTCGCAGATCCTGCGCGGCATCGCCGACGTCACCGCGACCGCCGCGGCCGACGCCGGCGGTGACCTGCCCCACGTCGACGTCGTCGCCCTGGGCGCCGCGCTGCAGCGCGGCGGGGAGCTGGTCATCACCTCGATGGGGGGCGAGGAGGTCCCGGGGACCATCGTCTCGGTGTTGCGGGCCGCCGCCACCGCCGTACAGCAGTGCGCCGGCGCCGGGGACGGGCTCGCGCCGGCCGTCATCGCCGCCGGTGACGCGGCGGTGGTCGCGCTGGAAAAGACCCCCGAGCAGCTCGCCGTGCTGGCCGACGCCGGTGCCGTGGATGCCGGTGGGCGGGGTCTGTTGGTCCTGCTGGATGCGTTGCGGACCACCATCACGGGGCAGGCGCCGGCCCGCACGGTCTACGAGCTCTCGCCGCGGGCGCAGCAAACGGAAGTCGCCACGCCGCGCCCGGCGCCCCAATTCGAGGTGATGTACCGACTCGACGGCTGCGAGCCCGCGGCGGCGAACGCGTTGCGGGACCGGTTGGCGGACCTGGGCGATTCGGTGGGCATCGCGTCCGCGCCGTCGTCGGCCCGGCACACGTACTCGGTGCACGTGCACACCGACGACGCCGGCGCCGCCGTGGAGGCGGGATTGGCAGCGGGACAACTCAGCCGCATCGTCATCTCGGCCCTGAGTTCCGGCGCCCCCGGATTGCCCCCGGGTGGCTGGGTGCGGGAACGGGCGGTGCTGGCCGTCGTCGACGGCGACGGCGCCGCCGACCTGTTCGCCGGGGAAGGCGCCTGCGTGCTGCAACGCGACCCCGCCGCGCACGAACCCGTGACCAACATCAGCGCGCACCAGCTGATGCGGGCCGTCGTCGACACCGGCGCCGCACAGGTGATGGTGCTGCCCAACGGCTACGTGGCCGCCGAGGAGCTGGTCGCCGGATGCACCGCGGCCATCGGCTGGGGGATCGACGTCGTGCCGATTCCGAGCGGGTCGATGGTGCAGGGGCTGGCCGCGCTGGCCGTGCACGAAACCGGCAGGCAGGCCGTCGACGACGGCTACACCATGGCCCGCGCCGCCGGCGCGGCACGGCACGGCTCGGTGCGCATCGCGACCGAGAGCGCGCTGACCTGGGCGGGCCGCTGCCATCCCGGAGACGGCCTGGGGATCGCGGGAGACGAGGTGCTGATCGTGGCCACCGACGCGGTCGGGGCGGCGATCGGCCTGCTCGATCTGTTGCTGGCCTCGGGCGGCGACCTGGTGACCGTGCTGCTGGGCGCCGGCATCGAGACGGACGGGGACGCCGGCGCCGTCTGCGACATCCTGGAAGAGCACATGCACGACCACCACCCGGGGACCGAACTGGTCACCTACCGCACCGGCCATCACGGTGACACGCTGCTGATCGGGGTCGAATAGCGATGGCGGCGCTGTCCGACCGGCTGGACTACGTCGTTGGTGGCAAGGTTGTCGAGCTCCTCGACGAGGTGTTCGGCATCCGGACCGTCGACGACCTGTTGCGCCACTACCCGCGCAGCTACACCGAGGGCGCGAGCCGCTGGGGCGCCGACGACGAACGGCCGCCGGCGGGTGAGCACATCACCATCATCGACACGATCGCCGACACCGAGACGTTCCCGATGAAGAAGACCCCGAAGAAGGTGTGTCACCGCATCACGCTCGGCACCGGGCGCAGCAAGGTGACCGCGACGTTCTTCAACGCGAACTACATCAAAAAGGACCTGACCAAGGGCACCAAGGTGATGCTCTCCGGCGAGGTCGGGTTCTTCAGGAACGTCATGCAGCTGACGCATCCGGCGTTTCTCCTTCTCGACACGCCGGACGGGAAGAACCGCGGCACCGTGTCCCTCAAGAGCATCGCGAACGCCTCGCACGCCACCACCGGCGAAGATATCGCCGACGCGTACCAGCGCCACTTCTTCCCGATCTATGCCGCCAGCGCGAAGTTGCAGAGCTGGACCATCTTCTCCTGCGTGCGCCAGGTGCTCGACGTCCTCGACCCGGTGCCCGATCCACTGCCCGAGGAGCTGCGCGCGAGATTCGGCCTGGTCCCCGAGGATCAGGCGTTGCGCGACATCCACCTCGCCGAAAGCGAGTCCCGGCGGCAGCGGGCACGCGAGCGCCTGACCTTCGACGAGGCCGTCGGGCTGCAATGGGCGCTGGTGGCCCGCCGCCACGGCGAGCTTTCGGAGTCGGGGCCCCCGGCGCCGCCCCGCCCCGATGGATTGGCCGCGGAACTGTTGGGGCGGTTGCCATTCGAGCTGACCGCGGGGCAGCGCGACGTGCTCGGCGTGTTGTCCGACGGGCTCGCGTCGAATCGCCCGCTGAACCGTCTGTTGCAGGGGGAGGTGGGCTCGGGTAAGACGATCGTCTCGGTGCTGGCGATGCTGCAGATGGTGGACGCCGGCTATCAGTGCGCGCTGCTGGCTCCGACGGAAGTGCTTGCCGCCCAACATCTTCGATCGATCCGCGACGTGCTCGGCCCGCTGGCGATGGCAGGCCAGCTGGGCGGCGCCGACCATGGCACCCGGCTGGCGCTGCTCAGCGGTTCCATGACCGCCGCGCAGAAGAAGCAGATTCGGGCCGAGATCGCCGGCGGCGAGGTCGGCATCGTCGTCGGCACCCACGCGCTGCTGCAGGACGCGGTGGAGTTCGACAACCTGGGCATGGTGGTGGTCGACGAACAACACCGCTTCGGTGTCGAGCAGCGAGATCAGTTGCGGGCCAAGGCCCGTCCGGGTGTGACGCCGCACCTGCTGGTGATGACGGCGACGCCGATTCCGCGCACCGTCGCGCTGACCGTCTACGGGGACCTGGAAACGTCGACGCTGCGCGAGCTCCCGCGCGGGCGCCAGCCGATCACCAGCAACGTCATCTTCGTCAAGGACAAGCCCGCATGGTTGGGCCGCGCCTGGCGGCGCATCGGCGAAGAGGTCGCCGCCGGGCGACAGGCCTACGTGGTGGCGCCCCGCATCGACGAGAGCGACGATGCGGGCACGCAGGAGCAGAATGCCAAGGCGCCGGAAACCGCCGAAGGTCTTTACGCCCGACTGCGTTCCGGCGAGCTGGCGAACCTGCGGCTGGGGCTGATGCACGGGCGGTTGCCCGGCGACGAGAAGGACGCGGCGATGACGGCCTTTCGCGCCGGCGAGATCGATGTGCTGGTGTGCACCACCGTCATCGAGGTGGGTGTCGACGTCCCCAACGCCACCGTCATGCTCGTGATGGACGCCGACCGGTTCGGCATCAGCCAGCTGCATCAGCTGCGCGGCCGGATCGGCCGCGGCCAGCACCCGAGCCTGTGCCTGTTCGCCAGTTGGGCCTCGCCGGACTCCTCGGCCGGCCGGCGGCTGTGTGCGGTGGCCGCGACGCTGGACGGCTTCGCCCTCGCCGACCTGGATCTCAAGGAGCGCCGCGAGGGAGATGTGTTGGGCCGCAACCAGTCCGGTAAGGCGATCACGCTGCGGCTGCTGTCTTTGGCGGACCACCTGGAGTACATCGAGGCGGCCCGGGACTTCGCCGTCCGGACCTATGCCGAGGACGGCTCAGACCCCGGACTGGCCGTGCTGGCCGCTCGATTCACCGACACCGACCGCATCGAATACCTGGACAAATCTTGAACCGCAAGGTGCTGTTGTGGTTGGCCGCGGCCGCGGCGCTCGCGGTGGTGGTGGCCTACCAGACGGTCGGGTCCTCGGCCACCAGGCATTCCGCCGAATACGCTGCGCGCGCTGATGTTCCGACGGTGCAGGCCGGCGCCGATGTGCTCGCGGGCGTCGCGGTGGTGCCGGTGCGGCTGCACCGCTACGACTACCTGCGGGCGGCGTTCGGCGACGCCTGGGACGACGACAACGACGCCCCGCTGGGGCACAACGGGTGCGACACCCGCGACGACATCCTCGACCGCGATCTCGTCGACAAGACGTATGTGTCGATCAAGCGGTGCCCGGACGCCGTGGCCACCGGCACGCTGCACGACCCGTACACCAACAAGACCATCGACTTTACCCGCGGACCCAAGGTCGGCGAATCGGTCCAGATCGACCACATCGTCCCGCTCGCCTACGCCTGGGACATGGGCGCTTACGGCTGGCCGAGGCCCGAGCGGTTGCGCTTCGCCAACGATCCGGCCAACCTGCTGGCCGTGGACGGGCCGGCCAATCAGGACAAGGGCGATTCGCCGCCGGCGCGGTGGATGCCGCCGAACACCGCGTTCGCCTGCCAGTACGCCATGCAATTCATCGCCGTGCTGCGCGGCTATTCACTGCCCGTGGATCAGGCGTCGACCGGCGTCCTGCGTCAGGCCGCCGCGACCTGCCCCGCGGGGTGATGGTCGATGACGGGCCGCTATGAGCCCGAATAGGTTTCCGGGTCCGGTCGCAGCCGGGTGCCGTCGTTGAGGCCGTTGATCGCGTCCATGTGCTCGGCGGCCAACTCGAAATCGAACACGTCCATGTCGGTGGCGATGTGCTCGGCATTGGCCGACCGGAAGACGGCCGCGTTGCCCAGCTGCAGGTTCCACCGCAGCAGCACCTGTGACGCGGTCTTGCCGTATTCGGCGGCGACCGAGTTCACCGTCGGGTTGTCGATCAACTTGCCCAGCGCCAGTGGCGTGTAGGACTGGGTCAGGACGTTGTGCTCGGCGTTGGTCTTGCGCAGCGCTTCCTGGTTGAGCAGCGGGTGCAGCTCGATCTGGTTGACCGCCGGGGTGACGAACGTGAGGTCGATGACCGTCGTCAGGTACTCCTCGGTGAAGTTGGCGACGCCGATCGAGCGGGCATGACCGTTGCCGCGGCTCTGGATCATGCCGCCGAAGGAGTTCACGTAGTTGCCCAGCGATGGGGCCGGCCAGTGAACCAGGTACAGGTCGACATAATCGAGCCCGAGTCGCTCCAGGCTGGCGCTACAGGCGTCCATCGCCCCCTTGAATCCCTGGTCGGCGTTGGCCAGCTTGGTGGTGACGAACAGCTCGGCGCGGGGGATCCCGGAGGCGGCGATAGCGCGCCCGACGGCGGCTTCATTGCCGTAGGCCGCGGCGGTGTCGATGAGCCGGCAGCCGACTTCCAGCGCCGCCGACACCGCGCGCTCGGTCTCGTCGTCCGACAATTCCGCGACGCCCAGGCCCAGGGCCGGCATCGTGTTTTCGTCGTTGAGAGCAATTGAGGGTGCGGCGGAGCCCGACTCGCCAGTCAATTCATTCACCTGCCTGTGGAATTAAAGGTTCGAGATTGTGCGCCGAGCCGGGTCCGTCATCGGGCGAGGAGATCGACGCCGTTTCGGCGCCGAGTCCGAGGCGCTGAGTTCGAAATCGAAACACGTCGAAATTGCTCGCAATCCGTGAAGGCTTCACCGGCTTGGGGACCACGATATTACCGAGGGAGCAAATGCAACCTAATCAACTCCTGGGCAGGTGTCCATCCGGGCCGCTCGGTACCGAGTGCGCCACCACGTACAGTTAGTCGCGCGGCACACCGGAATTGGCGGCCGCTCGGCCGGTCTTCCGCTCGATGCGGCGGGCGGTGGGTGGAATAACCTTCACCGTTGAGCGGGTACCACGTTGTTCAAAAGGGGGTTGCCCATGACCAAGCCGCTGTCTGCCGCACCAGGCGTTCACACCGGAGCGCCACGCGCATCGGTTCCCCTGGCCAGTCGCATCCAGGGCGCCGTCACCAGCGTCGGAGTCAAGGTCATCCCGTGGATCCCGACCGCGGTGCGACGAGCGCTGGTCCGCGGCCGTTCGGTCATCATCGACGGCAACACCCTCGATCCGACCTTGCAGCTGATGTTGTCGGGCCTGCGCGCCGTCGGCATCGACGGGCTGGTGGTCGGCGACGACCCGCAGGCGTCGCGCGCCCAGATGCGCGAGTCCACGGTGGGCTTCCCCGGTCCGCAGATCCACGTCGACGTCAACGAGTTGTCGCTGCCCGGCCCGGCCGGTGCAATCGCGGCGCGGCACTATCGTCCGGCCGACGGCGAAGCGGCGCCCCTGCTGGTCTTCTACCACGGCGGCGGCTGGTCGATCGGTGACTTGGACACTCACGACACGCTGTGCAGGCTGACCTGCCGTGATGCCGGCGTCCACGTGTTGTCGATCGACTACCGGCTGGCTCCCGAGCACCCCGCGCCGGCCGCGATCGAGGACGCGTACGCGGCGTTCACGTGGGCGTACGAGCACGCCGGCGAGCTGGGCGCGACCCCGGGGCGGGTCGCGGTCGGCGGCGACAGCGCCGGCGGCAACCTCGCCGCCGTCGTGAGCCAGCGGGCGCGCGACGACGGCGGCCCAGCGCCGGTGCTGCAATGGCTGCTCTATCCGCGGACCGACTTCACCGCGCAGACCCGGTCACTGAGCCTTTTCTCGCGCGGCTTCCTGCTGACCAAACGGGACATCGACTGGTTCGAATCCCAGTATCTGCGGCGTTCGGATCTCGACCGGACGGATCCGCGCGTCTCGCCGGCGCTGGCCGAATCGCTGGCCGGACTGGCCCCCGCGCTGATCGCGATCGCGGGGTTCGACCCACTGCGCGACGAGGGCGAAAGCTACGCCGAGGCGCTGCGCGCCGCCGGGACCGCGGTCGACCTGCGTTACCTGGGCTCACTGACCCATGGCTTCGCCAGTCTGTTCCAGCTGGGCGGCGACAGCATGGTGGCGACGACCGAGTTGATCTCGGCGCTGCGCGCGCACCTGAGCCGGGTCTGAGTCGCTGAGCGGCGGGCGTCGGTAATCTAGAGGCGCCTTGTCCGACCGCTTGGTCGGCAGACCGACAACTCGAGTACCGAAAGATCAGGGAACCTGTGGCCGACAAACCCAAACGCCCCCCACGATTCGACATGAAGTCGGCCTCCGGCGGTAAATCCGGCCGACTCGTCCAGATCGGCGGTACCGCGTTCGTTGTGATCTTCGCGGTCGTCCTCGTCTTCTACATCGTGACGTCGCACCACAAGAAGCCCGCCACCACCGGTGCGGGGGACACGGTGCGGGTGACGTCGAGCAAGCTGGTCACCCAGCCCGGCAGCGACAACCCCAAGGCCGTGGTGACGTTCTACGAGGACTTCCTGTGCCCGGCCTGCGGTAACTTCGAGCGCACCTTCGGGCCGACGGTGTCTCGGCTCATCGACGTCGGGGCCATCGCGGCCGATTACTCCATGGTGTCGATCCTGGACAGCTCGAGGAACCAGAACTACCCGTCGCGGGCCGGCGCCGCGGCCCGCTGCGTCGCCGACGAATCCGTCGACGCGTTCCGCCGCTTCCATACCGCGCTGTTCACCACCGACATTCAGCCCAGCGAAACCGGCAAGAGTTTCCCGGACAACGCGCGGTTGATCGAAATCGCGCGTCAGGCCGGCGTCGTGGGCAAGGTGCCGGACTGCATCAACAGTGGCAAGTACCTGGACAAGGTCAGCGGCGAAGCGGCCGCCGCGCAGATCAAGGCCACGCCGACCATCAAGATCAACGGCGAGGACTACGACCCGTCGACACCCGAAGCGTTGGTCAGCAAGATCAAAGAGATCGTGGGCAACATCCCGGGCCTCGACGGCGCGGTCGCGCCGGCCGCCATGTGACCGGTGCGGTGTCGACAGAATCCGCCGATCCCAGCGGGGATCTGACCCCGGCCCGGGTACCGCCGCTCAGCGCCTGGTGGCTGCTGATCGCCGGGGTGGTCGGCCTAATTGCGTCGATGACCCTGACGGTCGAGAAGATCGACATCCTGCTCGACTCGTCGTATGTGCCGTCCTGCAACATCAACCCGATCCTGTCGTGCGGCTCGGTGATGATCACGCCGCAGGCGTCGCTGCTGGGATTCCCCAATCCGCTGCTCGGCCTGGTGGCCTTCACCGTGGTGATCGTCACCGGGCTGCTGGCGTTGACGAAAGTGACTCTGCCCCAATGGTATTGGGTGGGATTGACGGTCGGGGTGCTGGCCGGCGTGGTGTTCGTGCACTGGTTGATCTTCCAGAGCCTGTATCGCATCGGCGCGTTGTGCCCGTACTGCATGGTGGTGTGGGCGGTCACCATGTCACTGCTGGTGGTGGTCGCCTCGATCGCGTATCGCCCGGTGATGGGGGACCGGCGATCCGGTCTGGCGTGGGTGGTCCACGAATGGCGGTGGTCGATCGCCGCGCTGTGGTTCACCGCGGTGTTTCTCCTGTGCATGGCGCGGTTCTGGGACTATTGGTCGACGCTGCTGTAGGTATTGGCAGGTGACCCGGATCATCGGCGGCGTGGCCGGGGGCCGGCGCATCGCGGTCCCGCCCCGGGGCACCCGGCCCACCACCGACCGCGTCCGCGAGTCGCTGTTCAACATCCTGACCGCGCGCCGCGAGCTGAGCGGCCTTGCGGTGCTGGACCTGTACGCGGGCTCGGGCGCCCTGGGACTCGAGGCCCTCTCCCGAGGGGCCGCCACCGCGCTCTTCGTGGAGTCCGACCCGCGCGCCGCGTCCGTCATCGCGCGCAACATCGACACCCTGGGCCTGAGCGGTGCGACGCTGCGCCGGGGAGCGGTGGCGGCCGTGCTGGCGGCCGGCACCGCGTCCGCCGTGGATCTTGTCCTGGCCGATCCGCCCTACGACGTCGGGGCCGCCGAGGTCGAGGCGGTGCTGGCGGCGTTGACGGCGCATGGCTGGGTGCGTGAGGGCGGCGTCGCGGTGCTCGAGCGCGCGGCCGGCGGTGCGCCGCTGCGCTGGCCGGCCGGCTGGTCGATGTGGCCGCAACGGGTTTACGGCGACACCCGTTTGGAGCTGGCCGAACGGCTGTGAGTGGGCGTGTACCGTCATTCGTCATGGCGCCGCTCCTCCGCATCGCTTGCTCTGCATCGTCGCCGGCGCGCGTCATGGCGCCGCTCCTCCGCATCGCTTGCTCTGCATCGTCGCCGGCGCGCGACATGCGCGCCGCTCCTCCGCATCGCTTCGCTCTGCATTGTCGCCGGCGCGCGTCATGAGCGGCGCGGTGTGCCCGGGCTCGTTTGACCCGGTGACGTTGGGCCACATCGACGTCTTCGAGCGGGCGTCGGCTCAGTTCGATGAGGTGGTGGTGGCGATCCTGATCAATCCCGCCAAGAAGGGCCTTTTCGACCTCGACGAGCGGATCGCGATGATCAACGAATCGACGACGCATCTGCCCAATCTGCGGGTGGAGGCCGGAGAAGGCCTGGTCGTCGACTTCGTGCGGTCGCGGGGGATGACCGCCATCGTGAAGGGGCTGCGCACCGGCACCGACTTCGAATACGAGCTGCAGATGGCCCAGATGAACAAACACGTCGCCGGGGTCGACACCTTTTTCGTCGCGACCGCGCCCCGGTATTCGTTCGTGTCGTCGTCGTTGGCCAAAGAGGTCGCGATGCTCGGCGGTGACGTGTCGGAGTTACTGCCCGAACCGGTCAACCGCCGCTTGCGCGAAAAGCGTTCCGGGCGCACACGTTGAGCCCGGTCGACCGGAACACATCACCTACGCCGGCGCGGAACGTATTTTGAAGATCTGATTCGTCAAGAGGGGGTTTCGCGAGGTCGCCGACGTCGATAGGAGAACGGCAGCCATGACGGTAGAGAATCTCTTCGACGTCCCCGAGGCCGCGGCCGATCTGATCGCCCTGCTCGCCGACGAGGGAGTCGCGCACTTCTTCATCAATCCCGGAACGGATTCCGCCCCGATCCAGGAGGCGCTGGCGGCGGCGCGCGCGGCCGGCACACCGAGCCCGCGGGCGGTGTTGTGTGTCCACGAGAGCGTCGCCTTGGCGGCCGCCATCGGCCATCACATGGCCAGCGGCCGACCGCAGGCGGTCATGGTGCACGTCGATGCCGGGACGCTGAACCTGGGCTGTCAGCTGCACAACGCTCAGCGCAACGGGACTCCGGTGGTGGTGTTCGCCGGGCGCACCCCCTACAGCTCGGCGCCGGAGGTCCGCGGCCACCGCGACACCTACATCCATTGGCAGCAGGAGCAACTCGACCAGCCGGGCGTCGTGCGCAACTACGCCAAATGGCACATGGAGGTACCGCGCGGCCGCGAGCTGGCCCCGATCGTCCGGCGGGCATTCCAGGTCGCCCAATCCAGCCCGTCCGGGCCCGCCTACGTCATGCTGCCGCGCGAAGCCCTGATGGAGCCCGGCAGCCGCGCGTTGCCGCGCCGGCTGCCGCCGGCGATACCGCCCGGCCCGGACCCGGGGGCGCTGGGCCGGCTGGCGGGCATCCTGGTCGCCGGGCAGCGGGTCGTCATCGTCACCTCCAGGACGGCCGCGGAACCGGGGGCCGCGACCGTGCTGGCCCGCATCGCCGAATTGCTCGGTGCGCCGGTGATCGACCAGGGCGACCGCGCCAACCTGCCGCTCGGGCACCCGCTGCACATGGTGGGCGACGCGGCCCCGCTGGAAACCGCCGACACCGTGCTGCTGCTGGACTGCGAAGTGCCCTGGGTGCCCGCGCAGCTGGCCCCGCCCGCCGATGCGCGCGTGGTGCAGATCGACGCGGACCCGGTCAAGGCGAGCATGCCGCTATGGTCCTACCCGGTCGAGATCGCGTTGACCGCCGACACCCGGGTGACGTTGTTGCTGCTCGAACAGACCCTGCTGCGGCTGGCCACCGACGAGCGACGCGAGAAGTGGAGCGCGCGGCGGCAGGCGGCCGAATCCGATGTCGCGCAATGCCGCCGGGATGCGGTCCGCCGGGCCGCGTCCGATCGCCCGGCGGACGCACCCGACGCGATGCTGGCCGCGCTGGGCGGCGCGCTGCCGGAAAACGCCGTGGTCGTCCAGGAGGCCGTGACCAACCGGCCCGCCGTGGCCCGACAGATACAGCGGCCACCGGGGTACTTCTTCGACACGGGCGCACCGGCATTGGGCTGGGCGCTCGGAGGTGCCTTCGGGGTCAAACTCGCCCGGCCGGAGGCGCCCGTCGTCGCGATATGCGGTGACGGTTCGTTTAACTTCGGCGTGCCCACCGCCGCGTTGTGGTCGGCGCATCGCCATGGTGCGCCCTTCGTGACGGTGGTCCTGAACAATCACTCGTATCTGGCCTCCAAGTTGCCCGTGATGGAGTTGTACCAGGATGGAATATCGGTGCGGGAGAACGACTTTCCCGAGACACGACTCACGCCGGACACCGACTACGCCGCCCTCGCGCGGGCCTGCGGAGGCAGCGGACGCGGCGTGACCACGCCGGCCGAGATGCGTGAGGCCCTCGGATGGGCGCTCGCCGAGGCCGACGAAGGCCGGTGCACGGTGCTCGACGTGCGGTTGCCGCAACCCTGAGGCGCGTCAGGGGCGATGCGCGGGTTCCTCGGCGTCGGGGGAACCACCCATCATGCGCAGCATCGGCAGGCCCCCGGAGGTGACGAACCCGACGATCAGTAGGACCGCGAGCGCCAGGAAGGCGATGTTGAGCCAGGTCGTGTAGTTCCACGAGATCGACGCCTCCAGCACGGTCGCGGTGCGCTGGGCGGGAATGAGATTGGTTGTGCCGAAGATCAATTCGACCAGGTATCCGGCGGCGACCATCGCGGCGTAGAAGGTGCCCAGCAACGTCAGCATCATCCTGGCGCCGTAGTACTTGCGGTAGATGTTCAGGATCGGCAGGATCAACAGGTCGGCGTAGATGAACGCGATGACACCGCCGAAGCTGATGCCCCCGTTCCACAGCACCGCGGCCAGCGGAACATTGCCGATCGAGCACACAAAGGACACGATCGCCACGACCGGGCCCACGATCGGGCCCCACAGCGCCGACCAGACCGGGTGATCCACCAAAAAGAAGCTCTGCCAGAACTTTTCGGGCACCCACGCCGCGACGGCCCCCGCGATCAGCAAGCCCAGGATGAGGTCGCGCAGGATCGCCAGCCACTCCATCACGAACACGTGCGAGACCGAGGTGAAGCCCGGTGGGGAGAAGAGCCGTCGCCAGAACGAGCCGTCCCCTTTGATCGACATGTCCATGGCGGCATGGCCTTCCATCGACCCGGCGATTCCGCGCTCGGCCTGCTCGCGGGAGGCGTCGACGAGTCGCGAACGCACGAACAGCCGGAACAAGACGGCGAGCACCACGATCATCAAGGGGCCGCCGACGAACTCCGCGGCGGTGAACTGCCAGCCCATCAGCAGCGCCAGGATGATGCCCAATTCCACGACGAGGTTGGTGGAACCGATCTCGAACGCCATCGCCGCGGTGAAGTTCGCCCCCTTGCGGAATAGCGATCGCGCCAGGGCCACCGCGGCGTACGAGCACGACGAGGATGCCGCGCCCAACCCGGCGGACACCGCCAAGGTGCGCGGACGGTCGTCACCCATCAGGGCCACGATGGTCGAGCGCCGCACGACGGCCTGCACCACCGCCGAGAGGGCGAATCCCACGATCAGCGCCCACAGGATTTCCCAGGTCATCGAGCCCGCAAGCGTCAAGGCGTGCCCGACCGCCGATAGCACCGTCATCACTGCGACCTCCTGCGGTGAGCCGTTGGCGTGCGGTGTGTCCGTTCCGACGCGTCGGAGTATACCCCTCGGGGGTATCACGGCGCGGGCCGCGATGGTGTGGCGGCTTCTCCCACCCTAGAATCGCTGGCAAACAGTCGGGCCCGGGCGCGTCGACGCAAAACCCGCACCAGGGCAAACGTCGCGGCGGCGGGGCCCGGCGACGAATATGGACGGACGATCTCGCGCGGCCGCCGCCGCCGCGAAAACAGCGTGAACGGGCGCTTTCGCATGAAATTCACTCATCACGGCCACGCCGGGACCGGCGCGCCGGGGCGTCTAGGGCGCCGCGAACGGGCAAATACCCGACACACCGGCGTCGCCACCACTGTCACAGGGACATCACCAGGCACACTGGTAACAACAGGAGTTTTGCAGACGCCAGGAGGGTACGGCCGTGTATCGAGTGTTTGAAGCGCTGGACGAATTGAGCGCCATCGTCGAAGAAGCCCGCGGCGTCCCGATGACGGCCGGCTGCGTGGTGCCCCGCGGTGACGTACTGGAGCTGATCGACGACATCAAGGACGCGATTCCGGGCGAACTGGACGACGCCCAGGACGTGCTGGACGCCCGCGATTCCATGCTGCAGGACGCCAAGACGCACTCCGAGTCCATGGTTTCCTCGGCGACCACCGAGTCGGAGGCGATGCTCAATCACTCCCGCGCCGAGGCTGACCGGCTGCTGTCCGACGCGAAGGCGCAGGCCGACCGGATGGTGAGCGAAGCGCGCCAGCACAGCGAACGGATGGTCGGCGAGGCGCGCGAGGAGTCGATTCGCATCGCCACCGCGGCCAAACGCGAGTACGAGGCCAGCGTCGGCCGCGCCCAGGCCGAAGCCGACCGGCTGCTCGAAAACGGCAACATCTCCTACGAGAAGGCCGTGCAAGAGGGCATCAAAGAACAGCAACGCCTGGTATCGCAGAACAGCGTGGTGGAGGCGGCCAACGCCGAGGCCACCCGGCTCATCGACTCGGCGCACGCCGAGGCCGACCGGCTGCGGGGCGAATGCGACATCTACGTCGACAACAAGCTCGCCGAGTTCGAGGAATTCCTCAACGGCACCCTTCGGTCGGTGGGGCGTGGCCGCCACCAACTGCGGACGGCGGCCGGAACGCACGACTACGCGGTCCGCTAGCGTTTCGCGGCCCGTTCACCGGGCGGGCGCGCCCTGGAATTGTGCGGCCGGCGCCGTAGGATTTCTGATATGACGCGCCGGCACAGCACATCGTCGACTCGCGGCGCCGCGCCACGGCTATCCGGGCCGATGACGTTCGACATCACCCGGCTCGGGCGGCGGCCCGGCGCGATGGTGACTCTGCGGAAGACCGTGCCCAGCCCGGCGCGCATCGGCTTGGACATGATCGCGATCGAGGCCGGCGCCCCCCTGGACTTGGACCTACAAGTTCAGTCGGTGTCCGAGGGCGTCCTGGTGACCGGGACGGTGACCGCGCCCACCGCCGGCGAATGTGCGCGCTGCCTGACCCCGCTCGACGGCCAGGTGCACGTGCGGCTGACCGAACTGTTCGCCTACCCGGACAGCGCCACCGAGGCGACCACCGAGGCGGACGAGGTCGGCCATATCGTCGACGACATCGTCGACCTCGAGCAGTCCATCGTCGACGCCGTGGGACTGGAACTTCCGTTTTCGCCCGTGTGTACGCCGGACTGTCCGGGGCTGTGCCCCGAATGCGGAGTTTCCCTGGCCGCCGAGCCCGGCCATCACCACGACCTCATCGATCCGCGGTGGGCCAAGCTGGCGGGCATGTTCACGCCAGAGGCGGACGAGTCGCGGGGTGAGCAGTGAGCTCGCGGCAGGCTCTGCTCGACGCCCTCGGGGTTGAGCTGGCCGACGGGCTGCTGTCCTTGGCATTGACGCATCGCAGCTACGCCTACGAACACGGCGGGCTGCCGACCAACGAGCGGCTGGAATTTCTGGGCGACGCCGTGCTGGGCCTGACCATCACCGACGAGCTCTACCACCGCCACCCCGACCGGAGCGAGGGGGACCTGGCCAAGCTGCGGGCCAGCATCGTCAACACCCAGGCGCTGGCCGATGTCGGGCGAAAGCTGTGCGAGGGCGGCCTCGGGGTGCACCTGTTGCTGGGGCGCGGGGAGGCGAACACCGGTGGCGCGGGCAAGTCGAGCATCCTGGCCGACGGCATGGAATCGCTGCTGGGCGCGATCTACCTCGAGCACGGGATCGACGTGGCGCGCGAGGTGATTCTGAGGCTGTTCGGCCCGCTGCTGGATGCCGCGCCCACGCTGGGGGCCGGGCTGGATTGGAAGACCAGCCTGCAGGAGCTGACCGCGGCCCGCAGCATGGGTGCGCCGTCCTACGTTGTCACCTCCACCGGCCCCGATCACGACAAGGAATTCACCGCGGTGGTCGTGGTGGCGGACACCGAATACGGCTCGGGCGTGGGCCGCTCCAAAAAGGAAGCCGAGCAGAAGGCCGCGGCGGCGACCTGGAAAGCGCTGGAGGCGCTGGACACCGCGGGGACGACGTCCATCTAGATGGTGACCGTCTAGATGCCCGAACTGCCCGAAGTCGAGGTGGTGCGCCGCGGCCTGCAGGCCCACGTCGTGGGCAAGACGATCACCGCCGTCCGGGTGCATCACCCGCGCGCGGTGCGTCGCCACGAAGCGGGACCCGCGGACCTCACTGCCCGGCTGTTGAACGAGTCGATCACCGGCACCGATCGGCGCGGCAAGTACCTGTGGCTGCTGCTCGATAGCGACGCGGCGCTCGTCGTGCACCTCGGCATGAGCGGGCAGATGCTGCTCGGTACGGTGCCGCGCGCCGACCACGTCCGGATCTCCGCACTGCTCGACGACGGGACCGTGCTGAGCTTCGCCGACCAACGCACCTTCGGCGGGTGGATGCTCGCCGACCTGGTCGAGGTGGACGGCAGCGTGGTGCCCGAGCCCGTCGCGCACCTGGCGCGCGATCCGCTGGACCCCCGGTTCGACGCCGATGCGGTCGTGAAAGTGTTGCGGCGCAAGCACTCCGAGATCAAGCGGCAGTTGCTCGATCAGCAGGTGGTGTCGGGCATCGGCAACATCTACGCCGACGAGGCGCTGTGGCGGGCCAAGGTGCACGGGGCGCGGATCGCCGCCACGCTGAGCCGCGCGCAGTTGACCGCCGTGCTGGACGCGGCCGCCGACGTGATGCGCGATGCGCTGGCCAAAGGCGGGACCTCGTTCGATTCGCTGTACGTCAACGTCAACGGTGAATCCGGGTATTTCGACCGCTCACTGGACGCCTACGGGCGGGAAGGCGAAAGCTGCCGCCGCTGCGGCGCGGTGATGCGCAGGGAGAAATTCATGAACCGCTCGTCGTTCTATTGCCCGAAGTGTCAACCGCGCCCGCGACGTTGAGTGGCCTTCGGTGCCGCGGGATCACTCGAAGATGTCGCGGCGGCGCGGTGTCCCGGCGGGCAGCGCCGGGTCCACGAACCACTCGTGGCTGAACAGCGCACCGAACACCTGGGGCGGTAACCGCAGCAGTAGGCCGTACGCGCGCGCCGCCAGACCGGAACGGCCGATCTGGGAACGGTGCGCGGCAAAAGCATCTCGCTTCTGGCGGGCGAAGCGAAAGACGTTGACCCGGTGCGTGATTGTCGCGCGTGGGGCGTACACGCCGCGGACAATGTCGCGTTCGTACGGTCCGGGAAGGCGCAACAGGTGCGCGAGATCGCTGACCCGAAGCAGCATTTCGCGCGGCATCGTCACCTCGAGCACCCGGGGGGTCGCGGCGAGTTCGGCGGCTCGCTTGCCGACGTGATGCACCTGCACATGATCGCGATGGCCGTAGCCGCCGTTGGGCTGGTAGCTGAGCAGCAGATCGGCGTCCTCATCGCGAAGGATGGTGGCCAGCCGCCCCGCCGCCTCGTCGAGGTCCGCCCGCCCGAATCGAATACGTCCGGGCGGATCCGGATAGAACAGCGGGCCGTAGCCGCTGTCGGCGTAGCCGAGGCACTCAACCCGCTGTGCCCCGAGAATCGTTGCGCTTGACCGTAATTCGCCCAGACGGTTGTCGTCCTCGTTGTGGACCCGCCCGTCGGTCGCCGTGACCACGACGACGCGGTGCCCGGCGGCGGCGGCCCGCGCGAGGGTGCCACCGGTGAGCACGACCTCGTCGTCCGGGTGGGCGTGGAACGCGACGACGGTGGCCATGCAAAGCAGTATGCCCGCGCGTCACGACGCGGGTGCCCGGTAGAAATGAGCCATGGCCGAACTATGGGTGGAACGCACCGGAACTCGCCGCTACACGGGATACAGCTCGCGGGGAGCGCAGGTACTCGTCGGCTCCGAGGACGTCGACGGCGTGTTCACACCCGGCGAGCTGCTCAAGATCGCGCTCGCGGCCTGCAGCGGGATGTCCAGCGATATGCCGCTGGCCCGCCGGCTGGGCGACGACTACAAGGCGGTCATCAGGGTGTCCGGCGCCGCCGACCGCGAGCAGGAACGCTATCCGCTGCTCGAGGAGACGCTGCAGCTGGACCTGTCGGCGTTGGCCGCCGACGAGAAGGAGCGCCTGCTGGTCGTGGTCAACCGGGCCGTCGACCAGGTGTGCACTGTCGGGCGCACCCTGAAGTCCGGCACCACCGTCACCTTCGAGGTCGCCTCCGAGGCCAACTCCGGAGCCAACTCCGGAGCCAACGATGTCGGACCCTGACGCCCGGCTCACCGCCCAGGTGTACGGCAACGTCCAGGGGGTCGGTTTCCGCTGGTGGACGCGCTGCCGGGCGTTGGAGCTGGGCCTCACCGGCTATGCGGCCAACCAGGCCGACGGCTCCGTGCTGGTGGTCGCCCAGGGGGCGCGGCAGGCCGGCGACAAACTGCTGGACCTGCTGCGAGGCGGTGCGACATGGCCCACCCAGCCCGGCCGTGTCGACGAGGTCGTGGCCGACTGGTCGCAGCCGCAGGAGCGTTTCGAGGGTTTCGTCGAGCGCTGAAGCCCGCCGCGTCACACCAGCCACAGCGGCATCGTGTAAGCCTCCATGTGCAACGCGCGAACGTGCGAGCGCCGCCGCTATCACGTTTCAGAAGGCGCAATGCGTCTTCTTCCCGTGGCTGATGTGACCATTGTGACCAGTGCGTCGCCCGCGGAAACCACGGGCTTATTTCGGGTCGGCCGACACCCCTCGGTGCAGCTGCCCGGGGCGATTTGAGCGGTAGTCTGGCTCGCCGTGTACCTCAAGAGTCTGACGCTGAAGGGCTTCAAGTCCTTTGCCTCGCCGACGACTCTGCGTTTCGAGCCGGGTATCACCGCCGTGGTCGGGCCCAACGGCTCGGGCAAATCCAATGTCGTCGACGCCCTGGCCTGGGTGATGGGGGAGCAGGGCGCCAAGACCCTGCGCGGCGGCAAGATGGAGGACGTCATCTTCGCCGGGACCTCGTCGCGCGCCCCGCTGGGCCGCGCCGAAGTCACCGTCACCATCGACAACTCCGACAACGCGCTGCCCATCGAATACTCCGAGGTCTCGATCACCCGGCGGATGTTCCGCGACGGCGCCAGTGAATACGAAATCAACGGCAGCAGTTGCCGTTTGATGGATGTTCAGGAACTGCTGAGCGACTCCGGGATCGGCCGCGAGATGCACGTCATCGTCGGGCAGGGCAAGCTCGACGAGATCCTGCAATCGCGGCCCGAAGACCGCCGCGCGTTCATCGAAGAAGCCGCCGGTGTGCTCAAGCACCGCAAGCGCAAGGAAAAGGCCCTCCGCAAACTCGACGCGATGTCGGCGAACCTGGCTCGGCTCTCCGACCTGACCACCGAACTGCGCCGTCAGCTCAAACCGTTGGGCCGCCAGGCCGAGGTGGCCCGTCGCGCCCAGACGATCCAGGCCGACCTGCGCGACGCCCGGTTGCGGCTGGCCGCCGACGACCTGGTCAACCGCAAGGGCGAACGCGAGGCCATCTTCGAGGCCGAGGCCGCCATGCGGCGCGAGCACGACGAGGCCGCCTCACGGCTGGCCCTGGCCTCCGAGGAGCTCACCGCGCACGAAACGGCCGTGGGCGAACTCTCCGGTCGCGCCGAATCGGTGCAGCACACCTGGTTCGCGCTGTCCGCGCTGGCCGAACGGGTTGCCGCCACGGTGCGCATCGCCAGCGAGCGGGCTCAGCACCTCGACGTGGAGCCGGTCGCGACCAGCGACACCGACCCCAGAAATCCCGAAGACCTGGACGCCGAGGCCGAGCAGGTCGCGGTCGCCGAGCAGCGGCTGCTGGCCGAATTGGGCACGGCGCGCACCCGGCTCGATGGTGCCCGCGCCGAGTTGGCCGAACGCGAGCGCGAAGCCGCCGAGGCCGATCGGGCCCACATGGCGGCGGTACGCGCGGAGGCGGATCGGCGTGAAGGTCTAGCGCGGCTGGCCGGTCAGGTGGAAACGATGCGGGCGCGCGTCGAGTCGATCGACGACAGCGTCGTGCGCCTGTCCGAACGCATCGAACAGGCCGCCGCCCGCGCGCAGCAGGCCAAGGCCGAATTCGAAACCGTGCAGGGGCGCGTCGGCGAACTCGATCAGGGCGAGATGGGCCTCGACGAGCACCACGAGCGCACCGTGGCCGCGTTGCGGTTGGCCGACGCACGCGTGGCCGAACTGCAGTCCGCCGAGCGGGACGCCGAACGCCAGGTGGCCTCGCTGCGAGCCCGCATCGACGCGCTCGCCGTGGGGCTCGAGCGCAAGGACGGCGCCGCCTGGCTTACCCAAAATCATTCCGGCACAGGACTTTTGGGGCCGATGGCCAAGCTGGTCAAGGTTCGCTCGGGCTACGAAGCGGCGCTGGCCGCGGTGCTGGGATCGGCGGCCGACGCGCTGGCCGCCGAGAGCTTCGGCGCCGCCCGCTCCGCGGTCGCCGCGCTCAAACAGGCCGACGGCGGCCGCGCCGCGCTGGTGCTGGGTGACTGGCCCGCCGATCACCCCGCGCCCGACGCCGCCCCGGCGGGCGCGCTGTGGGCGCTCGACTTGATCGACGCTCCCGCGCGGCTGCGGGGGGCCGTCACGGCCATGCTCTCCGGCGTGGCGGTGGTCGACGACCTGGACCGGGCGCTGGCGCTGGTGGCCGCGCATCCCCGATTGCGCGCGGTCACCCTCGACGGTGACCTGGTGGGCGCCGGCTGGGTGAGCGGCGGCTCCGACCGCAAGCTGTCCACGCTGGAGGTGACCTCGGAAATCGACAAGGCCGGTGACGAGCTGACCGCCGCGGAAGCCCGGGTGGCTCAGCTGAGCGCGGCGCTCTCCGGCGCGCTGACCGAGCAGGCCGCCCGTCAGGATTCCGCCGAGCAGGCGCTGGCAGCCCTCAACGAATCCGACAGCGCCATCTCGGGGATGTATGAGCAGCTGGGCCGGCTCGGTCAGGAAGCCCGCACGTCGGAAGACGAGTGGAGCAGGTTGCTGCGGCAACGCGAGGAGCTCGAAGCGGGCCGGACTCAGACCGTCGCCGAAGTCACCGAACTGGAAACCCGGCTGCGCAACGCCCAAGACACCCAGCAGGCGCCGGCCGACGAACCGGTGAACCGTCAGCAGATCGCCGCCGCCACCGAAAACGCGCGCAGCGTCGAGGTGGAGGCGCGGCTCGCGGTGCGCACCGCCGAGGAGCGCGCGAACGCGGTGCGCGGGCGGGCGGATTCGTTGCGCCGTGCGGCCGCCGCCGAACGGGAAGCCCGGCTCCGCGCCCAGCAGGCGCGTGAGGCGCGATTGCGCGCGGCCGCGGTGGCGGCGGCGGTGGCCGACGCCGGCCGGCTGCTGGCGCAGCGGTTGACCGGGGTCGTCGATGCCGCGTCCACGATCCGCGACGGCCTGGCCGCCGAACGCCAGCGGCGTGCGACGGCGATGGCGGCGGTGCGTGACGAGGTGAACGCGCTGAGCGCCCGGGTGGCCGCCCTGACCGACTCGCTGCACCGCGACGAGGTGGCCAACGCCCAGGCGGCGATGCGGATCGAGCAGCTCGAGCAGATGGTGCTCGAACAATTCGGCATGGCACCGGCCGATTTGATCGCCGAATACGGTCCGGAGAATCAGCTGCCGCCGACCGATCTGGAGATGGCCGAGTACGAGCAGGCCAAGGAGCGCGGCGAGCAGGTTTTCGCGCCCGCGCCGATTCCCTACGACCGGGCCACCCAGGAGCGGCGGGCCAAGCGGGCCGAGCGCGAGCTGGCCGAACTGGGCCGGGTCAACCCGCTGGCGCTCGAGGAGTTCGCCGCGCTCGAGGAGCGCTACAACTTCCTGTCCACCCAGCTCGAGGACGTCAAGGCCGCCCGCAAGGATCTGCTCGGCGTGGTCGACGAGGTCGACGCCCGCATCCTGCAGGTGTTCAGCGAGGCCTACACCGACGTGGAGCGCGAATTCACCGAGGTCTTCACCGTGCTGTTCCCCGGCGGCGAGGGCCGGCTGCGGCTCACGGATCCGGGCGACATGCTCACCACCGGCATCGAGGTGGAGGCCCGTCCGCCGGGCAAGAAGGTCACCCGGCTCTCGCTGCTGTCCGGTGGCGAGAAGGCGCTGACCGCGGTGGCGATGCTGGTGGCGATCTTCCGGGCCCGCCCGTCACCGTTCTACATCATGGACGAGGTGGAGGCGGCCCTCGACGACACCAACCTGCGTCGCCTGATCTCGCTGTTCGAGCTGCTGCGGGCGCGCTCGCAGCTCATCATCATCACGCACCAGAAGCCGACGATGGAGGTCGCCGACGCGCTCTACGGCGTGACCATGCAGGGCGACGGCATCACCGCGGTGATCTCCCAGCGGATGCGCGGCCAGCAGGTGGAGCAACTGGTCACGACCTGATCAGCCAGGGCCGGTGGCCGGGCGGCACCGCACCGCTTGAAACAATGTCAGCGTGTCCCAAGGTCTTTGGATCGCGCTCGCGGTCCTGATAGTTCTAGCCGTCCTGGTCGTGCTGGTCGCAGGCCTGCTGCGGTACCGCCGCCGGCGCCGGATCAGCTTCTCGACCCGGACCGAACCCGGCGCGATCGACCGCTCCGGCGGATACACCGCGTCCTCGGGCATCACCTTCAGCCAGACCCCGACCGCCCCGCCGGCCGAGCGGCTCGACACCACCGGATTGCCCGCGGTGGGCGACGACGCCGCCGTTCCGCGCGACGCGCCGCGGCGCACCATCTCCGACGTCGAGCTCCCCGAACCCGAGCCCGAAACCCCGGCGGCCCCCGACCTCGAGGAGATCGCGCCGCCGGAGGGCCGCCTCGAGCGGCTCCGCGGCCGGCTGGCCCGGTCGCAGAACGCGTTCGGCCGCAGCGTGCTGGGCCTGCTCGGCGGCGGCGACCTGGACGAAGAGGCCTGGCAGGACGTCGAGGACACCCTGCTCGTCGCCGACCTGGGCCCGGTGGTCGCCGAAGCGGTGATCTCCCAGCTGCGCAGCCGGCTGGCCGGCAGCGACGTGCGCACCGAGGCCGACGCCAAGGCCGTGCTGCGCGACGTGCTGATCACGGAGCTGCAGCCCGGCATGGACCGCTCGATCCGGGCGCTGCCGCACGCCGACCATCCCTCGGTGCTGCTGGTCGTCGGCGTGAACGGCACCGGGAAAACCACCACCGTCGGCAAGCTGGCCCGGGTCCTGGTCGCCGACGGGCGACGCGTCCTCCTGGGCGCCGCCGACACCTTCCGGGCCGCGGCCGCCGATCAGCTGCAAACCTGGGCGTCGCAGGTGGGTGCGGAGGTGGTGCGCGGGGCCGAAGGCGCCGACCCGGCATCGGTGGCGTTCGACGCCGTCGACAAGGGCATCACCGCGGGCGTCGACGTGGTGCTCATCGACACCGCGGGCCGGCTGCACACCAAGGTCGGCCTGATGGACGAACTCGACAAAGTCAAGCGCGTGGTGACGCGCCGCGCCGCGGTCGACGAGGTGTTGCTGGTGCTCGACGCCACCATCGGGCAGAACGGGCTGGCCCAGGCCCGGGTATTCGCCGAGGTCGTCGAGATCACCGGTGCCGTCCTGACCAAACTGGACGGAACGGCCAAGGGCGGCATCGTCTTTAGGGTCCAGCAGGAACTCGGAGTGCCGGTCAAGCTGGTCGGGCTCGGCGAGGGCCCCGACGACCTCGCGCCGTTCGAACCGGCCGCCTTCGTCGACGCGCTGCTTGGCTGACGCCCCCGACGCGGCGAGCGGGACGTTAATCCCGCTGAAACACGCCGGCACCATTG
The DNA here is from genome assembly GCF_025933915.1 of Mycobacterium sp. Lineage (GTDB taxonomy): Bacteria > Actinomycetota > Actinomycetes > Mycobacteriales > Mycobacteriaceae > Mycobacterium. Next base: position 38,779 of record NZ_JAICZA010000010.1, read on the forward strand.
CCGAAACAACCATTGCGCAATCTTCTGGATCAGGTCATCGGACGCATGTCCGACATCCCGTTGCGGCCCGACCGGAGGAGATTGCGAGTGACATACCCGATACTGGGCCAGCCCAACACCGGCGATACCGCCTGGATGCTGGCCAGTTCCGCGCTGGTGCTGTTGATGACGCCGGGTCTGGCGTTTTTCTACGGCGGTATGGTGCGCGCCAGAAGCGTGCTGAACATGCTCATGATGAGCATCAGCGCGATGGGCGTGGTCACCGTGCTGTGGGTGCTCTACGGCTATTCGCTCGCCTTCGGCGACGACGCCGGTAGCGGCGTCGTCGGAAAGCCAACCTCGTTTTGGGGTCTGAAGGGCCTCATCGGCGTCAACGCAGCAGCCGCCGATCCGAGCAAAGGGACTGCGGCAACGGACATTCCGCTCGCCGGCACCCTGCCCGCGACCGTGTTCGTGGCATTCCAGCTGATGTTCGCGATCATCACCGTCGCCCTGATCTCGGGCGCGGTGTCCGACCGGCTGCGCTTCGGCGCCTGGCTGGTGTTCGCCGGCCTGTGGGCGACGTTCGTCTATTTCCCGGTCGCCCACTGGGTTTTCGCGTTCGACGGCTTCGCCTCCGAGCACGGCGGCTGGATCGCCAACAAGCTGCACGCGATCGACTTCGCCGGCGGGACCGCGGTCCATATCAATTCCGGTGTGGCGGGCCTGATGCTGGCGATCGTGCTGGGGAAGCGGCGCGGCTGGCCCACCACGCTGTTCCGGCCGCACAATTTGCCGTTCGTGATGCTCGGCGCCGGATTGCTGTGGTTCGGGTGGTACGGGTTCAACGCCGGATCGGCCACCAGCTCCAACGGCGTCGCCGGGACGACCTTCATGACCACCACGGTCGCGACGGCCACCGCGATGCTCGGCTGGATGCTCACCGAACGCATCCGCGACGGCAAGGCGACGACGCTGGGAGCGGCGTCCGGCATCGTCGCGGGCCTGGTCGCCATCACACCGTCCTGCTCGTCGGTCAACGTCCTGGGTGCGCTTGCCGTGGGTCTGGTCGCCGGGGTGGTGTGCGCGCTGGCGGTCGGCCTGAAATTCAAGTTCGGCTTCGACGACTCGCTCGACGTGGTCGGGGTGCACCTGGTCGGTGGTCTGGCCGGCACGCTACTGGTGGGCCTGCTCGCCGCGCCGGAGAGCCCGGCCATCAACGGCGTCACCGGGGTGTCCAAGGGTTTGTTCTACGGTGGCGGCTGGGCCCAGCTCGAGCGGCAGGCGATCGGCGCGTTCAGCGTTCTCATCTACTCTGGGGTGGTTACGCTGATCCTGGCTTTGATCCTGAAGTACACCATCGGGCTTCGTCTCAACCCAGAGGCCGAAGCCGCGGGTATCGACGAGGCCGAGCACGCCGAGAGTGGTTACGATTTCGCCGTGGCTACCGGCTCGGTTCTTCCGCCCCGGGTCGCTGTGGCGGATACCCGCAACGGCGTGAAGGAGGAGCGAGTGGGCGACAAAGTGGAGGCAGAGCAGTCATGAAGCTGATCACCGCGATCGTTAAGCCGTTCACGCTCGATGACGTGAAGACCAGCCTCGAGGACGCGGGTGTCCTGGGGATGACGGTCAGCGAAATCCAGGGCTACGGACGGCAGAAGGGTCACACCGAGGTCTACCGCGGCGCCGAATACTCCGTCGACTTCGTGCCCAAGGTGCGGATCGAGGTCGTCGTCGACGACTCCATCGTCGACAAGGTCGTGGACAGCATCGTCCGGGCGGCGCGCACCGGCAAGATCGGTGACGGCAAAGTGTGGGTCAGTCCCGTGGAAACCATTGTGCGCGTGCGCACCGGCGAGCGCGGAACCGATGCGCTGTGACACTTTTCGTCAATCGCTGATTCGACCCGGGCGGGCCGCGCGGGCATGACCCCGAACGGCTCCGATCCGTCCGGGCACGTAGCGGGGACAGGAAGCGCCGGCGGGGCAGTCGATTTGGCCGTCTCGCGTCGCCAACTGCTGGCCGAGGGCAGCAAGCTGCACGCCGCCGAACTGCGCCATGCCTGGCTGGATCTGCACGAATCGTGGCTGATGGCCAAGGCGGCCGAGATCGAGATCGACGACGACAGCGGCTTCGCGATCGTCGGCATCGGCGGGCTTGGCCGCCATGAGCTGTTGCCGTATTCGGATCTGGATCTGATGCTGTTGCACGACAACAAGTCCGACGACGTGTTGGGCAAGGTTGCCGACAGGCTGTGGTATCCGCTGTGGGACGCCAACGTCCGGCTCGACCACAGCGTGCGGACCGTCTCCGGGGCCCTGGGTGTCGCCAACGCCGACATGATCGCGGCCCTGGGCATGCTGGACGCGCGCCACATCGCCGGCGACGCGCGGCTGTCAGAGGAATTGATCTCCGGTGCCAGACGACAGTGGCGCAGCGCAATTCGCTCCCGGATGGACGAGCTCGTCGAGATGACCCAGGCCCGCTGGCAGCGCTGCGGACGGATCGCGCAGCGCGCCGAGCCGGACCTGAAATCGGGCCGCGGCGCCCTTCGCGATGTGCAATTGCTGGACGCGCTGGGCGTGGCCCAGCTCATCGATCGCCACGGTATGGCCCGCCCGGAATCGCCGGGGGGCTCGTTGGACGATGCCCACCTGACGCTGCTCGACGTGCGCACCGAGCTGCACCGGGTGTCCGGGCACGGACGCGATCAGTTGCTGGCGCAGTACGGCGACGAACTCAGCGCCGCCTTGCACATCGGCGACCGATTCGACTTGGCCCGCAAGCTGTCTGACGCCGGGCGCACCATCGCCTACCACGCCGAGACGGGGCTGCGCACCGCCGAGAACGCGCTACCGCGCCGCGGGGTGTCGGCGTTGGTGCGCCGGCCCAAGCGCCGCCCCCTGGACGAGGGTGTCGTCGAGTATGCGGGAGAGATCGTGCTCGCCCGCGACGCGCGTCCCGACACCGACGTGGGCTTGGTGCTGCGGGTGGCCGCCGCCTCGGCCGACACCGGGTTGCCGATCGGCGCCGCCACGCTGAGCCGCCTGACCGCCGCCGCGCCCGAAATGCCGGTTCCCTGGCCGCGGGAGGCGTTGGACGACTTACTGGTTGTGCTGTCCGCGGGGCCGACGACGGTAGCCACCATCGAAGCGCTCGACCGCACCGGGCTGTGGGGTCGATTGCTACCCGAATGGGATGCGATCCGCGACCTGCCGCCGCGCGACGTCGCGCACAAATGGACGGTGGACCGCCACGTCATCGAGACGGCCGTCAACGCCGCGCCGCTGGCCACCCGCGTGGCACGGCCCGACCTGCTCGCGCTCGGCGCGCTGCTGCACGACATCGGCAAGGGCCGCGGCGTCGATCACAGCGTGCTCGGTGCGGGGCTGGCCCTGGATATCGGGCCTCGGCTGGGGATCTCGCCCACCGACGCGGAGCTGCTGGCGCAGCTGGTCCGCCACCACCTGCTGCTGCCGGTGGTGGCGACCCGAAGCGATCTGAACGATCCCAAAACCATTGAGCGCGTGACGAAAACGCTCGGTGGAGACCCGCTTCTGCTCGAAGTGCTGCATGCGCTGACCGAAGCCGATTCCAAGGCCACCGGCCCTGGGGTGTGGAGCGAATGGAAGGCGTCCCTGATCGAGGAGCTGGTCTGGCGCTGCCGGCTGGTGATGGCGGGGGAGCCGCTCCCGAAAGCCGAACCTGCCGCGCCCCAATACCTTTCGCTTGCTGCCGATCGCGCTGTCCACGTGGAAATCAAGCCCAGCGGCGGCGAGCGGCTGGACGTCGTGATGGCCGCGCCGGATCAGCGGGGACTCGTCTCCAAGGCCGCCGCTGTGCTGGCGCTGAACTCGCTGCGCATCCATTCGGCGTCGGCCAGCACCGACGCGGGTTTCGCGATCGTCGAATTCGTGGTGTCGCCGCTGTTCGGTTCACCGCCGGAGGCGGGTCTCCTGCGCCAGCAGTTCACCGGCGCGCTGGCCGGTGATGTCGACGTGTTGGGGACGCTGGAGAAGCGCGACAGCGACACCGGCGTGGGGGCGACACGGGCCGGCGAGGTTCAGGTCGGGGTGCCCGTGACGCGTTCGACCGCCCCGCCCCGAATTCTGTGGGTCGATACGGCCAGCGTCGATCAGTTGATCGTCGAAGTCCGCGCCATGGACCGCCTGGGGCTGCTCGCCCTGCTGACCCAGGCGCTCGAGCGCGCGGGAACCGACATCGTCTGGGCGAAGGTCAACACGTTCGGGTCGACGGCGGCCGACGTCTTCTGCGTGACGGCCGCCGACGCCGGGCACCGCGCGCGAGACGCGGTCGAGCAGAGCCTGCTCGCCGCGCTGGGTGGTCCGGCGGTCGAAGTGCTCGAGGAACCCGTCGGCGACTGAGCCGAATGCTCACGACTGCTCGGCGGTGAGCTGCCGCACGGCGTCGATGCGCGCCCGCAGCTGCTCGCGGCTCGCCGCGGCGATCGGCGGGCCGCCGCAACGGCGCCGCAGTTCGCTGTGAATCCAGCCGTGTGGCTTGCCGGTCCGGTGATGGACGATCGAGACCAGGGTGTTCAGCTCGCGGCGCAGCTCCCGAAGCTGCCCGTGCACCGTCGCCGACGGGGCCTCGCCGGTCGGCCCGGCTTCCCTGGGCAGGTGGGCCCGCTTCTGCAGCTGCTCTTCCTGACGCTGGTGCAGCAGGGCGCGCATCTGCTCGGCGTCGAGCAGCCCGGGGATGCCGAGGTAATCGGCCTCCTCGTCGCTGCCGGCCGGAGCGGCGGTGCCGAACGACGACCCGTCGAAGATGAGCTGATCGAGTTCCGCGTCGGCGCCCAGCGAGGTGAACCCCTTGTCGAGATCGCTCTTCTCATCCTGCGTCTTGGTGGCGGGATCGCCGTCGAGCGGATCGCCCTCGGATACCCGGTGCGGTTCGCCGAGCACGTGATTGCGCTGGGCCTCCAGCTCGCTGGCCAGCTGCAGCAGGTTCGGCACCGACGGCACGAAGATGCTGGCGATTTCGCCCTGGCGGCGCGACCGCACGAACCGGCCGATGGCCTGCGCGAAGAACAGCGGCGTCGACGCGCTGGTGGCGTAGATCCCGACCGACAGCCGCGGCACGTCGACGCCTTCGGAGACCATGCGCACCGCGACCAGCCACCGGCCGGTGCTCGCGGCGAATTCGCTGATGCGCGCGGACGAACCGGGGTCATCGGAGAGCACCAGCGTCGGCGTCTCCGAGGTGATCTTGGTCAGCAGGGTGGCGTAGGCGCGGGCCGCGGTCTGGTCCGACGCGATGATCATGCCGCCGGCGTCGGGGATGTGCATGCGCAGCTGACGCAGCCGCTGGTCGGCCGCCGCGATCACCGCGGGCATCCATTCGCCGGCGGGATCCAGCGCGGTGCGCCACGCCCGCGCGGTCTGCTCGGCGGACAGCGGTTCGCCCAACCGCGCGGCGTGCTCTTCGCCGGCGCTGTCCCGCCAGCGCGCCTCCCCGGAGTAGGCGAGGAAGACCACCGGCCGGACCACACCGTCGGCGAGGGCTTCGGTATAGCCGTAGGTGTGATCGGCCTGCGAGCGCCGCACCCCGTCGGCACCGGCCTCGTAGGTCACGAACGGGATGGGGCTGTCGTCGCTGCGAAAGGGCGTGCCCGTCAACGCGAGCCGGCGGGTGGCGTCGCCGAAGGCCTCGCGGATGGCATCGCCCCAGGTCTTGGCGTCACCGCCGTGATGGATCTCATCGAAGATGACCAGCGTCCTGCGCTGCTCGGTGCGCACCCGGTGCAGCGTCGGATGCGCCGCGACCTGAGCGTAGGTGACCATGACGCCGTGATACTCCGGCGCGATCCGCGGGTTGCTGTTGGAGAACCTCGGGTCCAGGGCGAGTCCGTGCCGCGCCGCGGCCTGCGCCCACTGCACCTTGAGGTGCTCGGTGGGCACCACGACGGTGACCTGCTCGACGGTGCGCTGCCCGAGCAGTTCGGCCGCCACCCGCAGCGCGAACGTCGTCTTGCCGGATCCGGGGGTGGCCACCGCCAGGAAGTCGCGCGGCTGGGCGGCGAGGTAGCGCACCAGCGCCCTGCGCTGCCAGCCGCGCAGCGCCCCGCTGCGGCTGTCGTCGCTGTGGTCGGTGTCGGTGCGCGCCTGGATGCTGCTGGCCGGCATCGACACACGCCCCCCCAATCGTTGCTGTTCGACACGGCCAGCTCGATTGAGTGGCGGCTGTGAAATCTAGCACGCCAACGCTTTTCGGTGTTGTAGCGACTCGGGCCGCTATCGTGTTCGCGTCACCGCCTCATGGGGTTGCATCCATTCGCGGATGCGTTCGGCGACGTCGGCCCAGCCCGGTTCGAGCATCATGTTGTGGCCCATGGAAAAGAATTCCGGCTCGGTTCGGTAGGCCCGCGCGGTGTTACGCACCTCGCGGACGCTGACGAAACCGTCGTACTCGGCGCCCAGGACCAATATCGGCGTCGTCACCCGCTTGGTTCTGACTCGGCGGATGATCGGATCGGTCATGGCGGCGCGCACGCTCTCGGCCCCGGCGCGTTGCCGGCAGGCTTCGACGACGTCCTCGGGCGTGTCGGCGCAGAACAGGTACTCGCGGGCCAGCGCCGGGGTGGCGAGGAATTTCAGCAGCGTGGGATCGCTCCACGATTCCATCGTCATCGACGGCCGGCGGCGCCACACCCGCAACGCCAGGGTGAGCACGCCCTGCGGCGGCACGGAGCCCACCAGCACCGCGGCCGGGGCCGTTCGGTCTTCGAGGTAGCGCTGGATCACGAAGCCGCCCAGGGAATGGCCGATCAGGATCGGACCGCCCAGGTCGTCGGCCACCGAACGGAGGTCCTCGATGTAGTCGGCGATGGAGACCTTCGGCAACGGCTTGGGCGTGGGACTGGCGCCGTGCCCGCGCAGGCTCACCGCGACCGCGCGGTACCCGGCGTCGGCGAAGAAGTCCAGGAAATGTTGCCAGCACCACGCGCCGTGCCACCCGCCGTGGACGAAGAGCAGGGGCACCGGATGCTCGGCAGTGCAGGACCCTTTGTCGATCAGCTCGAGCATCAGGTCATCCCTTCGCTATCCCCTCGCCGAAACATAAGCCACGACGACGCGCGTCGGCGGCCGAACGGGCGGCAGGCCGCACATTCGGCGTCCACGCGACAAGCTGCGCCCGGCGGCGTGGACCGCGCCGAAGTACGGTGCCACTAGGCTGGCGGGGTGTTTGAATCGCTGTCCGACCGATTGACCGGTGCCCTTCAGGGGCTACGCGGCAAGGGTCGACTGACCGACGCTGATATCGAGGCCACCACCCGCGAAATCCGGCTGGCGCTGCTGGAAGCCGACGTGTCGCTGCCCGTGGTGCGCGCCTTCGTCACCCGGATCAAAGACCGCGCCAAGGGCGCCGAGGTGTCCGGCGCCCTCAATCCGGCGCAGCAGGTCGTCAAGATCGTCAACGAAGAACTCATCGGCATCCTGGGCGGACAGACCCGTCAGCTCGCGTTCGCCAAGACGCCGCCGACCGTGGTGATGCTCGCCGGTCTGCAGGGTTCGGGTAAGACGTCGCTGGCCGGCAAGCTGGCCGCCTGGCTGCGCGGGCAGGGGCACACGCCGCTGCTGGTGGCCTGCGACCTGCAGCGTCCGGCCGCGGTGAACCAGCTGCAGGTCGTCGGTGAACGCGCCGGCGTGCCGGTGTTCGCGCCGCACCCCGGCGCGTCCCCCGAATCCGGGCCCGGCGACCCGGTCGCGGTCGCGGCCGCGGGACTCGCCGAGGCGCAGGCCAAGCATTTCGACGTCGTCATCGTCGACACGGCCGGCCGGCTGGGCATCGACGACCAGCTGATGGCCCAGGCCGCGGCCATCCGCGACGCCATCAACCCCGACGAGGTCTTGTTCGTCCTGGACGCGATGATCGGCCAGGATGCCGTCACCACCGCGGAGGCGTTCCGCGAGGGTGTGGGCTTCACCGGTGTGGTGCTGACCAAGCTCGACGGCGACGCCCGCGGGGGCGCGGCGCTGTCGGTCCGCGAGGTGACCGGTGTCCCAATCCTTTTCGCCTCCACCGGCGAGAAACTGGAGGACTTCGACGTCTTCCACCCGGACCGGATGTCCAGCCGCATCCTGGGCATGGGTGATGTGCTGAGCCTGATCGAGCAAGCCGAGCAGGTCTTCGACGCCGAACAGGCCGAGGCCGCCGCGCTCAAGATCGGCACCGGCGAGCTCACACTCGAGGACTTCCTGGAACAGATGCTCGCCATCCGCAAGATGGGGCCGATCGGCAACCTGCTGGGCATGCTGCCCGGAGCCGGGCAGATGAAGGACGCGCTGGCCCAGGTCGACGACAAACAGCTCGACCGCCTGCAGGCCATCATCCGCGGCATGACCCCCGCGGAGCGGGCGGACCCCAAGCTCATCAACGCGTCGCGGCGGCTGCGCATCGCCAACGGTTCGGGCGTCACGGTGTCCGAGGTCAACCAGCTGGTCGATCGCTTCTTCGAGGCCCGCAAGATGATGTCATCGATGCTCGGCGGCATGGGCATCCCCGGGATGGGTCGCAAGTCGGCGACGCGAAAGTCCAAAGCAAGCAAGGGCAAGGCGGGAAAGAAAGCTAAGAAGGGCGGACGGGGTCCGACGCCGCCCAAGGGCAGGAACCCGCTCGGTGCCATGCCGGGGATGCCGGCGGGGTTCCCCGATCTGTCGCAGATGCCCGAGGGTCTCGACGAGCTGCCGCCCGGGCTGGCCGACTTCGACCTGTCCAAGCTGAAGTTCCCGGGCAAGCCGTGACGATCGCGAGCGCGGCGGAGCCGGGCGAAGCGGGTCGTCACCATTGGACCGTGACGATCGCGAGCGCGGCGGAGCCGGGCGAAGCGGGTCGTCACCATTGGACCGGACGAAACTAGCCGCCGTGCGCATGCACGTGCGGGGTGTGGGGCTGCCCGACGAGACCGAGATCGACCTATGGATCGTCGACGGCCGCATCAGCACCGAATCGGTCGCCGGCGCTGACACCGTCTTTGACGGCGGCTGGATCGTGCCCGGGCTGGTCGACGCCCACTGCCACGTCGGCCTCGGCCATCACGGCGAGATCCCGCTCGACGAGGCGATCGCCCAGGCCGAGATCGAACGCGATGTCGGGGCGTTGCTGTTGCGGGACTGCGGCTCGCCCACCGATACGCGCAGCCTCGACGACCGCGACGATCTGCCCCGCATCATCCGCGCCGGAAAGCATCTGGCCAGACCCAAGCGTTACGCGGCGGGCTTCTCGCGCGAGCTGGAAGACGAGTGGCAGCTGCCGGAGGCGGTGGCCGAGGAGGCGCGCCGCGGCGACGGCTGGATCAAGCTCGTCGGCGACTGGATCGATCGCGGCGTCGGTGACCTCGCGCCGCTGTGGTCCGACGACGTGCTCAAGGCCGCGATCGAAACGGCCCATGCGCACGGGGCGCGGGTCACCGCGCACGTCTTCAGCGAGGACGCGCTGCCCGGCCTGATCAACGCCGGCATCGACTGCATCGAGCACGGCACCGGGCTTACCGACGACACCATCGAGCTGATGGTCGAGCGCGGAACGGCGTTGGTCCCCACGCTGGTCAACCTCGTCGAGAATTTCCCCGGCATCGCCGAGGCCGCCGCGAAGTACCCGGTCTACGCCGCCCACATGCGCGACCTGCATGCGCGGGGCCTGTCGCGGATCGCGGCGGCCCGGGAAGCGGGCGTGCCGATCTACGCCGGAAGTGACGCCGGCACCATGGTGGGGCCAGGCCGCATCGCCGACGAGGTCGAAGCGCTCAAGGGCATCGGGATGAGCCCGACGCAGGCGCTGGGGGCGGCGTGCTGGGACGCGCGCCGCTGGCTTCAGCGGCCCGGGCTCGACCACGGCGCCTCGGCGGACCTGTTGTGCTTCTCCCGCGATCCCCGGTCCGGGCCCGCCGTGCTGAACAACCCCGATCTGATCATGCTGCGCGGGAAAATTTTCCGTTCCCCGGCGTAGCGAGCGCCGCGTCGCCATCGTTCACGGCGCCGGGTGACGCAGACTAACCAGCAGGTTTGGGTGTTTTCACGGCTTTACCGAAAAGATTGCGAGTGATTGCTATCTATGTTAGCGTTCCGGCAACCCCACGACTTGGAGGACGGCATGGCCTACGACGTGATCATTCGCGACGGATTGTGGTTCGACGGCACCGGCGCCGCACCGCTCATTCGCACGCTTGGCATCCGCGACGGTGTCGTGGTGGCCGTATCGGCCGAGTCACTGGACGAGACCGGGTGCCCCGAGGTGATCGACGCGGCCGGCAAGTGGGTCGTGCCCGGCTTCGTCGACGTGCACACCCACTACGACGCCGAGGTGCTGCTGGATCCCGGGCTGCGCGAGTCGGTGCGCCACGGCGTCACCACGGTGCTGCTGGGCAACTGCTCGCTGTCGACGGTCTACGCCGATTCCGAGGACGCCGCCGATCTGTTCAGCCGGGTGGAAGCGGTGCCGCGCGAATACGTCTTCGGTGCGCTGAGTTCGGCCAGGACCTGGTCGACGGCGTCGGAATACGTCAAGGCGATCGACGCCCTGCCGCTCGGTCCCAATGTCGGCTCGCTGCTTGGTCATTCGGACCTGCGCACCTCGGTGCTCGGACTGGAGCGGGCCACCGACACCACGGTCAGGCCCACCGGCGACGAGCTGAACAAGATGGCGGCGCTGCTCGACGAGGCCCTCGACGCCGGGGTGCTCGGCATGTCCGGGATGGACGCGGCCATCGACAAGCTCGACGGCGAACGTTTCCGGTCCCGCGCCCTGCCGTCCACCTTCGCGACATGGCGGGAACGGCGCAAGCTGATCAAAGTCCTGCGCAAGCGCGGCCGAATCCTGCAGAGCGCACCGAATCTGGAAAACCCGATACTGTCGCTGATGTTCTTTTTGACCAGCAGCCGAATCTTCGGTCGCGGCAAGGGAGTCCGGATGAGCATGCTGGTGTCGGCCGATGCCAAGTCGATGCCGCTCGCCGTGCACACATTCGGGTTCGGCACCCGGGTGCTCAACAAGCTGCTGCGGTCCAGTGTGCGGTTCCAGCACCTGCCGGTGCCCTTCGAATTGTATTCCGACGGAATCGATCTGCCGGTGTTCGAGGAGTTCGGCGCGGGCACCGCGGCGCTGCATCTGCGCGATCAGTTGCAGCGCAACGAACTTCTGGCCGACGAGGCCTACCGCCGGCAATTCCGCCGCGAATTCGACCGCATCAAGCTGGGCCCGTCGTTGTGGCACCGCGACTTCCACGACGCGGTCATCGTCGAATGCCCGGATAAGTCGTTGATCGGCAAGAGCTTTGGCGCGATCGCCGACGAGCGGGGCCTGCACCCGCTCGACGCGTTCCTCGACGTGCTGGTCGAGAACGGCGAGCGCAACGTGCGGTGGACCACCATCGTGGCCAACCATCGGCCCAAGGAGCTCAACAAGCTCGCCGCCGACCCCAGCATCCACATGGGCTTCTCCGACGCCGGTGCGCACCTGCGCAACATGGCCTTCTACAACTTTCCGCTGCGCATGCTCAAGCGCGTCCAGGACGCGCACCGGGCGGGCGTGCCGTTCCTGTCGACCCAGCAGGCGGTGCACCGGCTCACCGGTGAACTGGCGGAGTGGTTCGGCATCGACGCCGGCACGCTGCGCCGCGGCGACCGCGCGGACTTCGTGGTGATCGACCCGGCCGGTCTCGACGAATCGGTCGACGGCTACCACGAAGAGGAGGTGCCGTTCTACGGCGGCCTGCGCCGGATGGTCAACCGCAACGATGGCGCCGTCGTCGCCACCGGAGTGGGCGGCGCGGTCGTGTTCGGCGGAGGCCACTTCCGCGACGGTTACGGCAAAACGGTGAAGTCGGGCCGCTACCTGCGGGCGGGCGAGCGCGCCCGCAGGGGGCCTGTGAGCGTCACCGCCTGACATGGCCAGAACCCAGCAACAGCGCCGCGAGGAAACCGTCGGGCGGCTGCTCGACGCGTGCATCGCCACCATCATGGAGATCGGCTACGCCCGAGCGTCGGCGGCGGTGATCACCAAGCGGGCCGGGGTATCGGTCGGGGCGCTGTTTCGGCACTTCGACACCATGGGCGATTTCATGGCGGCCACGGCGTCCGAGGTGTTGCGTCGACAGTTGGAAACGGGTACCAAGCTGGTCGCCGAAATACCCGCCGACCGCCCGGCGCTGGAAACGGCGCTGGCGATATTGCGGGACATCACCAGCGGCCCGACCAACGCGGTGTTCTACGAACTGGTGATCGCCGCGCGCACCGACGAGAAGCTCAGAGACACCATGCAACGCGAACTCGCGCAGTACGAGGCGAAGATCCTCGACGCCTTCCGGACACTGCCCGGTGCCGAGGACGTCCCGCAGGAAATCTTCCCGGCCCTGGTGACCTTGACGAGGAACGTGTTCGACGGGGCCGCCGTGGTGGAAGGGGTGCTGCCCCAACCGGAGATCGCGGCCCAGCGGATTCCGGTGTTGATGGCGCTGCTGACCGCGGCGCTGCCGGACGCGGACTTGGCGCGAGCAGACGCGGAATCGCACGAATGATCGCGACCCAATGCGATTCTGGGTCTGCGCGCGGTGCTAAAGCGACCCGATGCCGGACTGCGGGCTTTGCGCGAATCCCCAGTCGAACAACGTCGCCGCCTGATCCCAGTACGACGGTCCGCCCTCTTTGATCAGCCCGTACATCATGGCGATCACCAGTCGGCGCCCACCGCGCGCGGCGGCCCCGACGAAGGTCTTGCGGGCGGCGTTGGTGAACCCGGTCTTGCCGCCGATCGCGCCGGGGTAGCGCTGCAGCAGTTCGTCCTGGTTGGTGATCGGGTGATCGCCGTTATCGCCGGGGAACATGGCCGAGGGCTCGGCGGTGATCTGCGCGAACACCGGATTGGCCATCGCCGCGCGGAAGATGACGGCCAGGTCGTGCGCCGTCGATGACCCCGACCCGCCCGGCCCGTCCAGACCCGACGGCGTCGCCGCGTGGGTGTTGGTGGCGCCGAGGGAGGCCGCCTTGGCGTTCATCTTGGCGACCGCGACGTCCGGGCCGCCCAGCATGTGGGCCAACGTGTTGGCGGCGTCGTTGCCCGAGACCAGCAGCAGGCCGTCGAGAAGTTGGCGCGCGGTATAGGTGCGGCCCGGTTTGATGCCGACGCAGTTGCATTCGACCTGGGTGTCGGCGACGTCGGCGACCACGGTGGAGTCCAGGCTCACCGAATCCAGGACCACCTGAGCCAGCAGCGTCTTGATGGTGCTCGCCGGTGGGTGGGCCACGTTCTGGTCGCGGCCGGCCAGCACCTGACCGCTGTCCAGGTCGGCGATGATCCAGGTCTGCGCCGGGCCGTCGGGAATGGGGATCGAGCCGACCGGCTGGCTGCTGTCGGCCCGGGACGCGGGGACGGTTGCCCCGCACGCACCGACGACGAGCAGCGCCGCGGCTGCGGCCGTGAGCTTGCGCATGGGCGCAAAGTTTAACTTCGGGCCTGCGTGGCGCCTATTCCGCCACAACGCGGGCTCGCCTCGCCGGCATAAAGTGCGGTTCGATCGGTGTTGAGTCAAGGGCCTGTTCGCCGATGACTGGAGACGACTATGAGTGAGCGCATCGACTACGCCCAGGTGGCTCCGCGGGGCGTGAGAGCGCTCGGCGGTGTTCATCTGTACGTGACCCAGTCGGGTCTGCCGCCGGCCCTGCTGGTCAGCGTGTACCTGCGGGTGTCGCTGATCAACGGGTGTGCCTACTGCATCGACATGCACTCGCGGGAATTGCGCGAATTGGGGGTCTCGACCGAAAAGATCGCTTTGGTTCCGGTCTGGCGCGAAGCGGGTGAGCTGTTCGACAGGCGCGAGCAAGCGGCCCTGGCCTGGGCGGAAACCGTCACCCGGATATCTGCCACCGGCGCACCCGACAGCGCGTACGCATCGGTATCGCAGCACTTCGACGACAAGGAACTGGTCGACCTGACGATCGCGATCGGGCTGATGAACACCTACAACCGGTTGGCGATCAGCTTCCGCACCCCGCCGGCGGCGGTCAGCGCGAAACACGCTGAAACACAGGGGGATTGACGAGGCGATACTACGCATCGGCGCACCCGGGCGAGGCGCCGCGGTGCCGACCGCCACGCCGGTGTTGAATCGATGCATGTTGAGCCTGGCCGAAATCTCCGACCGCCTCGAGATCCAGCAGCTTCTGGTGGATTACTCCACCGCCATCGACAACCGCCGATTCGATGACCTGGACGAGGTGTTCACCCCCGACGCCTACATCGACTACACCGCGCTCGGCGGCATCGAGGGCCACTACCCGGAGGTGAAGAAGTGGTTGTCCGAGGTGCTGCCCAACTTCCCGGTGTATGCGCACATGCTGGGCAACTTCTCGGTCCGCGTCGACGGGGACGCGGCGTCGTCACGGGTGATCTGCTTCAACCCGATGGTGCTCGGCGGCGACAAGGACCAGGTGCTGTTCTGCGGGCTCTGGTACGACGACGAGTTCGTGCGCACCGCCGACGGCTGGCGGATGACGCGGCGGGTCGAGACCAAGGTCTTCCAGAAAGTGATGTGAGCGAATTTCAGCTCACCGCTCCTGGTCTGGCACAATGGGCGGCTGTCCGCCGATCGATTACGCATCGACTGGTGGTCAGACACACGCGAGGCAAAACCGGATCCGGGCATCCCGCCCCGATCGCTGAATTGCAGCGTGACACACACAGGAGAAGTCGCTTAACCATGGCTGTGAAGATCAAGCTCACCCGGCTTGGCAAGATCCGCAATCCCCAGTACCGCATCGCCGTCGCCGACGCACGGACCCGGCGCGACGGCCGCTCCATCGAGGTCATCGGCCGGTATCACCCGAAGGAAGACCCGAGCCTCATCGAGATCAACTCCGAGCGCGCCCAGTACTGGCTGTCCGTGGGCGCGCAGCCCACCGAGCCCGTCCTCAAGCTGCTGAAGATCACCGGCGACTGGCAGAAGTTCAAGGGTATGCCCGGCGCCGAGGGCCGGTTGAAGGTCAAGCCGGCCAAGCCCAGCAAGCTGGAGCTGTTCAACGCCGCGCTGGCCGAGGCGGAGGGCGGACCGACCACCGAGGCCGCGAAGCCGAAGAAGAAGGCGTCAGGGGCCAAGAAGACCGCGAAGGCCGCCGAGGCCGCCCCGGAGGCCGCTGCTGAGACCGCCCCCGAGGCCCCCGCTGAGGCCGCTGCTGAGACCAAACCGGCCGAGACGCCCGCCGAGGGCGCCGGGCAGGCCGAGTCCACGACCGAAAGCTGACCGCGGCGATGAGCACCGTTGTCGTTGACGCTGTTGAGCACCTGGTACGCGGGATTGTCGACAACCCCGACGACGTTCGGGTGGACATGGTGACCAGCCGCCGGGGTCGCACGGTCGAGGTCCACGTCCACCCCGACGATTTGGGCAAGGTGATCGGCCGCGGGGGTCGCACGGCGACCGCCTTGCGCACGCTGGTCGCCGGTATCGGCGGTCGCGGCATCCGCGTCGACGTGGTGGACACCGACCAGTAGGCCGCTGCTCATGGAGCTCTTTTGGAGTTGACCGTCGGGCGCGTGGTGAAAGCCCACGGCATCAGCGGCGAACTGGTGGTCGAAATCCGCACCGACGATCCGGCCGCCCGGTTCTCGCCGGGTAACACGTTGCGCGCCAAGCTGTCTCGTGGTGGCGGGGAGCGCAGCTGTGTCATCGAGAGCGCGCGCGAGCACGGCGGACGGCTGCTGGTGCGGCTGGCGGGCGTCGCGGATCGCGATGCCGCCGACGCGCTGCGCGGCAGCGTGTTCGTCGTCGATTCCGGTGACCTGCCCGACATCGACGAGCCGGACACCTACTACGACCATCAGCTCGAAGGCCTGCGCGTCCGCACCACCGGCGGCGAACAGGTCGGCGTCGTCGCCGAGGTGCTGCACACCGCGGCCGGTGAGCTTCTGGCGGTGCGGTGCGAGACAGGTGCGGCCGGCGACGAAGGGCGGGAACTGTTGGTGCCGTTCGTGACCGCGATCGTCACCTCGGTGTCGTTGGACGACGGCATCGTCGAGATCGATCCGCCCGAAGGCCTGCTGGATCTGTAGGGGGCCTTGGAAATGAGAATCGACGTCGTCACGATCTTTCCGGCCTACCTGGACCCGCTGCGGCAATCCTTGCCGGGCAAGGCGATTCAGTCCGGTCTGGTCGAGCTGGTCGTACACGACCTGCGGAACTGGACGCACGACGTGCACCGCTCGGTCGACGATGCCCCCTACGGCGGCGGTCCGGGGATGGTGATGAAGGCGCCGGTGTGGGGCGATGCGCTCGATGAAATCTGTTCCGGTGAAACACTTTTGGTTGTTCCCACGCCGGCGGGTGCCCTGTTCACGCAGGCCACCGCCGCGCGCTGGAGCGCCGAGAAGCACCTGGCGTTCGCGTGCGGCCGCTACGAGGGCATCGACCAGCGGGTCATTGAGGATGCCGGGCGGCGGATGCGGGTCGAAGAGGTCTCGATCGGCGACTATGTTTTGCCGGGCGGGGAGTCGGCCGCCGTGGTGATGATCGAGGCCGTGCTGCGGTTACTCGACGGAGTCCTCGGCAATCCTGCCTCGCGCGATGATGATTCGCACTCGCCGGCGCTGCACCGCCGCCTGGAGGGCCCCAGTTATACCCGGCCCCCGAGCTGGCGCGGGTTAGAAGTCCCCGAGGTGTTGCTCTCCGGTGACCATGCGCGAATCGCCGCATGGCGCCGGGAGATCTCGCTGCGGCGCACTCGCGAACGCCGCCCGGAGCTGCTTGATCCCGGCCATTGGCGTGAGCCCGGCGACGATGCGATCCGCTAGAGGCCGCGCGCCGGCGTGTCGATGCGCCCCTCGGGAAATATCGTCTTGACCGCCCGGGTGATGGTGTCCCGCGCGGTGGCGTCGTCGGAGGGCTGCAAAGACTGCACCACCATGATGTAGCGGCGATCGGCCCCGATGACGCCCGTCGACAGATGCATCCAGTCGCTGCCGATGCAGCACATCCAGCCCTGTTTGACCGCGACCGGTTCCGCGTACAGGCCGTCGGGAATGCCGAACCGCTGCGGGTACCCGTCGAGTCCGTTCGGGGTGGACTGGGCCAGGTCGCTCACGATGATCTTGGCCTCGTCGGCGGGCAGGCCCCCCGACCCGTCCAGCAGCATCTCGTAATAGCGGATCAGATCGGTCACCGAGCTCATCGTGTTCCACCAGCGCCCGTCGCTGGGCGGGGTGGTGGACGCCAGCCCGTAGCGGGCCGCCACCTCGGAGACGATGGCGGCCCCACCGCCCTGGCCCCAGAACCTCTCGGCCGCGCCGTCGTCGGAGGACTGCAGCATGATGTCGAGCGCCTGGCGGTCGTCGGCGCTCAGGGAGGTCTTCCCCGCGGCCTCGTGCAGCAGCAGATCGTCGGCGATGAACAGCTTGGCCACCGA
>NZ_JAICZA010000225.1 GCF_025933915.1 Mycobacterium sp.
ATGTGCAGGAAGAAGCCGATGGTCAGGTCGGGCCGCAGTTCGCGCAGCATCTTCGGGACCAGCTGTAGCTGATAGTCCTGCACCCACACGGTCGCGCCGCGCGCGGCGGCACGTGAGGTGGCTTCGGCGAAGCGGCGGTTGACGACGACGTAGCGCTCCCACCATTCGCGGTGGTAGATCGGCTTGACGATGACGTCGTGATACAGCGGCCACAGCGTGGCGTTCGAGAACCCCTCGTAGTATTCGGCGACGTCGTCCGCGCTCAGTTTGACCGGCCGAAGTTCCAGGTCTTCCTGGACGATGGGTTCGCCTTCGGGGTCCTTAGTATCTTCGGGGTCCTCATCCACGACGCCCGGCCAGCCGACCCACGCCCCGCGCCGGCGGCGCAGCAGTGGCTCCAGGGCCGTGACCAGTCCTCCGGGGCTGCGCTTCCATGCCGTGGTGCCGTCCGGAAGGAACTCCTGATCCACCGGCAGCCGGTTGGCGACGACGACGAAGTCGGAATTCCCGAATTTGGCCGCCTTGGAGCTTCGTCGTCCCCCGGGAGCCATCTACGTGTCGAGTTTCGCCGGCCCAATACCCAGCATGGACAGAAAAACTCGGCATTCGTCGGCATCGGTGGCATACGCAGCGACGACCCGCCTGGCCTGGCTCGCAGTGCTGTCCGCCAGCGGCTCGACATCGCCGATTTCGGCAGGATCAGATTTCGTAGGCATGACTTAACTGTAGGCGACGCGCGTGGTCGGCCGCAGTCCGTCTCACCAGCTAACGGGTGTCGGACGCATTTATCGCTGGTTTGCAGGGATTCGCCGGGCCGCTCGCGAAGACACGATCCGCCGTCGCCGCCAGGGAGCGTGCGGTTGGTAGGGGATCGCGGCCCGTCCCCCCAGCGCGCACCCGGTTACACACTGGCCGTAATGTGTAAACAATTCGAGCTGACAACGAGCGAGGTGGCCCAATGACTCTCTCCGAGCAAGCCGGCGCGCAGGCGGGCGACGCCAACGCCGAGGAGCTGGTGACCTACGAAACCCTCGACGAGGGCAGCATCGCCCGCATCTGGCTCAACCGGGCGGACGCCCACAACGCGCAAAACCGCGGCCTGCTGGTTCAGCTCGACGAGGCGTTCCTGCGCGCCGAGGCCGATGACGCCGTCCGGGTGGTGATTCTGGCCGCCCGCGGCAAAAACTTCTCCGCCGGCCACGACCTCGGCTCGGAGCTGGCGCTGGCAGAGCGGGCGCCGGGAGCGGGGCAGCATCCGACCTTTCGGATCAACGGCGCCACCCGTGATCCGGTCGCCGAGAAGACCTACCTGCAGGAGTGGCATTACTTCTTCCAAAACACTTGCCGCTGGCGCGATCTGCGCAAGATCACGATCGCCCAGGTCCAGGGCAACGCGATCTCGGCGGGCCTGATGCTGATCTGGGCGTGCGATCTGATCGTCGCCGCCGACAACGCGAAGTTCAGCGATGTGGTCGGCGTGCGGATGGGCATGCCGGGCGTCGAATATTATGCCCACCCTTGGGAATTCGGTCCGCGCAAGGCGAAAGAGCTGCTGCTGACCGGTGATGCGCTGGACGCCGACGAGGCCTACCGGCTCGGGATGGTGTCCAAGGTGTTCCCGGTCGACGAATTAGCCGACAAGACACTGGAATTCGCGCGGCGCATCGCGGAGCGGCCGACGATGGCGGCCATGTTGATCAAGGATTCGGTCAATGCCGCGTCCGACGCGATGGGCTTCACGGAGGCGCTGCGACACGCGTTCCACATCCACGAACTCGGCCACGCGCACTGGGCGGCCCACAACGAAAACAGGTATCCCATCGGTCTGCCGCCCGACGTCGAGGACTGGCGCAACGCCAAGCCGACCAAGCTGGCCCGTCGCGACACCCCGTAGCCGGGGCCGTTCTGGCCGCATGCCCGGGGGAGCCGTCACCACCGGAATCGACACGTGGTTCGATGACGAGAACCTGTTCCACTTGAAAGGCGGCTCGAGTGCAGCTTTCTTTCCGAGGCCGGACATATCTGGTCACCGGCGGCGGTAGCGGGATCGGCAAGGGCGTGGCCGCCGGACTGGTCGCGGCCGGCGCCTCGGTCATGATCGTCGGCCGCAACGCCGATCGGCTCGCGGCGGCCGTCAAGGAGATCGAAGCGCTTCCGGGCGACGGCTCCATTCGTTACGAACCGGCCGACATCACCAACGAAGAGGAGGCGACGCGCGCCGTCGACGCGGTGACGGCCTGGCACGGCCGGCTGCACGGCGTGGTGCATTGCGCCGGCGGATCGGAGACCATCGGGCCCATCACCCAGATCGACTCGGAGTTGTGGCGACGGACCATAGACCTCAACGTCAACGGGACTATGTACGTGCTCAAGCACTCCGCGCGCGAGATGGTGCGCGGTGGCGGCGGGTCGTTCGTCGGCATCTCGTCGATCGCGGCCAGCAACACCCACCGCTGGTTCGGCGCCTACGGCGTCGGCAAGTCAGCGCTGGACCACCTGATGCAGTTGGCCGCTGATGAACTCGGGGCGTCATGGGTGCGGGTCAACAGCATTCGCCCGGGCCTGATCCGCACCGAGCTGGTCGCCCCCATCCTCGATTCGCCCGAGCTGAGCGCCGACTACCGCGCCATCACGCCGCTGCCCCGACCTGGCGAGGTCGAAGACATCGCGAACGTGGCGATGTTTCTGCTCAGCGATGCTTCCAGCTATGTCACCGGACAGATCATCAATGTCGATGGCGGGGTGCTGTTGCGTCGCGGCCCGGATTTCTCGGCGATGCTGGAACCGGCCTTCGGCGCCGACGCGCTACGCGGAGTGGTGGCAACCTGAACCGTCGGCCCTAGTGAACGGGAGAGGCGATGAAGCGACTCGAGGGCAAGCGGATCCTGGTGACCGGCGCCGCGTCGGGGATCGGCCAGGCGACCGCGCTGCGCTTGCTCGACGAGGGTGCCAGCGTGGCGGCCTCCGACCTGGCGGCCGACGGCTTGGACGAAACGCGGACGTGGGCTCGGCAGGCCGGCGCCGCCGACCGCCTCACCACCGTGCCGATGGACGTCGGCAGCGAGGATTCGGTGATCGACGGTGTGGGCCTGGCCGTCAAGCAGCTGGGCGGCCTTGACTCGTTGGTCAATGCCGCCGGCATACTGCGGGCCGCCCACACCCACGAGACCAGCCTCGAACTCTGGAACCAGATCGTCGGCGTGAACCTGACCGGCACCTTTCTGGTGGTCCGCGAAGCGCTACCGGCCTTGTTGGCGAACCCGCGCAGCGCGATCGTGAACTTCAGCTCCACCTCGGCGTCGTTCGCCCATCCCTATATGGCCGCCTACGCCGCGAGCAAGGGCGGCATCCAGGCCTTCACGCACTCGCTGGCGCTCGAATACGCGCGCGCCGGCCTTCGTGCGGTGTGCGTGGCGCCGGGCAGCATCAAGTCCGGGATCACCGACGCCACCGGCGGGTACATCCCCAAAGACGCTGACTGGTCGCTGTTTTCGAGGCTGATGCCGGTCCTGCCCACCAGCGTGGAATCCAGCGGCACCGGCATGGCCGAGCCCACCGCCGTCGCCGGGGTGATCGCCATGCTGGTATCCGACGACGGAGCCTGGATCACGGGCACCGAAATCCGGATGGACGGCGGCACCCACGCTTAATGGCGGCGACCCGCTGCGCCCGGCTACGCCGCGCTTGCGATCGCCGCGGGCTTAATGGCGGCGACCCGCCGCTAATTGACGCACGGCACGCCGCCGCCGTCGATCGGCTTTCCTTGATCGGGCGTCGGGTAGGTCGTGGTGGTGCCGTTGTAGTAGTAGGACTTGGCCTTGGTCGATGTCGTGGTGCTGGTGCTGGTGCTTGTCACGTCGTCCATCTGGGTCTCGTCCGGTGCGGGGATCGAGAAATTGGTGTCCACGGTGACCCGGATGTGTCCGGGCTGGACGTTGGGGCTGGGTTGCTTTGCTGCGTCGAGGCCGAGCAGGTTGGCCACGCGTTGCGCATCGGTCTGTGCGCCGGCGCCGTACTCCACCGTGGTGGCGGTCGGTTCACCGGCCTCGCGGTCGCGGACTTGGCCCTGGGTGTAGCCGCGCTTCTTCAGCGCGCGCGACACCTCGGTGGCCAGACCGCTCATGCTGCCGGAGTTGATGACGTCGACCACCGTGGACGGATCGGGCTTGACAGCCGTGGTGGTGGGCTCGGTGGTTGGGGTGTCGGCGCCGATCGCCGCCGCCACCTCGGCCTTGATCGCCGCCGGATCGACGATGTTGACGTCCTGTCCGTCGATCGTGTCGTAGCGCACCACCGGCAACGTCCGGAATTCGACGTTTCCGCCCGCGAGACCCCCCAGGCGCTGGATCATCTCGTCGTTCCAGCCGGACGAGAGCACCACGTCCTTGCGCGCCACCGCCATCAGGTTCTTGAGCTTGTCGATATTGGTGAAGGTGCCCGCGGCCTGCAGCTCCTGCATGACCGACGAGATGAACGCCTGCTGCCGGTGAGTGCGGTCCAGGTCGCCGTTGTCCAGGCCGTGACGCTGCCGGACGAATGACAGCGCCTCGGAAGCGTCCAGCCGCTGTCGCCCGGCCGGGAAATCGGCGCCCGAATACGAGTCGTAGACCGCGTGGTTCAGGCACACCTCAACGCCGCCGAGAGTCTGTGCCAGATCGAAGAAACCGGCCAGATTGACCTCGGCGAAATAGTCGATGGGGACGCCGGTCAGGCTGCGCACCGCGCGCAGGGTCGCCGCCCGGCCGGCCTCGCGGCCCTTGGTCTCGAGTTCTTTCTGACTGCTCGTCCCTTGGTTGGCCAGCTTTTGCGCGACGTATTGCTTGGTAAGTCCGTAGGCCTCTTTGATCTTGATGTGGTTATACCCGGGGACTCCGGTGAAGGGAACCCAGTCGTCGCGGGGGATCGAAAACGCGACGACCTTGTTGTCGGCGCTGACGTGCACGAGGATCATCGTGTTGGTGTTGTAGCCGCCGTCGTCGGAATCGCCGGCGTGCAGATGCTTGAGGATGGAGTAGGGCAGGTCGTTGCCGTCCTGGTCTTTACGCGAGTCCAGCCCAATCAGCAGGATGTTCATGTTGTCGCCGCTGGACCGCGGATCGTCGGGCTGCAGGGCATTGGAAACGGTGATGCCGCCCAGCGCACCGTGCGCCACGTAATACCCGGCCCCGGTCAGCCCCACGGCCGCCACCGAGACCAGCGCGCCAAGGGTACGCGTCAGCCCTTTACGGAAACGAGAGGGTTGACGGACGGCTCGATGGCGGCGATGGGCGCCGCCCGAGCGGGCCATCACAAACCTCTGCCCACACCCGGCGCATCACCGGACCCCGCAACGGCGGTTAGCGGCGATGTCGCTTCAGGCATGGTGACAAGTATGCGTTAGCTTGCTGTGAAGGCCCCAATCGAGAGCGCCGCCCAGCGGCCGCCGCGAGCGGATTCAGCAGGCCGAACGGATGCGATTCACGGCGACGATCGCGGCTCCACCTGCATGTTTTGGCCGGGCGGCGCCGAGGCGTGGCCGCGGCGCTCTCCACGCGGTCTCGAGCGGAACGCGGATCGAGTTGAACTTGTTATCGCGCGGATACGTCGGGCCGGACCGCTGTCGCCGGGGGCCGGCCAGCAAACCGTCGCCGTCAGCAGTACAGGTACTCGACGTGCCATCGACCGCCGACATATTCGGCGCGATATTTGCCCCCCAGCGCCGGGTTGGCATCGTGAATGAGGCCCGAGCCACCGACCCCGGGGGTGAAGCCCGGCGGATCCCACGCGACGGCCACCGGGTGGGGCGCCATCGTCGGCGTGCATCCGACTTGCTTCTTGATGTAGCCATCGATGATCGCGCGCTCCGCGGTGGCCTGATCACCGCCATCGGGCGCAGGGGCGTTGGCGCACAGCGCATTTGCGCCACA
>NZ_JAICZA010000296.1 GCF_025933915.1 Mycobacterium sp.
CGACGCGCAGCACCAGGGTGTTGACGAAGAAGCCCACGACGTCGTCGAGGGCCGGGTCGCGCCGCCCGGCGATCGGGAAGCCCACCGCCACATCGGAACTCGCGCTGATTTTGGCCAGCAGCACCGCCAGGGCGGCCTGCACCACCATGAAGCTCGTCGCGTTGTGCGCATTGGCCACCGCGCGCACCCGCTGCTGCAACTCCGCCGGCCACTCCACGGCCACGCTGGCCCCGCGGAAATCGGCCACCAACGGATACGGCCGGTCCGTGGGCAACTCGAGTCGCTCGGGCATTCCGGCCAGGGTGTGTTCCCAATACCGCACCTGCCCGGCGATCAGGCTGTGCGGATCCTGCAGTTCACCTAACTGGGCGCGCTGCCAGAGCGTGTAGTCGACATACTGCACCGGCAGCGGCGCCCAGTCCGGGACACAACCGGCCGAGCGGCTGGCGTAGGCCTCCCCCAAATCGCGCACCAGCGGGGTCAGCGACCACCCGTCGGCGGCGATATGGTGCACCACGGCCACCAACAGGTGTTCGGTGTCGTTGAGCCGGAACAGCGATGCCCGCAACGGAATTTCGGTGGCCAAGTCGAACCGGTGGCCCACCACGGTCTCGATGGCCTTGCCCAGCCGGGCGGCTGACCAGCCGCGCGCATCGCTGATCCGCCAGCCGCAATCGGCCTCGTCCACCTCGACGACGAGTTGCCGCGGTATTCCCTCGCGCGCCGGGAACATCGTCCGAAGGCTTTCGTGACGGGCCATCACGTCGGCCAGCGCGGCGCCGAACGCCGCACCGTCCAGACGCCCGTGCAGCTGCAAAGCGATCGCCATGTTGTGCACCGGTGACGGCCCGTGCAATTGGCCGACGAACCACAGCCGCGACTGGGCGAACGACAGCGGCACCACCGCCGGCCGCGCACCGGCCACCAGCGGCATGCGACCGCCGCCGTCCGTCCCCAGTCGCGCCGCCAACCGTCGAATGGTGGGCGCCTCGAACAAGGCCCGCACGCCGAGGTGGACGTCGAGGCCGGCGTTGACCTCCGCGACCAGCCGCATGGCCGACAGCGAATCTCCACCGAGGTCGAAGAAGGAGTCGTCGATCCCGACACCCTCGACGCCCAGAACGTGCGCGTAGATGTCGGCCAGGGCCTGCTCGACGGCGGTGGCCGGGGCGCGGTACTGATCGGCGCCGTCAGACCGGCGCGAGTATTCGGGTGCGGGCAGCGCGCGGGTGTCGAGCTTTCCGTTGGGCGTCAACGGCAATGCGCCAACGGCCACCACCGTGGCCGGGACCAGGTACGCCGGCAGCCGCTCGGCCAGGTGGGCGCGGATCTCGCCCGGGTCGGCGGTACCGGTGACGTAGCCGACGAGCCGCCTGTCGCCGGGACGGTCCTCGCGGACGATCACCGCGGCCCGCTCGACGCCATCCAATGCGGTGAGCGCGGACTGGATTTCGCCGAGCTCGATGCGGTAGCCGCGGATCTTGACCTGTTCGTCGGCGCGACCGAGATAGTGCAGTTGCCCGCCCGGGCTCCAGCGCACCAAATCCCCGGTGCGATACATGCGCGCCCCGAACCCGCTGGAGCCACCGTACGGGCACGCCACGAACCGCGACGCCGTCAAACCGGCGCGGCCGACGTACCCCGCGGCGACCCCGGAGCCGGCGATATACAGTTCACCCGTCACACCGGCGGGCACCGGGCGCAGCCACGAGTCCAGCACGAAAAAGCCCAGATGCGCCAACGGCATTCCGATGGGGCTGGCAGTGGCGCCGACATCGCCGTCGACGATCTCCCGGAATGAGGCATGCACCGTCGTCTCGGTGATGCCGTACATGTTGATCAGCCGCGGGCGTCCGGGATGGTTGTCCAGCCACTTGCCCAGACGCTGCGGGACCAGCGCTTCGCCACCGAACACGACGGTCTGCGGGTTGAGCCGCGGACCCGATTGCGCGCCGTCCGCGCTCTGCAGCGCCGAGAACGCCGACGGGGTTTGGCTCAGCACGCTGACGTTCTCGGCAATCAGCAAGGCGCGCAGGTCTTCCGGCGAGCGCACCACCTCGTCGGGCACGACGAGCAGCCGCCCGCCCCTCAGCAGCGCGCCGAAGATCTCCCACACCGAGAAGTCGAACGCCAGCGAATGGCACTGGCTCCACACCCCCGCCCCCGGCGCCGACCGGTCGTGCAGTGCGGCCAGCAGCTCGGTGACGTTGTGGTGGGTGACCGCCACGCCCTTGGGGGTTCCCGTCGTGCCGGACGTGTAGATGACGTAGGCGATGTTCTGGTGGGCCGGCGCTGGCGGGGCGCCGGCGGGCCGGGTGTGCACGGCGGGGGGGGCGGGGGCGGCGGCCGCGCCGGGGAAGCCGGCCAGCCGGGCGCGCCGAACCGGGGGGGTGGCGGCGGCGAGCGGGGGGGCGGCCGGCAGCCGGAATGCGACGCGGGGGGGCGGCAC
>NZ_JAICZA010000031.1 GCF_025933915.1 Mycobacterium sp.
GCCGCGGCGCCCTTGATGCGCACCATCTCCGGCTCACCCAGCACCGCGGCGCCCTCGACCAGCCGCGCCGTCGATTCGCTGACCATCACCCCGCCGGGCGGCGCTACAGATTCCATCCGCTGTGCCATCCCCACCTGTTCACCGATGGCGGTGTAACCCAATGCGCCGGAACCGATCTCACCGGCGATCACTTGGCCTGAATTCAGTCCCACCCGCAACCGCAGGCGGATTTCGTCGCGGTCGTCGACCTCGACCGCCAGACGTGTCACTTCCTCCTGAATGCCCAGCGCCGCCAGACATGCGCGTATAGCGTGATCCTCCAACGCCATCGGCGCGCCGAACACCGCCATGACGCCGTCGCCGGTGAACTTGTCCACCGTGCCGCCGTAGCGCTGCACGACGGCCGCCGCGCGCGCGACGAGTTCGGTCATGATCTCGCGCAAGCGTTCCGGACCCACCGTTGCGGCGATGTGCATCGATCCGACCACGTCGGCGAACAGCACCGTGACTTGCTTGTACTCGGCCGGCGTTCCCGACACAGCGGTCGGTGAGCCACACTCGTCGCAGAACTTCGCGGTAGGCCGCAACTCGGCGGCACACCTCGCGCAGGCCAACGCGGCCGTCATGCGCCTAACAATAAGGCGCTCAGCAGCTCAAGACGGCGCTATCGGCTGGATCGGTTGGGCTGGGCTCCTGCTGCCGGAACGTCGCCGGCTCCGTCCCGCTGGTCGATCGGGCCGCCTGCCCGCGGTGGGTCGCGCGGGCAGCGCGCCACATCATGCCCGGGCGCAGCAGCGCAGTTGGGGGGTCGACGAGCGAGGTCACTCTGGCGAACTGATCCAGGGCGACGGTGTCGTATTCGGTTGCGGTGAGCACACGGTCGACGTATCTGTTGAGCAACCGGGCGAGCAGCGTTGGTGCTCCGTCGGTTTCGGGCAAGTTGAGGTCCGGGCTGGTCGACAGTTGCCAGGCCTGACTGATGGGCGCCGCTGCGGCGCGGAAGAAACGCCGTGCCAAATCCGCTGTGCCCCGGGATAGACAGTCACTCAGCGCCGAAGCCTCCAGCGCCGCCACCGACATGCCCTGACCGTAGATCGGGTTGAAGCTGCAGACCGCGTCGCCGGTGACCAGCAGGCCCTCCGGGAATCGGCGCATCTTGTCATAGCGGCGCCATTGACTCGACGGCATACAGTGCCGTGCCGGCTCCCCGATGGGCTCGGCGGCTTTGACTGCCGCGAGCATGTGGGCCGGTGCGCAGTCCTTGACGAACTCGCACATCCCCGCCAAGTCGCGGGGCGATTCGCGGCCCGCTATACCCATCACGGTGAACACCCAGGTGTCGTTCTCGCAGTGCAACATGCCCAGGCCCCGCGGCCGGCCCGGCATGCACCCGACGACGAAGCCGAGCTCGTGCAGGGCATCGGGTGCGATGCTCAGTGCCTGGCTCACGTAGGTCACGTGCACCACGACGTGATCCTCGAGCGGGCGGCCGTAGCCCAGGCTATCCAGCCAGAAGGGGGTACGGGCGCCACGGCCGGTGGCGTCGACCACCAAATCGGCGTGCAGCGTGGACACTTCACGCGTGCGACGGTTGACCAACCGTGCGCCGGTGATGCGCCGGTGGTCGCGCGTCGCGGCCAACGCTACGACGTCATGCTCGTCGAGCAGCGCGACGTTGGGGAGGTCGCGCACCCGCGCGCGGACATGATCCTCCAGGAAGGGCCGGGTCACCAAGTATGCGTTGAATGAGGGTGCGCTGCCGCAGCGCACCATTTGGTGCCCGTTCAGGTTGTAGTACCACCGGGATAGATCTAGGCCGTCGGAGTAATGCGCACCGTCGGCGACCAGCTCATCGAGGATGCCAGGAAACATCTCGCCGATCACCTGAGCGCCGCGGGCCAGCAGGCCGTGGAGATGCCGACCCTGCGGCACGCCGCGGCGGGCGGCCCCCTTGTTGGGAAGGGTTTCGGGCAACGGGTCGCGCTCGACCACCGTCACCCTGTCGAAGAAGTCGGTCAGCGTCCGCGCGGTCAGCAGACCGGCCATACTCGCTCCGAACACGACCGCGTGATCGCCGATTTTGGCCTTCATCTCGGGCATAACCCACCGCCTTTGTCGAGCCGTCAGCTAACAAAAGCCATCATCGGGGCGCGGCGCGGGCGACGATAGCGTAGTCGAGTACGCGACGTACGCGACCGGTGCGCCCGGATCGCTCATCGGCCGACCGAAACGCTTCCAGCACCCCTCCGGGAACGGGTTTTGCGGTTAACTGCCGCCGCGCGGCGGTTTGGGCGATCATGAAGGGAAATCTGACGGCGCGGGAGATCGGCGGATGGTTAACCCGGTCAGCGAGGCCACCGGCCGATGTGGGTCGTGCGGTAACGACCTGCGCGCCAAAGCGCGGTTCTGCGATGTCTGCGGCTCTCCGGTCACCCCACGACCGGCCAGCGGCGAGCACAAGCAAGTAACGGTGTTGTTCGCAGATGTCGTCGGCTCGATGAAGCTCGCGGCCGCGCTGGACGCGGAACGGCTCCAAGAGATCATGAACGAGATGTTCAACCGTGCGGCCGCGGTGGTGCAGCGCTACCACGGAACCGTCGACAAGTTCACCGGCGACGGCTTGATGGCACTGTTCGGCGCCCCGGTGGCCCTAGAGGATCACGCGCTGCGGGCGTGTATTTCAGCCCTGGAGATCCACTCGGTCACCAAAGAGCTTGCCGCCGAGGTGCTTCGCCGTGACGGCGTCACCCTGCAGATCCGCGTCGGATTGAACTCGGGCGCAGTGATCGCCGGCGAAATCGGCTCGGGTGAAGGAAGATACACCGCCGTCGGCCATCCGGTCGGAATGGCGCAACGCATGGAGGCGGCCGCCCCTTCGGGCGGCGTCATGTGCTCGCTGTCCACGGCGCGCCTCGTCGAGGACGCTACCCGCCTCGGGCCCGTCGAAGACGTCCTCGTCAAGGGCGCCGACGCGCCCGTGCCCGCGCGCCGACTCCTCGGCATGGAATCCGAGCGGATGGTGTTGGGCCGCCAAGAAGGGCTGATGCTGGGCCGCGACGAGGAGATGGGCCGGTTGGGCAGTCTGTTCGACACCCATCCCGGCTGCCTGGTCGGGATCGTCGGACCTCCGGGGCTGGGCAAGAGCCGCCTGCTGCGGGAATTCACCGCGATCGCCGAGGGACAAGGCGCCGACATCGTCGTCGCCCGCTGCGAAGCCCACGCCAGCACGCTTGCGTTCCGGGCGTTGTCGCGCCTGCTGCGCGCCATGTTCGAGGTCGAAGGGCTCGGCGCCGCGGAGGCCCGTGACCTCACGAGTGCTCAATGCCCGGGGATGCTCGGGCCGCACTCCGTCGACGCGCAGATCCTGTTCGAGGCCATGGGCATCGCCGACACCACGGCACCTCACCTCGAGGTCAGCCCCGATGGTAGGCGCCGCCGGCTGATCGAAATCATGACGCATGCTGTTCGGGCACGCTCGGATCGAACCGTGTTCGCACTCGAGGATGCGCATTGGATCGACGAACCCAGCGACGAGGTGCTTGCCGATTTCGTCGACGCACTCGACGGGACGAGGTCGATATTCGTCATCACCTATCGACCGGAGTTCCGCGGGGCGCTGCACCGCCGATCGAACCACACGATGACGCTGCGGCCGCTACCCGAATCGACATCGGTCCGGCTGGTCCGCCAGCTCCTCGGGGGCGACCACTCGCTGGAGGCCCTGGACGAGCGAATCGCGAACGCGGTGGCGGGCAATCCATTCTTCGCCGAGGAGATCGTTCGCGACCTCGCCGGCCGCGGGTTACTGTCGGGCGGTCGGGGTGGCTACCGCCTGACAGGCGACGCGAACGAAATCGCCGTTCCCGCCACGGTGCAAGCGGTCCTTGCGGCCCGCATCGATAGGCTGCCCGCACCCACGAAGTCGATCCTGAACGCCGCGGCGGTAATCGGTAACCAGTTCGATGTGGACACATTGCACGCTCTGTCGCCGGAAAGCTCGTCCACGTGCTTGGCCGAGCTGGTGTCGGCCGAGTTGATCGATCAGATCGAATTCGTTCCGCGACAACGGTATTGCTTTCACCATCCGCTGGTGCGCACGGTTGCTTACGAGTCGCAGCTGAGCGCCGTCCGGGTGCGGGCCCACCGCCGGCTGGCCACCGCGATCGAGGCGCGCGACGCGGGCGCCGCCGACGACAATGCGGCATTGATTGCCGCGCACCTGGAGGCGGGAGGCGAGCTCGTCCAGGCCTACCGCTGGCATCTGCGCGCGGCGGAATGGCTTCGGCCGCGCGGTATCCGCGCGGCGCGTGCGGAGTGGGAGCGCGCGCGCCGTATCGCTGACGGGTTGAACGACGACCACGACGGTGTGACCGCCATGCGAATCACACCGCGCGCCATGCTGATTTCTACGGCGCTATACGTGAGCGACGCCGACGGCACCGACGATCTGTACCAAGAGCTTCATGACCTAACGGCGCGGTCCGGTGACCTGACATCGCTCGCGCTCGCGACCGCCGGACGCATCTGGTCGTTCAGCATCAACGACATTCGGGTTCCCGAGGCCGTGGCGCTGGCGTCGGAGCTCGAAGGCATGGTCAGCGTCATCGTGTGCGACGCGGCGACGAAGGCCATAATCCTCAACTCATTGGCCTTCATCCGTTTCGCCAACTGCGAATTCGACGCCGCGCTACGGGTCACCGACGCGATACTGGCACTGCCCGGCGATGTGCCCGCGAACGAAACGGTTGCGGCGCAAATCCTTCGCGGAATCATCGGCATGTGCCTCGGCGACTCCGATGCGGGTAGGCGGGATTTCCGGGAGGGCCTTGAACAAGCACATACGCTCGGCCCCCTCAACTATGCGACGATGTCGCATTACTCGGGAACGGTTGCGGTGTTAGGCCTGTGCAGGGCCGCCGACTTGGCCGACGGGACGCGGGATGCGTTGCGGTGCGCGGAATCCCTGGGCGACGTCAGCGGTATCATCGCCACGCTGTGGACCCATGGATCGGTCCTGCTGCGCATGGAGAACACGTCGCGCGACGAGGCGATCGCTCTGCTTGACCGCGCCCGCGTCCTGATCGAGGAGCACAAGCTCCATCACATCGGTATGACGAGCATTGCCGCGGATCTGGCGGTCGAAGCCGCGCGCCAGGGGCGAATCGACGAAGCGATCGACAGGCTTCGTCCCACATTCGCGCAGTATTTCGTCGATGGCAGCCGAGTCTTCGTGGGCTGTACGGCAGAGGCGCTCGTCGAGTTGCTGATCGAGCGAGGATCGATCGACGATCTCACCGAAGCCCACCAAATCGTCGAGCGGTGGCAGGCGCGGCCGGCCAGGATCGCGGCAACGGATCTGTGGTGGCTGAAATCCCGCGCGCTGTTGGCCGGGGCGGACGGCAACCCGGACGTCTACGCCGAACTGGCAAAGACATACCTCGCGTGCTGCACCAAACTCGATGCCCGCGGTCGGCTGCCCGAGGCGCACCGAATGGTCGACGAATCCCATGCGCCGGGGCGGGGCTGACGATGGCCACGATCCTGGCGTACACCTCGCCCGCGCTGGGGCACCTGTTGCCGATGAGCGCGCTGCTGTCGGAGCTGTCCAGCCGTGGGCACAGGGTTCACGTGCGGACACTTTCCGCCGGTGTGGAGATTGGCCGGCAGTTCGGATTCGGCACCGACGCGATCGATCCGCGCATCGAAGCGATTCAGCTCGAGGACGGGAAGGAAGCCACTCCCCGGGCCGCGCTCAAGAGCGGCGTCGCGACGTTTGGCCGGCGCGCCGCGCACGAGGTGGCCGATCTCGCGGACGCGATAACGCGGATCCGTCCGGACGCCCTGCTCGTCGACGTGAACTGCTGGGGAGCGCTGTCGGCGGCGGAGGCCGGTGAGATCCCCTGGGCGACCTTTGTGCCGTACACGCCGCCGCTGCGGTCGCCCGGCGTGCCACCGTTTGGTCCGGGCCTCAGACCGTTGTCGGGCGTGTTGGGCCGGTTGCGCGATGCCGCCGTGCGCGTCGTAGTGGTGCGCGCGCTGGAAAAGGTGATGCTGCCACCGATCAACACGATTCGTGCGGACCTCGATTTGCGGTCGGTCGCGTCGATCGACCAGTTTTTGCGTGGCGCGCCGCTGGTGCTGGTCGCCAGCGGCAAGCCGTTCCAGTATCCGCAAACGGATTGGGGTGACGCGGTACAGCTGATCGGGCCCTGCGCGGTCGATCCGGGGCCGCACACCGTCCCCGATTGGCTGGCAGCGATCGACAAGCCGATCGTGCTGGTCACAACCTCATCCGAGAAACAAGCCGACACCGACCTCGTCAGGACGGCGGTGACCGCGCTGCAGGATGAGCCGGTACACGTCGTCGCAACCCTGCCGGCCGGGCGACCGGACGAGATCGCCGCATCGCCCAACGCGACGATACTGCAGTTCATCCCGCACGGCATGGTGCTGGATCGGGCGGTGTGTGCCGTGACGCACGGCGGCATGGGGGCAACTCAAAAGGCGCTCGCCCATGGCATTCCGGTCTGCGTCGTGCCCTACGGGCGCGACCAACTCGAGGTCGCGTGCCGCGTCGAGGTGGCCCGGTGCGGCACCCGCCTGCCGGCAAAGAAGCTGTCACCGGCGCGGTTGCGCAGCAAAGTTCGAGAAGCGATGACGATGACCAATGGTGCGCGGCGGGTGGTGGCCGGCTTCCGGGCCACCGGCGGAACGGACCGCGGCGCGGACCTGTTTGAACAGCGCGTACTCGGCATCAACGTCGGATGACCTCAGCAAAGCGGGTGCCGGGTGTCCATCGACTCACCGAAACGGCGATAAATCGGCCCGCGGGATGCCTTCGCACCGTTATAGTCGCCGCGTGATCAGCGGCGACCCGCTGACCGGGCGCGACAGCGAATTGGAAATCATTCGCCGCGCCCTGAGCGGTTCTGGCAACCACTCCGGCGTGGTGATCGCCGGAGCCGCCGGTGTGGGCAAGACGAGGCTCGCCCGCGAGGTGCTGCGCCGTGCCGAGGCGTCGGGTGAGCACACGAAGTGGATCGTCGGCACCGAGTCGGCGCATGCGCTGCCCCTCGGGGCCTTCATCGGCGTGTTGGGTGGCGCCATGTTGGACCCGCTGGCCAATGTCCGGCGGGTGATCGAGTCGTTCGTCGCGCAACAGCGCCGGGCTCGCATGGTGCTCGGCGTTGATGACGCTCATTTGCTCGACGGGTTGTCCGCGTTTGTCGTTCACCAGCTGGCGCAGTCGGGCGGGGTGCGGCTGGTGGTGACGATGCGGACCGGCGGCGAGGGGCCCGACGCGGTGACGGCGTTATGGAAGGACGGGCTGCTTACTCGGCTCGATCTTGAACCGCTTTCAGCCGCGGCAACGCGCGAACTGATCGAAAGCACGCTCGGCGGCCCGGTCGATGCCCGCAGCGCGGCCCGGTTCCGGAAGCTGACCGGGGGAAACACCATGTTCCTGCGGCAGTTGCTGAGCGATCAGATAGCGGCCGGGCGAGTGCGGGAATCGGCCGGGGTGTGGATGTGGGACGGCGACGTCGCGGTCTCGGCGAGCCTGTCCGACGCGCTCGTGCGCCAGATGGGTCGGCTCAGCCCGGGGGTGGCGCTGGTGGTCGACACGCTGTCGCAGTGTGAGCCGTTGGCCGTCGATGTGCTGTGCGATGTGGTGCGCCGCCGTGACCTGTCGGTCGCCGAGAGCATGGGCCTGGTGAACGTCGAACGCACCGGTGGCGGCCTGACGGCCAGGCTGGCGCACCCGCTGTTCGGCGAGCTGCGCCGCGCGAGCGCGGGCGAGATGTATTTGTCGGGAATCCGGGGCAGGCTGGCGACGCGGTTGGCGAGAGACGGTGACGCCGACATGCAGACCACCGTGCGACGTGCGCTGCTGAGGCTCGAGTCGGACCTCGATCCCGAACCCGAGCTGTATCTGGAGTCGGCGCGGCATGCCATGACGCTGCTGGACCTGGATCTTGCGGACCGGTTCGCCACGGCGGCAACGCAAGCCGGTGCACGCGGGGCGGCCGGGGTGCGGGCAATGAACCTCGTGCTGCTCGGACGCGGCGAGCAGGCCGAGACGGCGCTGTGCGACATGGCGGATGCCGCCCTGCCCGACGGCCACCACTGGGCGACGGTGCGGGCCGCCAACCTGATCTGGATGCTCGGCAAGCCACAAGCCGCGGCGGTGATCCTGGACGGTCTTGCTCACCCGAATTCGGGGCCCGTCGAAACCCCGGCGCAGGTGGCGGAGCGTTTGGCGGTACAGGCGTGCCTGGACGCGGTGTCGGCGCGCTGCGCAGTTGCAGCCGAAGGGGCCAGGGCCGCTTTGGGTTTCGAGACTCTACCGGACTTTCACGCGATGATGGCGTCGCTTGCGTTGATCATGGCGATGGGGGCGCTGGGGGAGGTCGACGAGCTCGCGGGTGTGGCCGAGCAGGCGTTGCGGCGAGCGACGACGTCGTTCCAGGCCTCCCACATGCGATTCTGGTTCGGGGCGGTGTATGGCCGCGCCTGCCGGTTGACCGGTCGCATCGACGAATTCGTCGCCACGGCAAATCAATTGGCAGCATCGGCCCGTGAGCTTCCCGGCCTCGCGTATGCGAACCTGGCCCTCCTGTTGGGGAATGCCGACCTGGCTCGTGGCGCCGTCGCCGACGCGGCCCGGCTGGTACACGAAGCGCTTGCCGGGGCGGAAAGACACGCCGTCACAACGGGTTTGCGGGCGGCGAGCTACTTCGCCCTGGCGGAGGCGCACGCCAAGCTCGGACAGCCCGCCGAGGCGAACGACGCGGTCACCGGGGCGCGGTCCTGTGTGCCACCCGACTTCTTGTTCATGCACACCGCCCTCTCGCTGGCCGACGGGTGGGCGATGGCGGCGAGCGGCCGTTTGCGCGAGGCGGTGACGAGCGCCCATGAGGCCGCGCAACTCGCCCACGACCGCGACCAGCCCACCCACGAGCTGGTCTGCATACAGGCCGCGGCGCAATGGGGCGACGCGTCGCGGGCGGCGCGGGCACGAGAGCTCGCCCGGGCATTGTCGCTGCCACTGGCCGACGCCGTTGCGTCGCATGCGGAGAGCCTGCTGGCCGGGGATGGCGAGGGCCTGCTGGCCGCATCGTCGGCGTATCGGCGTATCGGCGATCGGGCCGCGGCCGCCGACGCTGCGGCGCAGGCCTCGGTTGCTTTCGACGAGAGCCAGCAGCATCGGCGCGGACTGTATGCCGCGGCGTTGGCCAAGGAATTGGCCGACAAATGTGGTGGTTTGTGCACGCCTGCGCTGCGGACCCGGGGAGGTCTCAAGCTCTCCGGCCGCCAGCGCGATGTCGTCGAGCTCGTCGTAGTCGGTCTGTCCAACCGCCAGATCGCCGAGAAGCTGGTGATGTCGGTGCGCACCGTGGAGGGCCACGTCTACCGGGCCTGCCAGCGGGTGGGGGCCGAGTCACGCGAGGAATTGGCCTCGATCATCCGTTCCGGCCCCGGCGCGTCCAGCTGACGCACTGCGCCCGCGCGCAATTCGAGTAGCCGACTACGCATGCGCAGCAACGACGACCGGTCATACCGTGCCCGCAACGACACAAGGAGTTGGCATGGTCGAGACGCTGGTTCAACCCGCAGCCGCCGCACTCGCGTTGGCGCCGAAGAATCCGCTGCCGTATTGGCGGCGACTCAGGGCGGTCCGGTCGTACATCGATGGATTACAGACGCTGGTGGACGCCGGCGGACCCGTCACCCGGATCGTGCTCGGACCCAAATGGCTGTTACCGAACGTCGTGCTGATCGCCAGCCCGCAGGGCGCTCGTGACCTGTTGGGCCGCACCGACGAGGTCGCCGACCGGGGCCGCACCCGCACCATGGTCGAAATGCGAGCGCTGATGGGTGGCAACCTGCTCGACCTTCCGCACGAGCGCTGGCTACCGCGGCGGCGCACGCTGCAGCCGATATTCACGAAGCGCCATGTGCCCCGCTACGCGGGACACATGGCCGCGGCGGCGCAATCCGTGGCCGACGGTTGGCGTGACAGCGCGGTCGTGGACCTCGACGCCGAGTGCCGCAAGCTGACCCTGCGCGCGCTGGGGCGCTCGGTGCTCGGGCTGGACCTCGACGAGCGTGCCGACGAGATTGGTTGGGCCCTGCGGACTTCATTGGAATGGGTGGCCGATCGCGCGGCGCGCCCGGTGAACCTGCCGCGGTGGCTGCCGACCAGGGGCCAGCGCGCGGCACGCCGCGCCAACGACAGCCTGCACCGGCTGGCGGCCGAAATCCTGCACGAAGTTCGCGTCGACCCCGACCGCGATGCCCCCTTGGTGCGCGCCCTCATCGACGCGATCGATCCGGAGACCGGTCGGCCGCTGCCCGACGACGAGATCTGTCACGAGCTGGTGCTGTTCATGCTCGCGGGCCACGACACCACCTCGACCACGCTGACTTACGCGCTGTGGTCGCTGGGGCACCACCGCGACATCCAGGACCGGGTGCGTGCGGAGATTGCCGCGCTGGGGGAGCGGGCGCTGACCCCGGACGACGTGCCCGCGCTCGACATGACCGTGCGGGTGTTGCACGAGGCGCTGCGGTTGTGTCCGCCCGCGGCGGGGACGATGCGCGCGCCCACCCGCGACATCGTGGTGGACGGCCACCTCGTCGAGGCCGAGACCATGGCCCTGGTGAGCTTCTATGCGCTGCACCGAGACCCGGCGCTGTGGGAGGAGCCGGAGCGTTTCGATCCGGACCGCTTCCTTGCGGAGCGGTCCAAGGGCCGAAGTCGTTGGCAGTACCTGCCCTTCGGCGGCGGGCCACGCTCATGCGTCGGCGACCACTTCGCGATGCTGGAGGCCACACTCGCGCTGGCCACCGTCGTCCGCGCCGCCGAGATCGAGTCCCTCGACGAAAACTTCCCGCTGGCAACACCATTCACGGTGGTCGCCGCCGCACCCATTCGCGCCCGTATCGGCACCAACGAAATCACCAGGAGGTAGCGATGAAGTACGTAGTGACCTGGACGTATCGCCTCAACGGTTCGGCGGTGGAGAACGACGAATCGCTGCGACGCGGTTTGGCCGCGTTCACCAAGTGGTCGCAGCCGCCGAGCACCACATATCACCAGTTCGTCGGCCGCGTCGACGGCGGCGGCGGATTCGCGGTGGTGGAAACCGACAACCCGGCCGACTTGGTCGAAACCACAGGGCAATTCGCCACCATCCTCGACTACCAGATCTATCCGGTCGTCGACATCGCCCAAGCGGCGCAGGCGCTGCAGCGGGGCGTGGAGTTCAGGGAGGCCGTCGGCTGACTACGCGCCCCAACTAGAGGCCCAGCAGCCGCGCCGACACCCACAGCGCGAGCACCGCCACCCCCAGGGACGCGGGCACGGTGCACACGCCGAGGCGGGTGTATTCGCCGACGCCGGCGTCGACGTCGTGGCTGCGCAGCACGCGTCGCCACAACAGGTTCGACAGCGAACCGACGTAGGTGAGGTTGGGGCCGATGTTGACTCCGATCAGCACCGCCAGCACCGCGACCGGCCCGGCCGGTGCGACCAGCGGCAGTAACACCAGTGTGGCCGGCAGGTTGTTGACGACGTTGGCCAGCACGGCCGCGATCGCGGCGATCGCCAGCAAGGCGGCCAGGCCCGAACCCGACGGCAGCACCGCCGACATCGCCCGGTCCATCCCGTTGAGCATGACCGCCCGCACCACGACGCCCAGCGCCAACACGAACACCAGGAACGCCACATTGACCGAGCGCACGATGTCGAACACCGAGGTGTGCCGACGGCGCAGGCTGCGCACCGCCAGCACCGTGGCGCCGCACAGCGCCACCCAGGCCGGCGCCAGCCCCACGGACTGGGCGACCGCGAACCCCGCGAGCGTCAACGCCACCACCACCAACACGAACACCGGCGGGCGCGGTGGCGCGCCGAGTCGCTCGGGATCCGGCTGCACCCGCAGGTCTTCGGCGAAGAACCACCGGAAGATCAGGTAGACGGTGGCGACCGCGCCCAGCCACGGCAGCGCCATCACCAGCGTGAACTTGGTGAACGAGAGGTTGGCCGTGTGGAAGGCCAGCAGGTTGGTCAGGTTCGACACCGGCAGCAACAGCGAGGCGCCGTTGGCCAGATGGGCGGTCGCGTAGGCGTACGGCCGCACCGGGGTGCGCTGTCGGCGCACCGCCGCGAGCACCACCGGGGTCAGCAACACCACGGCGGCATCCAGGCTCAGCACGGCGGTGATCACCGAGGCGATCACGAACACCCGCCGCAGTAGGGCGCCCGACCCGACGCGTCCCCGCGCGATCGCCGCACCCGCGGCCTCGAACAGCCCCTCGTCGTCGCACAGCTTGGCCAGCACCAGCACCGCGCCCAGGAACGCGACCACCCCGGACAGCTCGGCGATCTCCTTTTCGGCCTGATGAACCGAGATCGCGCCGATCCCAATCAGGATGAGGGCGGCCGGAACCGCCGCCAGCGCCTCCGGCCAGCCCCGTGGGCGCGCGACGGCGAACCCCAGGACGACGGCAAGCAGCAACAGCGCAACGGTCAGTGCCAAAATCGGGACCGCTTCACTGCCAAGGATTTTCCCGCCGCCACACCGTCGGCAGGTGCAGCGCGACCCCGTCGCCGGTGGCCAGCTCATCGAGGATGCGGATGGAGACGTCCAGGTCGTCGCCCGCATAGGGCAAGGCGCGCAACGGCTTTGTCAGCGGGCGGAAGAAATCGTCCCAGTGAATGAGGATCACCCGGCGGGCGCCCACCGCGCGGACGGTCTGGGTCCAGTAGTCGACCAGATACGACCGCGGCTGCAGCCCCAGCTGCCCGACGGACAGGTAGACAGCGTCGGCGCGGTGGCCGGCCAGCGCCCCCTCGACGAAGCCGGCGCTGCCCTGGATCAGCAGCCGCCGACCCGTCGGACGGTGGTGCACCAACGTCGACCACGACTCCCCGCAGCGGTACGCCGCCGCCTTCACCGGGGTGATCAGCGGTTCGCCGATCACCCCGGGATACCGGTCGGGCGGGCAGTGGTGGGACTCCACCAGCGTTATTTCATAGGCACCCAACTGAATTGGCTGCCCACCGACCGCGACGACGATCCGGTTTTCCGGCAGGCCATAGCCGCGCCCGACGTTGGCCGCGGACTGGCCGCCGACCAGCTGCGCACCGGTACGGTCGGCGACCAGTGCGGAGTCCAGCACGTGGTCGATGTGGGTGTGCACCGGGATGACGGCCGCCAGTCGCGACACCTTGGCCCGGGCCAGGCATCCGTCGACCCGGGCCGGTGATGGCGCCACGGTGCCGGCCGCGACCTTGGCCAGGCTCGGCCGGGAGAAGTAACCGTCGGTCATCAACGCCGACGAGCCGTCGTCGATCAGCAGCGTCGCCACGCCCATCCAGGTCACCGAGAGCGCGTCGGGTTCGGCCGCGGGGGCGTCGAATCGTCCCGCATACCGGGCGATGTCGGGGCGGCCGAGTTTCAGCCGCATCAGCAGAAGGCCCGGATGTCGGTGCCCGCTGTGGCGAGGCGATCGCGAACCGCGGCGGCGATCTGCGCCGCTCCCGGCGAATCACCGTGCACGCAAACAGATTCCACGTTCACATCGAGCTGGCTTCCGTCGATGGCGGTGAGCTTCCCCGAGGTCACCATGGCCGCCACCCGATCGGCGATCGCCGCCGGGTCGTGTAGCACCGCACCTGGTTCACGACGCGAGACCAAATGTCCGTCCGGCCGGTAGGCCCGATCGGCGCACACCTCGGAGACCGTGCGCAGGTCGCGGCGGGCCGCCTCGTCGAAGAACACCGAACCGGCGATGCCCAGCACCGGTAGGCCGGCGTCCACCAGCCGCACCGCCTCGGCGACCGCGGCGGCCTGCTGGGTGTTAGTCACGATCGTGTTGTACAGCGCCCCATGCGGTTTGACGTAGGACACGACAGAGCCGGACGCGTGCGCGATCGCCTGCAGCGCGCCGATCTGATACACCACGTCGGCGATCAGGTCTTCGGACGTGACGTCGATGAAGCGCCTGCCGAAGCCGGCCAGGTCCCGATAGCTGACCTGCGCTCCGATGCGCACACCACGCCGGGCGGCCGATCGGCATACCCGCAACAGGCCGGCGGGGTCCCCGGCGTGGAAACCGCACGCCACGTTGGCGCTGGTGACGATGTCGAGCATGGCGTCATCGTCACCGAGGCGCCAGACGCCGAAGCCCTCGCCCAGGTCGGCGTTGAGGTCGATACCGGCCACCCGCCCAGCTTATGGGTGCGCCTCGCCGACCGCCTAGGTTGGATCGCCCGCTTCCTCCTCACGCCGCGAAGCGGCGTGCATCGTCACCGGGCTAGGCGGAAGCCTCGCGTCGGCGCCCCACCAGCCAGCAGAGAAGGTAGATCAAAAACGAGATGCTCGCGACGAACACCGACACCGGCACGCCGGGCGCCAGCGACAACACGATCCCGCCCACCGCGGCCACCTCGGCGAATAGCACGGAGGTCAGCATCGCCGCCCCCGGTGAGGTGACCACCCGGGCCGCCGCGGCGGCCGGCGTGATCAGCAGCGACATCACCAGCAGCGCCCCGAC
This sequence comes from Mycobacterium sp., assembly GCF_025933915.1. Classification (GTDB taxonomy): domain Bacteria; phylum Actinomycetota; class Actinomycetes; order Mycobacteriales; family Mycobacteriaceae; genus Mycobacterium. The sequence goes on from NZ_JAICZA010000031.1 coordinate 14,563, forward strand.
GATCTGCACCGCCTGAGCCGCCACCACACCGACCAATGCGGCGAACACGATGCCCAGCGCGTGGACCGGCACGCCGCGGGCCGCGGCGACGTCGGGGTCGACGGTGGCGAACAGCAGTGGGCGATAACAGGTTGCCAGCACGGCGATGACGAGCGCGCAGACCAGCGCCAGCATGGTCAGCCCCGTGTAGCCGACGCCGACGATCTGGCCGGTCAGCAGGGCGAAACTGGTCGACGTCCGGCCCGGGTAGAGGTGGATGAACAACACCGCCAGGCCCAAACCGAACGCCAGCACCACCCCGATCACGGAGTCGCGTTCCCGGGCGCGCCGGCCGAGCACGCCGAACAGCGCCGCCGCCAGGGCGCTGCCGATCAGCGCGCCCACGCCCACCCCGAATCCGACCAGCAGCGCGAAAGCTGCTCCGGTCAGCGACAATTCGCTGGATCCGTGCACGGCGAACGACATCTGCCGCATCACGATGAACGGCCCGATCAGCCCGGCCACCAACCCGAGTAGGGCGGCCGCCACCAGCGCCTGCTGCACGAAGTCGTGGCCGAGGAGATGCGCGGTGATGTCGAACGAGAAGAGGTGGTTTCCCATCTCGGCGAGCCGATTCTCCATCAGCCGTGCCCGTCGCCGCGTTCGCCGGCCACCACGTAGCCGTCCTTGACCTTCACCACCTGGATGTCGGATCGATACAGCGCCGAAAGCGTCTGGCTGGTCATCACCTCTTCGACCGTGCCGACCCTGAATCGGCCGTCGACCAGATACAGCAGCCGGTCCACATACGGCAGGATCGGGTTGATTTCGTGGGTGACGACGATGACGGTAGTCCCCGCCTCCCGGCGGCGCCGCTCGATCAACGCCGAAACCAGCTTCGCGTTCGCCGGGTCCAGCGTCAGCAGGGGTTCGTCGCAGAGCAGCAGCATCGGGTCGCTGACCAGGGACTGTGCGATGCGCACCCGCTGCAGTTCGCCACCCGACATCACGCCGACCCGGACATCCGCCAGCTGTTCGCCGTTGACCTGGCTCAGCGCTTGGGCGACGGCCGCGCGCCGGCGGGCCCGATCGCGGGACCGCAGGGGGATCGCGCCCCAGCGTCCCCCGTCGATACCCAGCCGAACCAGGTCCCGTCCCCGCAGCATCACGTCGTGGTCCAGTGGACGGTGTTGCGGCACATAGCCGATGCGCGCGCTGCCCGAGGTGATCGGCTTTCCGTCCACCAGCCCGACGCCGGCGCTGAGCGACAGCTGCCCGAGCAGCACGTTCAGCAACGACGTCTTGCCGCTCCCATTGGGGCCGAGCACCGCGATGAATTCGCCCCGCGACACCGACAGGTCCAGGTGATCCCACAACACGCGGTCACCGAACGCCAGGCGGGCGCCGCGCAGCGAAACGGTGTCCGCGTGGCGGTCGACGGCCGGGGCCGTTTCGAGGCTCACGGCTGTACGGGCCGGCTCGACTGCAGCGCGGCCATCAGTTGGTTGACCGTATTGCGTTGCCAGCTCAGGTAATCCGTGCCGTCAGGCAGGGTCTCGGCCACTTCGGCGACCGGCACGCCCGCGCGCCGCGCGGTATCGCGCAGGCTGGTGATCGCGGTGGTGGAGGTTTGCGGGTTGACCACCAGGGCCGACACTTGACGCCGGTTGATCAGGTCGAGGACCAACGCCAGATCGGCCGGCGCCGGGTCGGTCTCGTTCTCGATGGCCGCCGCGAAGGCGGGTGGCGTCCGGTTCAGCAGACCGGACGCCTTCAGCAGGTAGAACGCGACCGGTTCGGTCGCCACGACCGAGGTGTGGGGATAGGTGGTGGCGACGGTGTGTTCGGTGCCGGCGATGGTGTCGGCGTCGCGGCCGAATGCGGCGGCGTTGGCGCGGTATTCCGCGGCGTTGCCCGGGTCGATCGTCGTGAGCCGGTCGGCGATCGTGGCGGCCACCGACTTGGCGACGCTCAGGTTGTAGAAGACGTGCTCGTTGCGTGGTTGCCCGTCGTTCTCGAGAAGCGAGTAGGCATTGACCGCCTTGGCGCCGGGCTGGCGGGCCAGCACGTCGTCGACCCATCCGTCGTAGCCGCCGCCGTTGAAGACGACCAGGGCGGCATCGGCGATCGCGGCGGCGTCCGAGGCACTGGCCTCATAGGAGTGCGGGTCGGTTTCCGCCCCGCTCAGGATCGACTTGACCGCCACATGGGCGCCCGCGACCGCCCGGGCCACGCTGCCCCACACATCGGTGGACGCGACGACGGCGGCCGCATGCGGATGCGCCGGATGCCCACCGCAGCCGGCGAGCGCCGACGCGCCGGCCAGGGTCAGAACGGCCGCCAGCCAACGCGCCCCATGGGCGAGCGTCGTTCGCTCCCGCGTCAGTGCCACGCGCACGTCCGATTTCCTCCCGCCCGCCAGCAGCCGATCCACAATACTAATGAAAATCGTTTCCATTACAAAGCCGCGGGCGGAAGCGTATGGGCCGGGCACCGATCCGCTGTAGCGTCACCGACCGTGAGCCCCACACCGCGCCGGCGTGCGACCCTGGCGTCGGTGGCGGACGAGCTCAAGGTTTCGCGCACGACGATCTCGAACGCGTTCAACCGCCCCGATCAGCTCTCCGCCGACCTGCGCGAACGCGTGCTCGCGACGGCCAAGCGGCTGGGATACGCCGGCCCCGACCCGGTGGCGCGATCGTTGCGGACCCGCAAGGCCGGCGCGGTCGGTCTGGTGATGGCCGAACCGCTGACCTATTTCTTCAGTGACCCCGCCGCCCGGGATTTCGTCACCGGGGTGGCGCAGTCGTGCGAGGCGGTGGGGCAGGGGCTGCTGCTGGTCGCCGTCGGGCCCAGCCGCAGCCTCAAAGAGGGTGCGGACGCGGTGCTTTCGGCCGGCGTGGACGGCTTCGTGGTGTATGCGGTGTGCGACGACGATCCCTATCTGCAGGTGGTGTTGCAGCGAAGGCTGCCGATCGTGGTGGTCGATCAGCCCAAGGGTCTCGCCGGCGTCTCGCGGGTGGGGATCGACGACCGCGCGGCGATGCGCGAGCTCGCCGACTACGTGCTCGGCCTGGGGCATCGCGAGATCGGGCTGCTGACCATGCGGCTGGGCCGCGACCGGCGCCAGGGCCTGGTGGACGCGGACCGGTTGCGCTCGCCCGCCTTCGACGTGCAACGCGAGCGCATCGTCGGCGTGTGGGAGGCGATGACGGCCGCCGGCATCGACCCGGATTCGCTGACCGTGGTGGAAAGCTACGAGCACCTGGCCGAATCGGGTGGCAGGGCCGCCAAGGTCGCGCTGGAAACCAATCCGCGGATCACCGCGCTGATGTGCACCGCGGACATCTTGGCCCTGTCCGCCATGGATTACCTGCGGGCACACGGGATTTACGTGCCGGGCCAGCTGACCGTCACCGGATTCGACGGTGTGCCCGACGCCATCAACCGCGGCTTGACCACGGTGTCGCAGCCGAGCTTGCAGAAGGGCCGCCGAGCGGGCGAGCTGTTGTTGAAGCCGCCGGGTTCGGGTCTGCCGGTGGTCGAGCTTCTGGACACCGAGCTCGTTCGCGGCCGCACCGCCGGTCCGCCGGCGTGAGCCCCGCTACTTCGAACCTTGGTCGCCGATCAGCAACCGCACGGCCAACTCCAGCCGATTGCTGACATCCGTGGCCGACGCCCGGCGGGTGAGCCAGGCGAGCAGGTTGTTCGTCCAAACGTCTGAAATCACCCGCGCGACTTGGTATTGGTGCTCGGTCGGTTCGCCGTCGGCCATCGCGCGCGCGAACATGCCGTCGATGAGCTTTTCGACCTGGTCGACCTCGCTGGCCGCCGACGCGTCGGCGAAGACGTAGGCGCGCGTCATCGCCTCGGTCAGGAGCGGATTGCGTTGCATCGCGCGGTTGAGCTTGCCCACCATGAAGTTCAGCCGCTGGAAGGGCGTCCCCCCCGTCATCGCCGAGCGGTCCGTCTTGGCGTCGATGCGGCCGAATTCGCGGCCCAGCGCCGACACCAGCAGGTGCACCTTCGACGGGAAATACCGGTACAGCGTCCCCACCGCCACGTCGGCCCGATCCGCCACCGCGCGCATCTGAACAGCCTCGTAGCCGCCCTTGGACGCGATCGCCATGGTGGCGTCCAAGATGCGCTTGCGGCGTTCCCGCTGCGCCTCCGAGCCGAGTTCGGACTCCGCCAGTACCGCCACGTTTATGACCTCGCGCGGCCGCGAGTCAGAAACGCGGCTCGAATTGGCCTTCGAAGTGGCCCTCGAAGCGGCCTTGGCGTTGGCGCTAGCTGGCATGTGACGGTTTGCTCCTGTTCCGGGCGGTTCGTTAGCAAACGATACGCATTCTGCGTGTGAATTTCCCACCTCCGTACCGCCGGGGACAAGCGCGTGTGCTGCTGCAATGGCGTTCGACTTGACGGTCGATCACTGGCACTATTAGAACACGTTCTAGTCTCCGGTGAGCGGGTTGCACGCCAACTCGTGGTGGAGATGTCCCCGCTTGCGGAAAGATCGGACAATCAGGACACGGGTGCCAGCCAGCCCCCTTGTCACGTCGAGCCAAGGACGCGGAGGTCCTCTCAGGTGGTAGCGACCGTCACCGACGAGCAGTTCGCCGCGCGCGCCCTGGTGCGCGACTGGGCCCGCAGTGCGACGTCGGGCCCAGGTGGGACCGCGGCGATCCGCGAGGTCGAACAGGGCGAGCCCGACGCTTGGCGGCCGGTGTTCTCCCGGCTGGCCGAACTGGGGATCTTCGGTGTCGCGATCCCGGAGGAGGCCGGCGGCGCGGGCGGCAGCATCGAAGACCTGTGCGCGATGGTCGAGGAGGCGGCCAAAGCGCTGATCCCCGGTCCGGTCGCGACCACCGCGCTCGCGACGCTCGTCGTGACCGACCCCGAACTGCTGGCGGCCCTGGCCGCCGGGGAGCGCTTCGCCGGGCTGGCGCTGGAAGGTGACGTGCGCTTCGACGGCGCAACGTCGAAGGCCTCGGGCACGCTGCCGCTGGCGCTGGGCGCCTCGAACACGGTGCGCGGTGGCGTGCTGTTGCTGCCGGCCGACGGGAAGTGGTTGCTGATCGACGCCGACAGCGAGGGAGTGCGGGTCGAGCCGCTGCGGGCCACCGACTTCTCCCGGCCGTTGGCGCGGGTGGTGTTGACCTCGGCGCCGGCCACGGTGGTGTCGGAAGGCGGGGAACGCGTCGAGGAGCTGGCCGCGACCGTGCTGGCGGCCGAGGCGGCCGGCATCACCCGATGGGCGCTGGAAACCGCCGTTGACTACGCCAAGGTGCGCGAGCAGTTCGGCAAGCCGATCGGCAGCTTCCAGGCCATCAAGCACCTGTGCGCGGAGATGCTGTGCCGCGCCGAGCAGGCCGAGGTCGCCGCGGCCGACGCCGCGCGCGCCGCGGCCGAGGACGACCGATCCCAGTTCTCCATCGCGGCGGCCCTGGCCGCGAGCACCTGCATCGCCACCGTGAAGGCCAACGTCAAGGACTGCATCCAGGTACTCGGCGGCATCGGCTGCACCTGGGAGCACGACGCGCACCTGTATCTGCGCCGGGCGCATGCCATCGGCCGGTTCCTCGGCGGCGCCGAGCGCTGGCTGCGGCGGATCACGGCGCTCACGCAGGACGGCGTGCGCCGGCGCCTGAGCTTGGATCTTTCTGACCTCACCGATGTCGAAGGCCAGCGCGCCGACATCGCCGCGGCCGTCGCCGAGATCGCCGCGCTGCCCGCCGAAAAGCGACAGGTCGGTTTGGCCGAGGCGGGTCTGCAGGCGCCGCACTGGCCGAAGCCGTACGGGCGCGCCGCGTCCCCGGCCGAGCAGCTGCTGATCGATCAGGAGCTGGCCGCGGCCGGTGTCGAACGGCCCGACCTGGTGATCGGCTGGTGGGCGGCGCCGACCATCCTCGAGCACGGCACGCCGGAACAGGTGCAGCGATTCGTGCCGGGCACCACGCGCGGTGAATTCCTGTGGTGCCAGCTGTTTTCCGAGCCGGGCGCCGGCTCGGATCTGGCGTCGCTGCGCACCAAAGCAGTGCGCTCGGAAGATCCAGCCGGCGGGTGGTTGCTCACCGGGCAGAAGGTGTGGACGTCGGCGGCGCACAAGGCGAAATGGGGCGTGTGTTTGGCCCGCACCGATCCGGACGCGCCGAAACACAAAGGCATCACCTACTTTTTGGTGGAAATGAGCTCACCGGGCATCGAAATCCGTCCGCTGCGTGAGATCACCGGCGACTCGCTGTTCAACGAGGTGTTCCTGGACAACGTGTTCGTGCCCGACGAATTGGTGGTCGGCGAGGTCAACGACGGGTGGCGGCTGGCCCGCACCACGCTGGCGAACGAGCGGGTCGCGATGGCCAACGGCACGGCGCTGGGCAACCCGATGGAGGAGCTGCTGAAGCTACTCGCGGCAAGGGATCTCGACGTTGCCGAGCAGGACCGGCTCGGGCGGCTGATCATCCTGGCGCAGACCGGCGCGCTGCTGGACCAGCGGATCGCCCAGCTCGCCGTGGGCGGCCAGGACCCCGGGGCGCAGTCCAGCGTGCGCAAGCTGATCGGCGTCCGCTACCGGCAGGCGCTGGCCGAATTCACGATGGACGTCGCCGAGGGTGGCGGTCTGGTCGACCGCCGCGCGGACGGCGACCGGGCGGTCTTCGACTTCCTCAACACGCGGTGCCTCACGATCGCCGGTGGCACCGAGCAGATCCTGCTGACGGTGGCGGCCGAGCGCCTGCTCGGCCTGCCCCGCTAGGGAAAGGCCTGGCGCGGCAGACGGTTCGCGCAATCGCCGGAGGTGGCTCCTTGGGAGAGCTCAGGAGAACGTCGTGACCGCGCAGGTGCTGGGGGACGTGATGTTGACCCCGGGATAGACCACCTGGATGTGGGTGCAGGCGATGACGTTGTTGTCGGTCTTGGGCTGGCCCGTCTGCCAATCGGTGGAGTCGATGCGCCCGCTCGTCTGGTACTTGTCCGGGGGGCCCTCACCGAAGTAGACCGTGGTGATCTCGTCGGAGCCCATCGACTTCATCACCCGCTCGTTCTGGCCGTCGGCGTGTGCGTCGAGGTAGGCCAACCGGTTCGAGGACCGGATCTCGGTGGTCTGGCGGGCCCACAGGCCGGGCGGGAAGCCGGCCACCCCGTCGGGCGTGAGCATGTCCGCGCCGGCGGTGAAGTCGCAGTGGCCGTCGGATTTGAAGCAGTTGAGGATCACGCGCGTCTCGAGCTGGTTGGGTCCGTCCAGCGGGAACAACGTGGTGGCGGTGTTGCTCGCCGCCGCGCACACCCCGGCGGGCAGAAACACCGGCAGCGCTGCGGCGACTGCGAATCCCCATACCAGCCGCATCATCGATGCTCCTCTTTCCGGTTTGCTGACCCCAAGGGGTGAACTTAACCCGCGATTACTCGTCGTAGGTGACTTCTACCGAATCAGATTCCGGGTGAGATTGACAGGCCAAAATCAGCCCCTCGTCGAGATCCTGCTGCTCGAGCACGTCGTTGACCTCCATGGTCACCTTGCCCTTGCGCAGGGTGCAGGCACACGCGCCGCAGTGACCCTCGCGGCAGGAGAACGGTGCGTCGAGGCCCTTGGCCAGCAACACGTCAAGCAATTTGGCGTTGCGCGGCCACGACACGGTGTGGGTTTCACCATCGAGCTCGACCACCGCGGTGGCCGGCGGCTGGTCGCCCTCGGGGGTGTCCTCGATCTTCACCGCCGCGAACGGATCCGATTCCAGCGACTTGAACACCTCGATATGTATTTGCGGCGCAGGAACTTTCAGTGTCTCCAGGGCTTGCTTGGCCGAGTCCATGAACGCGCCCGGCCCGCAGATGTAGACGGGGCGATCGGTGTAGGGGGCCGCCAGCTTGGCCAGCGCGGCGACGCTCGGCAATCCCTGCAGCGATTCCAGCCAGTGCAGGACCGTGAGCCGGTCGGGATATTTGGCGGACAGTTCGCGCAGCGCGTCGGAGAAGATCACCGAACGGTCGTCGCGGTTGGCGTAGATCAGCGTCACCTGTCCGCTGCCGTCGGCCAGCGCCGATTTGCAGATCGACATGATCGGGGTGATGCCGCTGCCCGCGGCCATCAGCAGGAAGTCATCGCCCATCGTTTTCGGCACGAAGTTGCCCGACGGGGCCAGCACGTGGATCCGCATGCCCGCGCGAGCGTTGTCGCACAGCCAGTTGGAGGCGTATCCGTCCGCGGTTCGTTTGACCGTGACGGTCAGGGCGTCGTCGGTGAACGGCGAGCTGCACAACGAGTAGCAGCGCGCCACCGACCCGGTGCGTTCGCTGGGAACGCGCAGCGTCAAGAACTGGCCCGGCGCGTACCGCAGCCGCTCGGGCGGGATGTCGGGGTCTCCTTCGTCGGCGGGCACCGCGAACACCAGCGACCGCGCGTCCTCGGTCTCGGCGATCACCTCGGCGATCTGCAGTTCAAGGACGTGGTCACCGAGTGGCTCGTCGGGTGTTTGGTCCGGATCAGCCTCGGTCAAGGCCCGTCCCTTCCTTTCGTGGTAACTAGAACATGTTACAGAAAAGTGGATTCGTATCGCTACCAGCCGCAGGAATACCCTGCTCGACACAAATCGGAACGTGTTCTAGTCTCTGGTGTAAGTCCGCTGTGTAAGTCTGGCCCAGGAGGCAAACTTAAGTGACGTCCATTCAACAGCGTGATGCGCAGTCGGTTTTGGCTGGCATCGATGATCTGCTTCCGCGGATCGCCGAACGCGCGCAGGCGACGGAGGATCTGCGGCGGCTGCCGGACGAGACCGTTCAGGATCTGCAGGACGTGGGTTTCTTCACCCTGTTGCAGCCCGAGCAGTGGGGTGGATTGCAGTGCGATCCGACGCTGTTCTACGAGGCGGTCCGGCGGCTGGCCAGCGCGTGTGGGTCCACCGGCTGGGTCAGCTCCATCATCGGCGTGCACAACTGGCATCTGGCCCTGTTCGACCAGCAGGCCCAGGAGGAGGTCTGGGGCGAGGACCCCAAGACCCGGGTTTCCTCGTCGTACGCCCCGATGGGCGCCGGCGTGGTGACCGATGACGGTTACCTGGTCAATGGCGCGTGGAACTGGTCCTCGGGGTGTGACCACGCGACATGGGCCTTCCTCGGTGGCCCGGTGATCAAGGACGGCCGCCCGGTCGACTTCGGCAGTTTCTTGATCCCCCGCAGCGAGTACCGCATCGACGACGTCTGGCATGTTGTCGGCCTGCGCGGCACCGGCAGCAACACCGTCGTCGTCAAGGATGTCTTTGTGCCGCGGCACCGGTTCCTGTCCTACAAGGCGATGAACGACGGCACCGCCGGTGGGTATGAGAACAACACCGCCCCGGTCTACAAGATGCCTTGGGGCACAATGCATCCCACCACCATCTCGGCGCCGATCGTCGGCATGGCCTACGGTGCGTACGACGCGCACGTCGAGCATCAGGGCAAGCGGGTGCGCGCGGCGTTCGCCGGCGAGAAGGCCAAGGACGACCCGTTCGCCAAGGTCCGCATCGCCGAGGCGGCCAGCGACATCGATGCGGCGTGGCGCCAGTTGAGCGGCAACGTCGCCGACGAGTACGCGCTGCTGTCGGCCGGCAAGGAGATCCCGTTCGACCTGCGCGCCCGCGCCCGCCGTGACCAGGTGCGCGCCACCGGTCGGGCCATCGCTTCCATCGACCGCTTGTTCGAGGCTTCCGGAGCCACCGCCCTGGCCAATGACCAACCGGTGCAACGGTTCTGGCGCGACGCGCACGCCGGCCGGGTGCACGCGGCCAACGATCCCGAGCGGGCCTACCAAATCTTCGGGAACAACGAGTTCGGGTTGCCGCCCGGCGACACCATGGTTTAGCCGATGACGGCGACCGAGGAATTGACCTTCGAGTCCACCTCGCGCTTCGTCGAGGTGGACGTCGACGGGCCGCTGAAGTTGCACTACCACGAGGCCGGGGTCGGCAACGATCAGACGATCGTGTTGCTGCACGGCGGCGGTCCCGGAGCGGCGAGCTGGACGAACTGGTCACGCAACGTTCCCGTGCTCGCCGAGCGGTTTCACGTGCTGGCCGTGGACCAGCCCGGCTACGGCCACTCCGACAAACGCGCCGAGCACGGGCAGTTCAACCACTACGCGGCCAGGGCGCTCAAGGGGCTATTCGACCAGCTGGAGCTGGGACGAGTCCCGTTGGTGGGCAATTCGTTAGGTGGGGGCACCGCGGTGCGGTTCGCCCTGGACTACCCCGACCGGGCCGGCCGCCTGGTGTTGATGGGGCCCGGGGGGCTGAGCATCAATTTGTTCGCGCCGGATCCCACCGAGGGCGTCAAGCGGCTGGGGAAGTTCTCCGCCGAGCCCACCCGGGAAAACCTCGAGGCGTTTCTGCGGGTGATGGTCTACAACCAGAAACTGATCACCGACGAATTGATCGATGAGCGGTTCGCGTTGGCCAGCACGCCGGAATCACTGACGGCGACCCGGGCGATGGGAATGTCGTTCGCGGGCGCCGATTTCGAACTCGGCATGATGTGGCGCGAGGTGCACCGGCTGCGCCAGCCCGTGCTGCTGATCTGGGGCCGTGAGGACCGGGTCAATCCGCTGGACGGGGCGCTGGTCGCGCTGAAGACCATTGCGCGTGCGCAGCTTCACGTTTTCGGGCAATGTGGGCACTGGGCGCAGGTGGAGAAGTTCGACGAGTTCAACAAGCTCACTATCGATTTCCTGGGAGGTGCGTGATGAGCATCCGTTCGCTGGGCTATCTACGCATCGAGGCCACCGACATGGCGGCCTGGCGTGAGTACGGCCTGAAGGTTCTCGGCATGGTCGAGGGCAGCGGAAACACCGAGGGCGCGCTCTATCTGCGGATGGACGATTTCCCGGCCCGGCTGGTGATCGTGCCCGGCGAGCGCGACCACCTCATGGAGGCCGGCTGGGAGTGCGCCAACGCCGAAGGTCTGCAAGAGATCCGGGACAGGCTCGACGTGGAGGGCGTCCCCTACAAGGACGCCACCGCCGCACAACTGGCGGATCGCCGGGTCGTCGAGATGATCCGGTTCTCCGACCCGTCGGGCAACTGCCTGGAGGTCTTCCACGGCGTCGCCCTGGAACACCGCCGGGTGGTCAGCCCCTACGGGCACAAGTTCGTCACCGGTGAGCAGGGCCTGGGGCACGTGGTGTTGTCCACCCGCGACGACGACGAGGCGCTGCACTTCTACCGTGACGTGCTCGGGTTCACGCTGCGCGACTCGATGCGGATGCCGCCGCAGGTGGTGGGCCGGCCCGCCGACGGTGCGCCCGCCTGGTTGCGCTTCTTCGGCTGCAACCCGCGCCACCACAGCCTGGCCTTCCTGCCGCTGCCGACGCCCAGCGGCATCGTGCACCTGATGATCGAGGTCGAGAACGCCGACGACGTGGGGCTGTGCCTGGACCGCGCGCTGCGCCGCAAGGTGCCCATGTCGGCCACCCTGGGCCGCCACGTCAACGACCTGATGCTGTCGTTCTACATGAAGACACCCGGCGGGTTCGACGTCGAATTCGGTTGCGAGGGAAGGCAAGTCGAAGACGACGGCTGGGTCGCCCGGGAAAGCACCGCCGTCAGCCTGTGGGGCCACGACTTCACGGTCGGCATGCGCGGCTGACCATGTCGGCGCCCATCGATCCGCGGACCTTCCGGCAGGTGCTGGGCCAGTTCTGCACCGGCATCACCATCATCACCACCGTGCACGACGAGGCCCCCGTCGGCTTCGCCTGCCAGTCCTTTGCGGCGCTGTCGCTGGACCCGCCGCTGGTGCTGTTCTGCCCGACCAAGGTGTCACGGTCCTGGAAGGCGATCGAGGCCACCGGCCGGTTCTGCGTCAACATGCTGACCGAGAACCAGAAGCATGTCTCGGCCCGCTTCGGCTCCAAGGAGCCCGATAAATTCGCCGGCATCGACTGGCACCCTTCCGATCTCGGCTCACCGATCATCGACGGGTCGCTGGCCTACATCGACTGCACGGTGACCTCCACGCACGACGGGGGCGATCACTTCGTAGTGTTCGGCGCGGTGCAATCGCTTTCCGAGGCGCCCAAGATCAAGCCGCGGCCGCTGCTGTTCTATCGCGGTGAGTACACCGGCATCGAACCGGACAAGACGACGCCGGCGCAGTGGCGCGACGACCTGGAAGCGTTCCTCACCACCACCACCCAAGACACCTGGCTTTAGTCCGGCGGCGACGTCCTACTTGGACGCGGTGTTATGGCGGCCGGTTTCGCGGTGGTGCGCCGACATGTCCTCCGTGGGGGAGTTGTCCGGGATCGGCTGCTCCTGGCTCCACGCGGCGTCGCGGCCGGAGGCGGGGTCGTCGGCACTGCCACCGGTCTCGCCCTTCACCCTCGGGTCAATGCTGTCAGCACGCTTCCACTGCTCGTCCAGCTGTTCGCGCGAGGACGCCGCTTCGGTCTGATGCGCTGATGCTCGATCCTGCAGCCGGGCGGCTTCTGCCGCCTTGACTTCGGCTTCGGCCTGCGCCGCACGGGCTTTCGCGGCCGTCTCCGCCGCCAGCGCCTCGCGGCGCTCGACCTTGCCGGTCTCCAGCTTGGCCTCCTCGCGAATCCCTTCGGCCTCGCGCTGACGGCGGCGCCCGCTCGCTCTGCGGGCTGCGATCACCAGGGCGATGATGACCAGGACGGCCGCAACCGCGGCGACGACGATCCAGACGGTGGTGCTGGTGTTCATGATGGACTCCGTTGTCGATGTGGGAAGCGCTAAGCCCCTGTCGGCGGATAGCCCTATTCGACAGGAATGAAACAACCGATGCCGGTGCCCGCTGCTTCGGCCGGAACGCCGCAGGCAGAATGGTTTTATGACGCTGGATCTGGGCGCGTACTTCGACCGCATCGGCTACCGCGGTGCCGCCGAGCCGAATCTCGAGGTGCTGCAGGATCTGATGACCGCGCACACCGGTGCGATCCCGTTCGAGAACCTCGATCCCCTGATGGGGGTGCCAGTCGACGATCTGAGCCCGGGAGCCCTTACCGACAAGCTGGTGCACCGGCGCCGCGGCGGCTACTGCTACGAGCAGAACGGCCTGATGGGATACGCGCTGGCCGAGATCGGGTTTCGGGTGCGGCGTCTGGTCGGCCGGGTGGTCTGGATGCTTCCGCCCGACGCGCCGTTGGGCGCCCAGACACACACGGTATTGGCGGTGACGTTCCCGGGTTCGCAGGGCTCCTATCTGGTCGACGTCGGCTTCGGTGGCCAGACACTGACCTCCCCCATCCGCTTCGAGACCGCAAACGCCCAACAGACAACACACGAGCCGTACCGGCTCAACGACCGGGGCGACGGCCTGGTGCTGCAAGCCATGGTTCGCGGCGACTGGAAACCGCTGTACGTATTCGGCACCCAGACCGTGCCGCAGATTGATCTGAAAGTGGGTAGCTGGTACGTCTCCACGCACCCCGAGTCGATCTTCGTGACCGGCCTGATGGCCGCCCTGACGACTGACGACGCCCGCTATAACCTGGCCGGCCGCAACCTGACCGTCCACCGCGCCGACGGCAGCGAGAAAACCCGCCTCGACGACGCGGCGGCGGTCATCGACGTGCTCAGTGAGCGATTCGGCATCGACGTGGCCGGCCTGGGCGAGCGGGGCGCGCTCGAGGCGCGCATCGGGCAGGTGCTCGACGCTTAGTCCGCTGCCGCTGCCGCTAGCGCGCCGAGAGCCACGGCCCGAGCCGTCGCACCGCTTCCTCGATGTCGTTGGTGGGGCCGGCGAAGGACAGCCGGACGAACGAATTGCCCCTGGTGGTGTCGAAGTCGATGCCCGGTGCGATGGCAACGCCGGTTTCCTCCAACAGTTTTGAACAGAACCTGAGCGAGTCGTCGGTGAAATCCGAGACGTCGGCGTACACGTAGAAGGCGCCATCGGTGGGCGCCAGCCGCTCGACGCCGATGCCGCGCAGCCCGTCCAGCAGCAACGAGCGGTTCCTCGCGTAGTGATGCAGGTGGCCGTCGGCCTCGGCCGTCGCCTCCGGGGTAAAGGCCGCCACCGCGGCGAGCTGCGACAGCACGGGCGGGCAGATGGTGAAGTTCCCGGTGAGGCGATCCACCGCGCGGCGTAACTCGGCCGGCACCAGCAGCCAGCCGAGCCGCCAGCCCGTCATGGCGTAATATTTCGAAAAGCTATTGGCCACCACGGCATTTCGCGATGTCTGCCACGCGCAGCTGGTCTGCGGCGCGCCTTCGTAGACCAGGCCGTGGTAGACCTCGTCGCTGATCAACCGCGCCCCCGAGGCGTCGCACCAGGACGCGATGGCGGCCAGCTCCTCCGGCGGTATGACCGTTCCGGTGGGGTTGGCGGGGCTCGCCACGATGACGCCCTGCACCGGGGGGTCGAGTTCGGCGAGCATCTGCGCGGTGGGCTGGAAGCGGGTCTGCGGCCCGCAGGGGATCTCCACCACCTCGCATCCCAATGCCGACAAGATGTTTCGGTAGCAGGGGTAGCCGGGGCTGGCCAGCGCTACCCGATCACCGACGTCGAAGCAGGCCAGGAAGGTGAGCAGGAACCCACCCGAAGAGCCCGTGGTGATCACCACCGCGTCGGCCTCGACCTCGAGCCCGTGCTGGCGCTGGTAGTCCGCGGCGATCGCGGCACGCAGCTCGGGGATACCCAAGGACACCGAGTAACCGAGCTCGTTGGAATGCACGGCCGCCGCCGCGGCCGCTCGCACCGGCTCGGGTGCTCCGACGCTGGGCTGGCCCGCCGACAAGTTGACCAGATCACCGTGGCTGCGTTGGCGTTCGGCCGCCGCCAACCAGACATCCATCACATAGAACGGTGGGATGCCGGCGCGCAGCGAGACACGATCGGTCACGGCGTCCTGAGTACCTCGGATTCCAGTCGGTTAAGCAGCTCTCGTGGCGTATCCAGCAGATGCGCGCTGCCGTGGGCGCGTTTGAAGTACAGGTGCATGTCGTGCTCCCAGGTGATTGCGATGCCGCCGTGCAGCTGGATGCCTTCGGCGGCCACGGTGTTCAGGGCCTCGGTGGCGGCCAGGCGGGCGGCGGCGGCGTTGGTGGGAGTGGGGTCGTCACACGCGTCGGCGACGACGGCCTTCGCCGCGGCGACCGTGACATACATATCCGCCATCCGATGCTTGAGCGCCTGAAAGCTGCCGATCGGACGGCCGAATTGCACTCGGTCCTTGGCGTATTCGACGGTCAGCTCCAAACAGCGTTCGGCGGCACCGATCTGCTCGGCGGCCAGCAGGACGGCCGCCTTGTCCGCCAGGCCCGGGTCCGGGCCGATCGCTTCGGTTTCCTCCGGTTGCACCCGCGCCAGGCGCCGGGTCGGGTCCATCGTGGTGACGGCCCGCGTGCCGAATCGGGTCCACCTGCTCAGCCGGCCGTCCTCGACGGCGACCACGACGTCGGCGATGTCGCCGTTGACCACATAGTCGGCATCGAGCACCAGCGCGCCGATCGAGATGCCCTCGCCCAGACCTTCCAACGTCGCGGCGTCCGGCTCGGCGGCGCTCAGTAGCGCCAGCTCGGCCAGCGTGGTGCCCAGCAGCGGGGAGGGCACCAGGGCGCGGCCCAGCTCCTGTAAAACCGCTGCGGCATCGGCCAATTCACCGCCCGCGCCGCCCAATTCCTCGGGTATGACCAGGGCCGCGGCACCGACCTGCTCGCAGAGCAGTTGCCAGAGTGATTCGTCGTAGCCGCGGTCAGACTCCATGGCGGCGCGCACCGCCGCCGGAGCGGCGTGCTTGGCTACCAGGGCGGCGACGGTCTCGGCCAGCATCTGCCGTTCTTCAGTCATGGGCGCCGCTCCTTCGGGACTCGACTCGTGCTCATAGGGCCTCCAGCACTCGCCGCCGATGGTCCTCCGGCGTGCCCCAGGCGGATCGCAGCGCCTGCACCCGCAGCAGCAACAGCGACAGGTCGTGCTCCTGGGTGAAACCGATCGCACCGTGGGTCTGCAGCGCCGAGCGCGCGGCCAACAGCCCCGCCTCCGACGCTGCCGCCTTGGCCGCGCTGACGTCCCGAGCGCTCGCGCTCGGGTCATCGGCCAAAGCCAACGCCGCGCCGTGCACCAGCGGCCGGGCCAGTTCGATGGCGATGTGCACGTCGGCGAGCTTGTGTTTGATCGCCTGATACGAGCCGATCACCCGCCCGAACTGGGTGCGCTGCTTGGCGTAGTCGACGGCGGCGTCGCGCAGCGCCTCGGCGGCGCCGACCAGTTGTGCCGCGGTGGCCAGCGCGCCGAACTCGTAGGCGCGCTCGATATCCGCATCCCACGCCGACCCGGCCGCGGTCACGTCGAACAGGCGCCGGCTGGGGTCGACGGACTCGTGCTCGTCACCCGCGGTGGCTGCGGCGACCCCGTCATCACCGGCCAGCAGCACCAGCCCGGCCGCGTCGGCGTCAACGGCCCGCGGTACCCGCGGCGGCAGCGCGACAGTGGCGATGAGCTCACCGGCGGCCAGCGCCGCGCAGCGCTCGGCGTGATCGTCGGCGGCCAGCAATACCGGTGCCACAGCGATGGATTCGACCACCGGGCCGGGCACACACCAGCGCCCGAGGCGCTCGAGGGCGACGACCAGGTCGATCGGGTGAGCCTCGATGCCATCGAATTTCTCCGGCACGGCCAGGGCGGTGACGCCCAGGTTAGCCAGCTGCTCCCACACCTTGCGGCCCGGCGCGGTATCGCCCGCGGCCCACGCGCGCACGGCGCCGGGCAGGTCCGCCGCGCCGAGCGCGGCGTCGATGCTGGCCGCGAAGTCACGCTGCTGTTCGTCTAGCGCAAATTTCACTTCGTGCCCCCGGACTTTTCGCGCGGCAGGCCCAGCAGCCGCTCGGAGATGATGTTGCGCTGAATTTCGTTGGTGCCGGCGTAGATCGGGCCACCCAGGGCGAACAGCAGCCCCTCGGTCCACGGGCCGGCGAGTTCCCCGTCAGCGGCGAGGAGGTCGAGTGCGGTCTGGTGCAGTTCGACGTCGAGATCCGACCAGAACACTTTGGTCACCGACGATTCGGCGCCCAGCTCGCCGCCGAGGGCCAGCCTGGTCACCGTCCCGAAAGTCTGCAGCCGGTAAGCCTGCGCTTTGATCCAGCCGTCGGCGACGCGGTCGGCGAACGCGGCCGGTGAGCCGCTGTCCTTCCACAGCCGCACCAACCGTTCCGCCGTCGCCAGGAAGCGGGCCGGGCTGCGCAGCGACATGCCCCGCTCATTGCTCGACGTGCTCATGGCCGCCCGCCAACCTTCGTGCGGGGTGCCGATCACATCCTCGTCGGGCACGAAAACGTCGTCGAGGAAGATCTCACCGAAGCCGGTGTCCCCGCCCAGCTGGACGATGGGCCGCACGGTGATGCCCTTGGCTTTGAGGTCGAACATGAAGTAGGTCAGCCCGTTGTGGCGCTCGGCGCCGGGGTCGGAGCGGAACAGCCCGAATCCCCGCTCGGCGAACGGCGCCCGCGAGCTCCAGATCTTCTGACCGTTGAGCAGCCAGCCGCCGTCGGTCTGGGTGGCGGTGGATCGCAACGACGCCAGGTCGCTGCCCGACTCGGGCTCCGACCACGCCTGCGCCCAGATCTCTTCGCCGCTAGCCATTTTCGGCAGGATCCGGTCCTGCTGCTCCTCGGTTCCGTGCGCGAACAGCGTCGGGGCCAGCATCGACGTGCCGTTGGCGCTGGCCCGGCCGGGCGCCCCGGCGCGAAAATACTCCTCTTCGAACACCACCCAGTGCAGCAGCGGCGCGTCGCGGCCGCCGTAGCGCTTCGGCCAGGTGATCACCGACAGACCGGCGTCGAACAGCACCCGGTCCCAATGCCGGTGCTGGTCGAACCCTTCGGCGTTGTCGTACGACTTCGTCGGGATCGACTCCACGTTGGCCGACAGGAATTCCCGAACCTCGGCCGCAAACGCCAGGGTGTCGTCGTCTAGCTCCAGATCCATCAGTCCAGCTCTCGCAGTTGTGGTTTGACCACCTTGCCGCCCGCATTGCGCGGCAACGCGTCGACGAACCGCACCGACCGCGGTGCCTTGAAGTTCGCCAAATGCTCACGGGTGTAAGCGATTACGGATTGTTCTTCGAGTTCGGTGCCGGGCCGGGTGACGAGATACGCCCGGCCAACCTCGCCGAGCCGCTCGTCGGGAACCCCGATCACCGCGGCGTCGGCCACGCCTTCCATCCGGGCCAGCACCTGCTCGATCTCGGCCGGGTAGACGTTGAATCCGCCGCAGATGTACATGTCTTTCAGCCGATCGGTGATGCGCAGGTTGCCGGATCCGTCGAGCACACCGATGTCGCCGGTGTGCAGCCAGCCGTCGGCGTCGATGGCCGCCGCGGTGGCCGCCGCGTCGTCGAGGTAGCCCAGCATCACATTCGGCCCGCGCAACAGAACCTCCCCTGATTCACCGGATTCGGTTGCGTCAATGCGTAATTCGAAGTCGGCGAACGGGCGTCCACAGGTGGTCGCGACGGTGACCGCGTCGTCGTCGGCGCGGCACATGGTCCCCATGCCGTTGGCCTCGGTGAGCCCGTAGGCGGTCAGCACGATGTCGATGTCGAGCTCGGACTGCATGCGCTCGACCAACACGACCGGCACGGTCGCCGCCCCCGTCACCGCGAAGCGTAGCGAGCTCAGGTCGTGGTCGTCGCGCGCGGGATGGTCCAGCAGGGTCTGGTAAATCGTTGGCGGACCGGGCAACACGGTGATGCGGTGCTGCTCGATCGCCTGCAGCGCGCGCAACGGGTCGAAGGTCAGGTGCGGGATCAGCGTCGCGCCGGTCTGCAGGCAGGCCAGGATGCCGGCCTTGTAGCCGAAGTTGTGAAAGAACGGGTTGATGCACAGGTAGCGGTCGTCGGCGGTGATCTTGCCGTTGGCCGCCCACGACGCCGAGGCCGACAGCGACTGCCGGTGCGCACACAGCACACCTTTGCTGCGGCCGGTGGTGCCCGAGGTGAACAGGATGTCGCTGATGTCGTCGGGCGTGACCGCCGCGGCCCGGGCTTCGACGGCGTCGAGGTCGGTGCCGGCGGCCACGAACTCGTCCCACGTCCCATCTGGGGCGTCGATCGGTATCCGCACGACGTGCCGCAACGCGGGCAGCGTCGCCCGATCCAGATCGGCGACGCGGTCGTTGCCCAGGAATTCGCCCATGCCGAACAGCACCGGCGCGCCGACGCGGGCCAGGATGTCGCCGGCCTCCGCGGCCGTGTAGCGGGTGTTCAGCGGAACCATCGCGGCACCGGCGTGATGGATAGCCAGGCAGGCCACCACCCAATGCCAGGTGTTGGGCGACCAGATCGCCACCCGGTCGCCGGCCCGCACACCGAGGCCGATGAGCGCCGCCGCCGCCCGGTGCACTTCATCGCGCAACGCCGCGGCGGTGAAGGACCGTTCCTCGGTGATCAGGGCGTCGTGATCGGGGAGTCGGCGCGCCAAACGATCCAGCGCCGCGGGCACGGTGCGGGGATCGGTGGTCATCGGCGACGCTCCTCGAATGCTCTGAGTCAGATCGCTCGGCCTCCTCATGCCGCCCCGCGGCATGCGTCGTCACCGAGCTACAAAGCAAGTGCTTGGTAGGTTAGCCTACAAGGCATGCAGGACGTCGAGGAGTTCCGGGCCGAGGTCCGCTCTTGGCTCGCCGACAATCTGGTCGGCGAATTCGCCGCTCTCAAGGGCCTTGGCGGCCCCGGCCGTGAGCACGAGGCCTTCGAGGAACGCCGGGCCTGGAACCAGCATCTCGCCAAGGCCGGACTGACCTGCCTGGGCTGGCCGGTCGAACATGGCGGTCGCGGGCTTTCCACCGCGCACCGGGTGGCGTTCTACGAGGAGTACGCCCGGTCCGACGCCCCGGACAAGGTCAATCACTTCGGCGAGGAGCTGCTGGGCCCGACGCTGATCGCGTTCGGGACGCCCGAGCAGCAGCAGCGTTTCCTGCCCAAGATCCTCGACGTCACCGAGCTGTGGTGCCAGGGCTATTCGGAGCCCGGCGCCGGCAGCGACCTGGCCAACGTGGCGACCACCGCCGAGCTGGACGGCGATCAATGGGTGATCAATGGCCAGAAGGTGTGGACGTCGCTGGCGCACCTGTCGCAGTGGTGCTTTGTCGTCGCGCGCACGGAGAAGGGCTCCAAGCGGCACGCCGGCCTCTCGTATCTGCTGGTGCCGCTGGATCAGCCGGGTGTTCAGGTGCGCCCGATCGTCCAGATCACCGGCACCGCGGAGTTCAACGAGGTGTTCTTCGACGATGCCCGCACCGACGCCAACTTGGTGGTCGGTGAGCCGGGCGACGGCTGGCGGGTCGCGATGGGAACACTGACCTTCGAGCGCGGAGTGTCGACGCTCGGACAGCAAATCCGTTACGCCCGTGAGCTTTCCAACTTGGCCGAGCTCGCGCAGCGCACCGGCGCCGCAGACGACCCGTTCATCCGCGAGCGGCTGACCCGGGCGTGGACCGGGCTGCGGGCGATGCGCAGCTACGCGCTGGCCACGATGGACGTCGAGCAGCCGGGCCAGGACAACGTGTCGAAGTTGTTGTGGGCCAACTGGCATCGCGACCTCGGCGAGTTGGCGATGGACGTCATCGGCAAGCCCAGTCTGACGTTGACCGACGGCGAGTTCGACGAGTGGCAGCGGCTGTTCCTGTTCACCCGCGCCGACACCATCTACGGCGGGTCCAACGAGATCCAGCGCAACATCATCGCCGAGCGGGTGCTCGGCCTACCCCGAGAGGTTAAGGGATGAGTCTGTCCGAAGCTCCCAAAGAGATTGCCGGACACGGACTTCTGCAGGGCAAGGTGGTGGTCGTGACCGCCGCCGCCGGCACCGGCATCGGTGCGGCGACCGCACGGCGGGCGCTGGCAGAGGGGGCCGACGTGGTG
The DNA here is from genome assembly GCF_025933915.1 of Mycobacterium sp. Taxonomy (GTDB): domain Bacteria; phylum Actinomycetota; class Actinomycetes; order Mycobacteriales; family Mycobacteriaceae; genus Mycobacterium. The sequence continues at coordinate 35,396 of NZ_JAICZA010000031.1, forward strand.
ATCTCGGACCACCACGAACGGCGGCTGGGGGAGACGGCCGGCGAGCTGGCCGCGCTCGGGCAAGGCCGTGTCGAAAGCGTGCTGTGCGACGTGACGTCCACCGCCCAGATCGACGCGCTGTTCGCGTCGGCGACGGCCCGATTGGGGCGCATCGACGTCCTGGTCAACAACGCCGGGCTGGGCGGGCAGACGCCGGTGGTCGACATGACCGACGAGGAATGGGACCGCGTCCTGGACGTGACCCTGACATCGGTGTTTCGCGCCACCCGCGCGGCGCTGCGCTACTTTCGCGAGGCGTCGCACGGCGGGGTGATCGTCAACAACGCCAGCGTCCTGGGCTGGCGGGCCCAGCACTCGCAGGCGCACTATGCGGCCGCCAAGGCCGGCGTGATGGCGCTAACCCGGTGCAGCGCGATCGAAGCCGCGGAGTACGACGTCCGGATCAACGCGGTGTCGCCGAGCATCGCGCGGCACAAGTTCCTGGACAAGACGACGTCGTCCGAACTGCTGGATCGGCTCTCGGCCGGTGAAGCCTTCGGCCGCGCCGCCGAGCCGTGGGAAGTCGCGGCCACCATCGCGTTCCTGGCCAGCGACTACTCGAGCTACCTCACCGGCGAGGTCATCTCGGTGTCGAGCCAGCATCCCTAACTAGCCAAGCAAGCGCTTGGTTGATACTCTGGTCGAGTGGACCGTGTGACCGGTCAGGCGAACAGCCGACGAGACGAGTTGCTGGAGCTTGCCGCGACCATGTTCGCCGAGCGCGGGCTGCGCGCCACCACGGTGCGCGACATCGCCGACAGCGCCGGCATCCTGTCCGGCAGCCTGTATCACCACTTCTCGTCCAAAGAGGAGATGGTCGACGAGCTCCTGCGAAGCTTCTTGGACTGGTTGTTCAACCGCTATCGCGAGATCGTGGACAGCGAGGCCAACCCGCTGGAGCGGCTCAAGGGCTTGTTCATGGCGTCGTTCGAGGCGATCGAACATCGGCATGCGCAGGTCGTCATCTACCAGGACGAAGCCCAGCGGTTGTTGTCCCAGCCCCGGTTCTCCTACATCGAGGACATGAACCGGCAACAACGCAAGATGTGGCTCGAGCTGCTCCACCAGGGCGTCGACGAGGGCTACTTCCGGCCCGAACTCGACGTCGACCTCGTCTACCGCTTCATCCGTGACACCACGTGGGTGTCGGTGCGCTGGTATCAGCCCGGCGGACCGCTCACCGCGCAGCAAGTGGGCCAGCAATACCTCGCCATCGTTCTTGGCGGGATCAGCAAAGAAGGAGTCTGACATGCCTGAGGCGTACGTCATCGACGCTGTGCGTACCGCGGTCGGCAAGCGCGGCGGATCGCTGGCCGGGGTACATCCGGTCGACCTGGGTGCTTATGCGTGGCGCGGTCTGCTGGACCGGGTCGACGTCGACCCCGCCGCCGTTGACGACGTGATCGCCGGCTGTGTCGATGCCATCGGCGCGCAGGCGGGGAACATCGCGCGCCTCTCATGGCTGGCCGCCGGCTATCCCGAAGAGGTGCCCGGCGTCACCGTCGACCGCCAATGCGGGTCCAGCCAGCAGGCCATTTCCTTTGGTGCGCAGGCGATCTTGTCCGGTACGGCCGATCTCATCGTCGCCGGCGGCATGCAGAACATGAGCCAGATCCCGATCTCGTCGGCCATGATCGTGGGCGAGCAGTTCGGCTTCACCTCACCGACCAACGAGTCCAAGCAGTGGCTGCACCGCTATGGCGACCAGGAGATCTCGCAGTTCCGCGGCTCGGAGATGATCGCCGAGAAGTGGAACCTGTCTCGCGAAGAGATGGAGCGCTACGCGCTGACCAGTCACGAGCGCGCGTTCGCGGCGATCCGTGGCGGCCACTTCGACAACGAAATCATCACGGTCGAAACCGAATCCGGGCCGTTCCGGGTCGACGAGGGGCCGCGCGAATCGTCCCTGGAGAAGATGGCCGGGCTCAAAACGCTGGTCGAGGGCGGTCGGCTGACGGCGGCCATGGCCAGCCAGATCTCCGACGGGGCCAGCGCCGTGCTGCTGGCGTCCGAGCAGGCCGTCAAGGAGCACAACCTGACACCGCGGGCGCGCATCCACCACATCAGCGCCCGCGGCGCCGACCCGGTCTTCATGCTGACCGGGCCCATTCCGGCGACCCGCTACGCGCTGGACAAGACCGGGCTGTCGATCGGCGACATCGACACCGTCGAGATCAATGAGGCCTTCGCGCCAGTGGTCTTGGCCTGGCTCAAGGAAGTCAAGGCCGACCCGGAGAAGGTCAACCCCAACGGCGGCGCTATTGCCCTCGGGCACCCGTTGGGCGCCACCGGCGCCAAGCTGTTCACCACCATGCTCAACGAGCTGGAGCGCATCGGCGGCCGCTACGGCCTGCAGACGATGTGCGAGGGCGGGGGCACGGCCAACGTCACCATCATCGAGCGCCTGTAACTCTAGGCCTTCGCGCCGGGCTTACGCCTGGCCCCCCATGCGCCGAGTGTGAACGACGCGACGGCGCATCGGCGCGTCGTGCCGCAGGATTCACACTGGCCGAGGTGTCGGTGGGTAATGCCAGCATTCGCCCATGGAAGAACATCCGTGGCCATTCTTGGGCTCGGAGGCGTTGGCGGCCAGGGCCTTCCCGGAGCGGGCTATGCGACTGTTGTACGCATCGGTCTACCCGGGCGTCTACGCTCCGGCCGGTATCGAGCTGACGGCTGGCCAGCGTGCATCTGCGGCGTGGCTATGGTCACGACGCAGAGCAGTCGTTGCCGGTAATTCGGCGGCCGCGTTGCTGGGCACGAAATGGGTTAGTCCGTCGCTCGACGCCGAGTTGGTGCATGACAACCGACGGCCTCCCAGCGGGATCACCGTTCACACCGACACCTTGCGGCCGCACGAAATGTGCATGGTCAATGGTGTTGCGCTCACGTCAGCGGCTCGCACGGGTTTCGATGTAGGGCGGCGAACGGCCTCGCGGTTACAGGCTGTGCAGCGGCTTGACGCGCTGATGAACGCGACCGACGTGAAGGTCAGCGACGTTGAGGCGGTCATCGCCGAACATCCCGGTGCGCGTGGCCTGGTCCGGTTGCGCCGAGTGCTGCCCCTTGTCGACGGCGGCGCGGAATCTCCTCAGGAGACACGAACGCGGTTGGCGCTCATCGATGGGGGTATGCCGAGACCGCAAACACAGATCCGAGTGTTCGAC
>NZ_JAICZA010000176.1 GCF_025933915.1 Mycobacterium sp.
AATCGACTGCGCCGTGGTCGCGCAGCCCGGCAGGCACGATTGGCCGTTCGCGGACCGGGTGTTCGCGGCCGCGCTGCCCTGGCTGGCCGGCGCGCTGGGTACCCCGGGGATTTCGCGGACGCCGTTGCCCGTCCCGTCCGCGCCCGGCGCCGGCGCCCCGGCGATCGTCCCGGCCGAGCATTCCAACACCGCAATGCGTTAGCCGTCGGCGCTCGAAGAGGTGAGGGGCGCGTCGACGAAGGTGACGATCCGCTGCCACGTGTCTTCCGCCTCCGGTTCGGAGCAGGCCATCGCGTCGGCGCCCCAGATAAGTGACACCAACCATTTCGCGGTCTCCCCAAATATCGTTTCGACCACCGCCCGCTCAGGCAGAGCGCATACGCACGGGAAGATACGCAAATATGGCAACCCGATATTGCCGTATTGCGGCGCGATATCGGTATATTGTCCGGCCGTGGACCCTCCCCGACTGTTTCCCTACGACCCGGTCCCTGCACCCGAGCCGGCGCCCAAGGAGCGGATCCGCGACGCCGCCCTGAGCTGCTTCGCTCTTCAAGGCATCGCCGCCACGCCGCTGCGCGCGGTCGCCGAGACGGCCGAAGTGTCAATCGGGCTCGTGCAGCACCACTTCCGCACCAAAGCCGCTCTAATCGCCGCCGTCGATCAGTACGTGCTACAGGTGCTCAGTACGGCACTGGAGTCGACAGCGCTGCCCGACCCGCCATCCGACGCGCTGCACGAAGCCGGGCGCCGGCTGACCGCACTGATGGCCGAACGCCCCGATGTAACGACCTACCTCGGGCGCGCGCTCGCCGAGGGTGGTGCATTCGGGTCGGTCATCTTCAATGGCCTTGTGGGTATCAGTGCGGGGCAGGGCGACCAGTTCGTGAGACAGGGCAACGCCCGACCCGACCTTGACCTTGATTGGGCGGTGCTGAACCCGATCATTCTGCGCGTCGGCGCCATCATCTTGCATCCGTACATCGAGCTCCACCTAGGCAAGTCGTTCTTCACCGAGGCGCAGCTGCGGCGCTGGGACGCGGCCGTCACCAGCCTGATACGCCGAGGACACTTCCTCGAGCAGGCGGAACCTGAGGACGGTGACATCATCGCCTGGTGACTGATAGGCGTCGGAGACGCGGTACGCCGCCGACATCGGATTTTTCGCCTGAGCGCTCCGGCTGGCCGTCAGGTGCTATACACGAAACACCATGGACAAGCCCGACGTAACCGCCTATACCGCGCAGGTTCTCGACCCCGATGAGTCCGACGACAGGGTGGCATTGCAGCGGCTACGAGCTGATCCCAACGTCGCGGTCATCGACCAGCTCGACGCGCAATTGGCCAACCTGCGCAGCCTTCGGCCACCAGTGAATCCTGAGCTGCTCGGCGAAAGGACCCGGTGGGCGAACTACCCCTGGCGGCGAGCAGTCGTGGCAGTGCTGGGCCCGCGCGGGTACAGCACGGTACGCCTGGACCGAAACCGCAATAACATCACCGCGCAAGAACAGGCCCGACTTTCCGCGCTCCGCATCGGCGTCGCTGGCCTCAGCGTTGGGCACGTCATAGCGCACACTCTGGCCGCCCAGGGATTGTGCGGCCACCTTCGTCTGGCCGACTTCGATCACCTCGAGCTGTCAAATCTAAATCGGGTGCCAGCCACCGTGTTCGACCTCGGGATCAACAAGGCCTATGTGGCGGCGCGTAGGGTCGCCGAGCTCGATCCCTATCTGACCCTCGAGGTCTTCGATGCCGGCCTGACGGTAGACACCGTCGATGTGTTTGTCGAAGGCCTGGACATCGTCATTGAGGAATGCGATTCACTTGATATGAAGGCCGCGCTGCGCCAAGCCGCCCGTGCCCGCGGCGTTCCAGTGTTGATGGCTACCAGCGATCGTGGACTCATCGATGTCGAACGCTTCGACAAAGACCCGCTGCGCCCGCTTCTACATGGTCTCCTGAGCGATCTCGAGCCCGGGTTGCTTCCAGACATGAGCAGTGGTGAAAAAGTTCGGCACGTCCTGCGTCTCCTTGAGGCTGAACGATTGTCGCCTCGCGGGGCTGCCTCACTAATAGAGGTCGACCGCTCGCTGACAACCTGGCCACAACTGGCCTCAGATGTCGTGTTGGGCGCGGCGGCGCTTGCAGAAGCCGTACGCAGGATCGGGCTCGGCGAATCACTGCGCTCCGGTCGCACCCGCATCGATATCGGCTGGGCACTCAACCAACTCGGCGAACCCACCATGGACGAGCACCGCCCCCTAGCGACAGAGCGCCAGGAAACAGCGCGGCTAGCGGGGATACCCGGTGTCATTGCGTCAGCCGCCATCCGAGCCCCATCCGGCGGAAACGTACAGCCATGGCATATCCACGCCACGCCCACCGACGTCACCATCGAGGTTGCCGTCCAACACACTTCAACGATGGACGTCGCGTTCCGCGCCAGCGCCGTGGCAGTTGGCGCTGCGTTGTTGAATGCCAGAATCGCTGCTGCCGCTCACCACGTTCTTGGGCCTGCCACCGTCGCCGATCACGTCGGCGGATCGCCGTTGCGTGCCACTCTGAAACTCACCGACGGCACTAACCCAGAACTCGCCGAGCTCTATCAACCAATGCTTGATCGCGAAACCAACCGCCACCAGGGAAGTCCCGAACCCGTCGACGCCGCCGCGATCGCAGCCCTCAGCGCCGCAGCACAACAAGAAGGCGCCCGACTGCACCTGCTCACCGACAGCAACGACATCGCAGATGTCGCAGACGTCCTGGCCGCGTCCGATCGCATCCGCTACCTAACACCGCACCTGCACAAAGAAATGATCTCCGAACTACGCTGGCCCGGCGACTCCGACCCCGACACGGGCATCGACATCCGCAGCCTCGAGTTAGAAGCCGGCGAACTGGCCGTACTCGGCATTCTGCGCCGCCCCGACGTCATGGCCGAGCTCGCCCAATGGGACGCGGGCAGCGCGCTAGGCGAACCCACCCGCGAACGCATATTAGCTAGTTCGGCGCTGGCTGTTATCAGCGTGCCTGGCCATGCTCTTCGCGACTACGCCAAGGGCGGGTCGGCCGTCGAGCTGGTCTGGATCCTCGCCCAAAAACAAGGGCTATCGGTTCAACCTGTCTCGCCGGCCTTCCTCTACGCCAACAGCCGCCCTGATTTCGACGAATTGTCACCCCGGTTCGCCGACCCGCTAGCGCAGTTGCAGCGAGACTTCCGAACTCTGACCGACACACCTGCCGGTGATGCAATCGTGCTGGTACTGCGGTTGGCGGTCGGGCCACCCGCATCCGTACCGAGCCGCCGCAGCCTTGACCGGACCCGGGTGCAGAGTTGAGTCGTTCGCTTTTTGCATCGTCCTGCATACGTGTTCTGGCAAAGATGCCTGGCGCGCTACGCAAAGCGCGCCATGAGAGCCCTTTACAGCTACGGTAAAAGCGATGTCGGGCACCTTGGACTATCTGGTCACTGCGGCCGCCGCCGAGTTGATGGCGGCCACCGCGGCTGACTCTGCGGCGATCAGTCAACGGGTGCTCCGAGACTTGGTTAGCCACTTCGGGGTGGACTTCAGCTTCCTGCGCCACAACGATCACGCGATCCACGCGACGGTGCTCGTCGCCGAATGGCCACAGCGCCCGGATGTTCCGGAGCCCGACCCTATCGGTGTTGTATATTTCGCCGGGGCCGACTCGGTCTTCGCCAGGGCCGAACACCTCAAAGTACCCGAGGTTGTCCGTCCCGAGCCGGAAACTGCCGACTATCAACGCAATATCGAAGAACGTACCGGGTTTCCCGCGGTCACCCTGGCCGCCGTACCACTACTGTCGGGAGATATCACCACCGGGACGTTGGCCTTCGTCAAGCTCGGAGACCGCGAATGGCTTCCAGAAGAACTCAACGCGCTGCAGGCGATCGCCGCGCTTTTCGCGCAGCTGCAGGGCCGCACCGTCGCCGAAGAGCGACTCCACTATCTCGCAGAACATGATGACCTCACCGGCCTGCTCAACCGCAGGGCGCTGATCGAATACCTGGACCGCCGGCTGGCCGAGGGGCAGCCCGGCCCGGTTTCGGTAGTGTTCCTTGCCCTGGACCGCTTCAAGGTCATCAATGATCACCTTGGTCAAAACGCCGGCGATCGGTTTATCGAGACTTTTGCCAAACTGCTGCGCGAGGCCACCGATGTTCCCTCCGTCATCGCCCGCTTCGGCGGTGATGAGTTCGTCGTCGTGCCAGCCGCATCGATGGATGTCGAAGCTGCCGAAGTGTTTGCTGGGTCGCTACACGGGCGAGTTGACCAGCAGGTCGTGATCGACGGTGAAATGCTCAGTCGCACCGTCAGCATCGGCGTCGCCGCGGGTCTACCGGGGCACGACAGCACTTCGGATCTACTCCACCGAGTCGATCTGGCCACCCGGTCGGCCAAGGGTTCCGGCGGCAACAAGGTCGCAACGTTCAGCCCGGACATGTCTCGAACAGACATGATCCGCAACGACATCGAGCTGCATCTGCAAGGGATGATCGATGGTGACAGCGGCGCACTGATGCTGCATTACCTCCCGGAGTTCGACATGCGCACCGGCGAGATCCTCGGCACCGAGGCATTAATCCGTTGGCAACACCCAACTCTTGGCCTATTAATGCCCGATTCGTTCATCCCCGTGGTCGAATCCGTCAATTTGGGTGCCAAACTCGGCCGTCACATTATGCGTTCGGCGTGTGCGCAGTTTGGACTGTGGCAATCACACGGCGTCGGGCACGGCGCGGTGCTTCGTATCAACGTCTCGCCCGTGCAGCTCGTCACCGATGGCATCGTCGACACGGTCGCGACGGCCCTCAACGAGTTCGGCCTCGATCCCAACACGGTATGTCTGGAAATCACCGAAAGCGTTGTGGTCCAGGACATCGACGCCACACGCAGAACGCTCTTCGGATTGAAGGACATTGGAGTACAGATCGCCATCGACGACTTCGGCACCGGCTACAGTGTGCTGACATATCTGAAATCGCTCCCCGTCGACACACTCAAGATCGACAAAGGCTTCGTGCTCAATCTCGACACGAACGCCGGCGATCTGGCGATCGTGCGCTCCACTATGGCCCTTGCGGACGCCTTCGGGCTAAACGTCGTCGCGGAAGGCGTCGAAACGGTGGCGGCGGCCAAGATGCTGCTCGACCTGGGTTGCTATCGGGCGCAAGGCTTTCTGCTGTCGCGCTCGCTGGACAGCGCGGCAATGGAGGCGCTGCTCGCGCGACGCGTCATACCTATGGAGTTCTCCAACGGGCCGGCCGCGCCACCGGACAATGGGCCTACGGGGGAGAAGGTGGTTCAGATCCGCGGGCAGCGGAGCCGGTAATCGGCGCTTACGGGCGGCCTTGAAAGAGGTATTAGTACGACGGAGTCTTGTTCTCGGGATCCCGTTCGTCGCCTGTGGACGTCAGCGTCCACCTTGGGCTGAATCGTCGTTCCATTTCGGGTAGTCGATGCGCGGCACACGCAGCTTGTCCCGGGAGGGAATGCGCCAATGTAGAGCCACGTATCGGGCGCCGCCAAGGCAGTAACTTGCCGGACGTAGGTGTTTTTCGGGCTAACAGCAAGCGGCAACCTCACTAATGGGCCGCTCAGTGATCGGCACAGCTCGACCCCGGAGCTGTCGCGCGTGACCGGGACGCCGACTCGACTCGCGGCTCCCACGTCTTCTCGCACGAGGCCGCCTTCGTCGGTGACGGTTCGCGTGACTTCCGCCACATCGACCTGCTTTCTCCTAAGCCGAAATCCGACTCAGGATTTCGGCGTTCTCGGCGCACATCAGCTTGAATTGTCCCGGCTCGGCATGGGTGGAAAGGGTGCGACGATCCCACCACATCACTTTGGTTCGGTAGTTCTCATTGGGATAGGCCGCCGCCGGCACGCGTGCGGCCACGACGCCTCCGGAGGATTGCCACTGCTCGAGCACGTGGGCCGCCGCCGTGGCCATCACGAATTGAGCACCCAGCAGCGTCATCGTCGGCAGCGCGGTGCGGGCCAGCACTCGGGAAAGCGACTGATTGCCGTATTCGCGGGAATCGGCCCAGGCGCTTTTCACCTCCGCGATGCCAAAGGGAATCCGGTTGGCGATCATATGCCGCAACAGGGGCAGACCTGGGTTGCCCTCCCACTCCACCAGGGCGTGGGAATCCTCCGGCGTGCGCAAGGGCCCCACGACACGCGTACCGCCGACAACGCGCCCCTTCGGGTCGAGCGCGGCGAAGAACAGCGCCGTGTCGGCACCGTCCTGGATGGCATCGACATCGAGCACCCAATCCAACCCGTGCCTGCGATAACTGTGCAGCGCACCGTCGAGGTATTGATTCCACAGATCAGGCTCCGCCTGCGGCGTGGCCGCGACGACCCAACATCCCGTGGCGTGGTCGCGCCAGCCGGACCCACTCTCCGACCACGGGTCGCCAAACACTCTTGCTTCGAGCTGAGCCGCTTCCATGGGTTTACCTCCACTCATTTGCCGCGCGATCCAAGCTAATTCTTTCAACAGGTCGTGAATCGTCTCGCAATTCGACTCGCGACAAATAACCAAGGTGATTGTGACATAAGTAGCTAATTGCGAACCCGCAGCGCGGGCAGAAATTTCCAAACCGCGTTTGGGCAGGCGCGCATGGGATTTGGCGAATGGCGCGGCTACTCTTGAGTAACCCATGGCCGCTGCCCGGTTTATGGTTAACCCCCTTCCACGCTAGAGCACGGGAAATGCGACGCGTAGCGACCAATCCGCCGCTAATCTCGGTGCAAAGAATATGGAGTCCACACACTGACAACGGATGTTGCCTATTTCGACCGCCAGGCGCAGTACCGTGACGGCATGCCCGACGAACCGACCGAGCCCGGCGCCACCGATTCCGGATACGACGACGCCGGAGTGCCGACCTTCGAGTCCGTGCGCGACAAGATCGAGGCTCGTTACGCGAGCGCACAGGGCGGCGCCGAACTCGATGCGGAATCACCCGAGGGCCGGTCGGTCGAGGAAGAGTACGACGAACGCCGGGGCGCCGCGGCCGAGCGGCTGGCCCAGATCCGCGAGTCGATGCGACCAGGCCACGACGCCTGAAACGGTGTACGTCGTCATCCTTCAGGGACCACCAGATACCTTGCCCGACAAGACTACTCGGCTCTTTCGATGGCGGTCATCGTAGCCAGGATGGTGGCCACGTGTTTGGAATCGTCTCCGGTGACGGCATAGGCGTCGCCTCGACAGACGGTGAGGTTTCGACCGGGGCGCAGGACCTCGCCCTGCGCCCGCAGGCGATCGCCGATGGCGGGAGCGAGCAGGTTGACCTTCAATTCCACCGTCAGTACGGCCTTCCCCCGCGCCATGAGCGTGAACGCCGCGTAGCCGCACGCGCTGTCGAGAACGGCGATTCCGACCCCAGCGTGGAAGAACCCGTCTTGCTGCGTCAAACCCGGGACGAAGGGCACTTCGATCTCGACCGAACCCGGCTCAACGCTTCGGAGTTCAGCGCCGAAGGTGGCCATGAGACCCTGCCGCGCGAAGCTTTCCCGCACTCGCTGCCGGTAGTCCGGGTCACGGGGTTCGAAAGAGGGGCGCATAGCCCGGACAGTATCGCGCAGCGGACTCAGGCGGTGGCTTTGCGGCGCCTGCCCGATCGGCGCGCGGGAGCACGTGTTGCCGCCGCACCGCGCCCGATGACCTCGGCGAGGAACTTCCCGGTGTAGCTCTCCGGCACCGCCGCGACGTCCTCCGGAGTTCCTTCCGCGACAACCGTTCCGCCCTCGGCGCCGCCTTCCGGCCCCATGTCGACGATCCAGTCCGAGGTCTTGATGACGTCCAGGTTGTGTTCGATGACGATGACGGTATTGCCTTTGTCGACAAGGCCGTTGATCACCTTGAGCAACTTGCGGATGTCGTCGAAATGCAGGCCCGTGGTGGGTTCGTCGAGGATGTAGACGGTGCGTCCGGTAGAGCGCTTCTGCAGCTCGGCGGCCAGTTTGACGCGCTGCGCCTCGCCGCCGGATAGCGTCGGCGCCGGCTGGCCGAGCCGCACATAACCCAGGCCGACGTCGACCAGGGTGCGCAGATAGCGGTGGATGCCGGTGATCGGCTCGAAGAACTCCGCCGCCTCCTCGATGGACATGTCCAGCACCTCGGAAATGGTCTTGCCCTTGTAGTGCACCTCGAGGGTTTCCCGGTTGTAGCGGGCGCCATGACACACCTCGCAGGGCACATACACGTCGGGCAAAAAGTTCATCTCGATCTTGATGGTGCCGTCACCGGTGCACGCTTCGCAGCGGCCGCCCTTGACGTTGAACGAGAACCGGCCCGGTTGGTAGCCGCGGACCTTGGCCTCGGTGGTGGCGGCGAACAGGGTGCGGATCTTGTCGAACACGCCGGTGTAGGTGGCCGGGTTCGACCGCGGTGTGCGGCCGATCGGCGACTGATCCACCCGCACCAGCTTGTCCAGGTGGTCCAGCCCGGTGACCCGGG
>NZ_JAICZA010000287.1 GCF_025933915.1 Mycobacterium sp.
GACATGTCCTTGGCGGGCGCGTCGGGCGTCTCGACGTGCGTCGGCGGCATCCACCGCTCCTCGAATTTCAGCTCGGGCCCCGGGATCCGCCAGTTGGTCAGCGGCGTCATCGACAAGGACTGCACGCCGCCGGCGATCAGTACGCGCTCCATGCCGGAGCCGATCTGCGCCGCGGCGTTGCCGATCGCGGTGAGGCTGCCCGCGCAGTGCCGGTTGACCGACTGGCCGGGGACGTGCTCGAGGCCCGTCGCGGTGGCTGCATATCGCGCGAGATCGCCACCGCCATAATGGGATTCGGCGAAGATGATGTCGTCGATGGCGGCCGGGTCGACACCGGACCTGCGCACCACCTCGGGAAGCACCGCGGTGATCAGCGTCTCGGGTGGCGTGTTGACAAGCGTTCCCTTGAAGGAACGGCCGATCGCCGTCCGGACGGCTCCGACGATTACGGGTGTACCCATGTTCTCAACCTCGAACGGTTTGGCGGCGGTCAGCCGCGGCGAATCGTATCAAATACTGTATCGACAATAGTATTGGTCTAAGTTCGTCAGGGGCCGGTCTGTGACCGCGCTAACAATTAAGCGGTTAGTACACGCGGTCGGCAACAGGAGGCCTCCCCGATGAAAACCAAAGGCGCGTTGGTCTGGGACCTCAACGAACCGTGGGTGATCGACGAGATCGAGATCGGCGATCCCCGCCGCGGCGAGGTGACGGTTCAGCTGGAGACGGCCGGTTTGTGCCACTCCGATCATCACCTGCTGACCGGCGACTTCCCCATCCCGAGCTTCCCGGTCCTCGGCGGCCACGAGGGCGCCGGCGTGATCACCGAGGTCGGTGACGGCGTCGAGCACCTGGCCGTCGGCGATCACGTGGTCATGTCGTTCATCCCGTCCTGCGGCAAGTGCACGCCATGCCAGGTCGGACTGCGCAATCTGTGCGACCTGGGCATGGGGTTGCTGTCGGGGGCATCGGTTTGCGACGGGTCCTTCCGGGTGACGGCCAAGGGGCGCGATGTCGTGCCGATGTCGCTGCTGGGGACGTTCGCGCCCTACGTGGTCGTGCATCACACGTCGGTGGTCAAGGTCGACCCCGCGATCCCCTTCGACGTGGCCTGCCTGGTGGGCTGCGGGGTGACCACCGGCTACGGCTCGGCGGTGCGCAGCGCGGCGGTCGGTCCCGGGGACGACGTCGCGGTCGTCGGCGCCGGGGGCGTCGGTGTCGCCGCGATACAGGGCGCCCGCATTGCCGGAGCCCGCCGCATCTTCGCGGTCGACCCGTTCGAATGGAAACGCCAGCAGGCGTTGAAGTTTGGCGCGACCGAGGCGTTCGCGGACATCGCCACCGCCGCCGCTGCCATCGCCGAAACGACGTGGGGAGCGATGTGCCCCAAAGTGATTGTCACCGTGGGTCATTGCGACGGCCGCGACGTCGAGGCGTGGATGGGTCTGACGGCCAAGGGAGGTATCTGCGTGCTGACGGCCATGGGCAACGTGATGGCCACCGACACAACCCTCAACCTGGCGGGACTGACGCTGCTGCAGAAGAGCCTGCAGGGCAGCCTGTTCGGTGGCGGCAACCCCCAGCACGACATTCCGGCGATTCTCGAGCTGTACAAGTTGGGGCAGCTCAACCTCGACGACATGGTCACGCGCGAGTACAGCCTCGAGCAGATCAATGACGGCTACCGCGACATGCTCGAGGGACGCAACGTCCGCGGCATCATCCGCTTCACCGACGCCGACCGCGCGTGAGCCGTGGCCGCAATGGGCACCGTGGGCACAATGGCTTCATGACAACCAGACTTCCGGCTCGCCGAGATGCCACCCAGCAACTCGCCTACCGCGTCGCGGCGATGCTGATGGGTATCGGCACCTTGCATTTCGTGGCGCCCAAGCCGTTCGACTCCATCATCCCCGTCGAGCTGCCCGGGAGCCCGCGGCTCTACACCTACGGATCGGGAGCGGCCGAGCTGGCGATCGGTGCGCTGCTGGTGCCGCGCCGCACCCGGCGATCCGCCGCGCTGGCCGCCGTCGTCCTATTCGTCGGGGTGTTTCCGGGCAACGTCAACATGGTCCGGTTGTGGTGGAACAAGCCGTGGGCGATGCGGATCGTCGCGCTGGCCCGGCTGCCGCTGCAGATTCCGATGATCACCACCGCGCTCAAGATCCGCCGCGGCAGCTGACGCGCCGGATCCGTCGCGGCATCGCCCGCCCCGATGGACACGGCTGCCACGTTCGGCTCACGGGCCCCGGCCCGGCGAGGATGAACGCCAATGCCCGCCTTTGAGCGACAACTTCTGGTGTGTCCTCCGACGGGGAGAGATGCGTACCGTTCACGAAAAGCCCCGTCTCTCAACGGAGACCGCCCGATCAGGTCTGGTGTGAGCCGACCCGATGCAAGGTGCCGTCGGGGTCGACATACGCGAATTCGCGCAAACCGTAGGGCGTGTCCTGCGGCGGGATCAACCGGCCCTCGAGACTCGCCAACGCGACCCACTCCGCGTAGAGGGCGTCGGCGTCACTGACGTAGAAGTACACGCTGGCGGCGGTGCGCAACGGGTCGTGCTCGTCGGACTCGGTCAGGTGAAGCGACACCGACCCACGGTCGACGAAGCCGTAGCGATCTGGGCCGTCGTATGCGCGCGCGTCGAACCCGAGCAGGCGGTAGCGATCCAGGGCGACATCGAGATTTCGAACGGGGACGATCGGTGCGACGGAAACGAAGTTCACTGCGGCCACACCGCGAAGATATCGCTTCACTCCGAACGGGCTCATGA
>NZ_JAICZA010000042.1 GCF_025933915.1 Mycobacterium sp.
GTGGCCCCGGGGCGACGGAACCTGGCCGCGGCGATGGCCTCCCACGCCCCCGGCGCGGTGCTCGACTCGTGGCGGCGCAGCACGTAGTCGTCGTCGGCGGGATAGGCGGCGTCGAAAAACAGCGCTTCGACGATCCGGCGCATGGCGGGAAGTGTGGCGTCATAGTTCTGCAGCGCCTCGAAATGTTCGTTCTGCTGGATCTCGCCACCCCCGCAGATGATCACCAGGCTACGCATCGGCAGCAGCGGCGTCTCCGACGTGCTATCGGTGAGCAGGTTGATGGCTCCCATCGAATTGCCGACGAAGTGCGCCGAATCGACGCCGAGCAATTCGCAAAACCGCGAGACATGGCGGACCCGCATCCCGCGGCCGTCGACGAAGTCGATCACCTTGGCTGACTGCCCGAAGCCCAGCTGGTCGGGCGCCAGAACCCGGAATCGTGCGGCGAGCGCGGCGATGTTGCGCTCCCAGCCGAGTTCGGCGCACGCACCGAACTCGCCGCCGTGCAGCAAGACCACCGGATCGCCCTCGCCCGCTTCCAGGTAGCTGGTGGCCAGGCCGTCGACCGATAGGGTTCTGCGCTGCACCTCCATCACTTGATCGCAATCGGGTTTACCGGAGAGCCCACGGCCCCAACGAATCTCAGGGGTGGCGCGATGAGCTGAAATTCGTAGACACCGTCGGCGGCGCAGTCGGCCGCCAGCGCGGTCAGGTCCCAATACTCGCCGAGCATCAGCCCCATGTCGCGCAGGCACAGCAGATGCAAGGGCAGAAATGCGCCCTCGACGTCGGGCACCAGGTCCTCGACTTGGAGGTTGTCGGAGGCGACCGCCGCGACCTCATGATCGTGCAGCCACGAGGCGCAGCGCCAGTGCAGACCGGAGAATGGCTCCGTCTTGTTCCCGGTCTGCAGGAACCTTGTCCACCAGCCGGTGCGGATCAGCACGATGTCGCCGCTCTCGATCGTCACGCCCTGCGCGCGAACAACGTCATCGAGTTCTTCGGGAGTGATCGGATTGCCCTGTTCGAGGAAGACTTCCGCGTTGCGGTGGCGGACGAGGTCCAGCAGCACGCCGCGGGATGTGATGCCCTTGACATCAACCTTGTCGATGCTGCAATGGTAGGCCCCCATACTCGTCACGGAGCCTGACGAGAAGCCGTTGTAGAGCTTGTCTTCGTAGTAGACGTGCGACAGCGCATCCCACTGGGTGGCCGCCTGCAGCGGCATGATGATCATGTCCTCATTGAAACGAAACAGGTTGTCGACGAAGTAGTTACCTAACTGCATCGCCGTCGGGTTTTGCGTCCAACCCGGACCGTACTGCGGAAGCGAGCTCGCATCCCCACCGTCCACGGTCATCAGAAGCATGGGATTGTGCCGAAAACCGAAGGCGCCCTGCGGGCCCGACGAGCCGAAGTCGACACCGAGCGGAAACACCTTGCCATGCCGGACCAGGCTCGCGGCCTGGGCAACCTTTTGCTCCGTAATGAAATTCAGCGTGCCAAGCTCGTCGTCGTCCCCCCATCGTCCCCAATTAGAGACGTCACGCGCGACCCGCCGAAAATCAGTCAAGTCGGCCACGGGGCTCCTTCCTCGAGTTCACGAGCGATCGCGGCACCCACGTTGCCGCCGTCGACCCACACAACCTGGCCCGAAATATAACTGGCCGCACGGCTATTCAGGAAGAGCAGCACCGCCGCCTGCTCCGCGGGTTCGGAAGCACGGCCGAGCGGTTTGGGGATGTCGTCGAGGAAGCCCTGCCCGTACGCCGTGCGCAGCTGGTCCAGGATCGGTGTCTCGGTGACCCCCGGTCCGGTGCAGTTGATGCGGATTCCCCGAGCGCCCAGCGGCGTGGCGCTGCGCATGGTGTACATGATGATGGCTTCCTTGGACAGTTGGTAGCCGGTGCCCAGCGCATCGGGGTGCCGATCGCACCAATCGATACCCTCCTGCATGTTCGCCGTGTCGAGCAACGGCGCCACGTCGCGCAGGTGTTCCCGGTAGGCGGCGGCCGCGAGCGAGGACACGCTGACGACAGATGACCCCGCGGTCATCTTCGGGATGAGCGACTCGGTGACGTGCCGCAACCCCAAGAAGTTGACGGTGACGATCAGCGGAGGGTCGCCGACGCCGGAGGAAACCCCGGCGACGTTGAACAGCGCATCGACCGGCCCGTCGATGGACGCCACCGCGCGATCGATGGACGCCGGATCGGCCAGGTCGACCTCATGGAACTCGTCGATCCCGCGGCCGGGCCGGCGTTTGTCCAGCCCGATGACGCCGGCCCCGAGGTCGATGAGCTGGCGAACCACGTATTCGCCGATGCCCGAAGCGCATCCGGTCACCACCGCCCGGCGCCCGTCGTAGCGCCACAGCGCGTCGATCTCTCCCAAGGCTCGCCCCGAAATCCTGGTAGAACTCAGGCTCTACTTCTGCTGTTCCTTTGCCCGCTGCGCCGCCTGGACGCGGCCCTCGTTGATCTCCGCCATCGCTTCGGGGATCTCGCTGGCGGTGAACTTACCGCCGCGACCGGTAGGCAGTCCACCAAACGAGTAATCCTCGTCGAACTTCGGTGCCGTCGATTTCGGTCGGCGCGCCTCCACCTTTTCGATCACGGGCGCGAGCCTGGTGGCCTTGTCGGCCACGGCCTTTGCGTCACGCTCGATGAACTCGGGAAGCACCTCTTTGCCCATCAGCTCGATGGATTCCATGGTGCCCTCGTGGCTGCGCGGGTTGAGCAGCAGGATGATCTCGTCGACGCCGCTTTCTTCATAGCCGCGCAGGAATTCGCGCACCGTGGCCGGCGACCCGATCGCACCCCGCCCCGGCCCGTACGCCAGCGTCGGATCCTTCTCGACCTCTTCGAGATACCGCTTCCACACTCCGGTCCGCCCGGGCGTGTGCACTCCCGTCATGTAGTAGTGCATGATGCCGAACGAGAAGAACCCGCCGCCTTGGCCGAGCCGCTGCAGCGCCTGCTCGTCGGTCTTGGCCACCATCATCGACAGGTCACCGCCGATGGCCAGGATGTTCGGGTTGATGCGCGGGGTGACGGGGACGCCGTTCTCTTCGAATTCCTTGTAGTAGCCGTTGACCCTTTCGGTCAGCGGGCCGGGGCCGGTGTAGGCGAAACTCAATGCCCCGATGGCTTTTTGGGCGGCCATCTGCACGCTGGCGGGTCGCGTGCAGGCGACCCAGACCGGCGGATGCGGCTTTTGCAGCGGCTTGGGAACGACGTTGCGCGCCGGCATCTGAACGTGTTCGCCGTCGAAGCCGCTGAACGGCTCTTCGATCATGCAGCGGATCGAGACTTCGAGGGCCTCCTCCCACTGTGCCCGCTTGTCGGCCGGGTCGATGTTGAATCCGCCGAGCTCACCGACCGACGACGATTCCCCGGTGCCGAACTCGACGCGGCCGTTGGAAAGCAGATCGAGGGTGGCGATGCGTTCGGCGACCCGGGCGGGGTGATTGACCACGGGCGGCAGGTGCATGATGCCGAACCCGAGGCGAATGTTCTTGGTCCGCTGGCTGGCCGCGGCCAAGAAGATCTCCGGCGCCGTCGAGTGGCAGTACTCCTCGAGGAAGTGGTGCTCGGTCAGCCACACGGTGGAGAAGCCCGCTTTGTCGGCGGCCTCGACCTCGTCGAGGCAGTCCTGCATCATGACGTGCTCGTCGTCGGGCGCCCAGGGCCGCGGCAGGGCGAATTCGTAGAACAGCGAGATTTTCATTGCTACCTCCTATGAGTATTAACGGCTCGGTTGGCTGCCTGGGCCGCAACGTGTTTCGCCGCGACATAGCCGAAGGTCATTGCTGGGCCGATGGTCGCTCCGGCGCCTGCATAGCTGCGCCCCATCACCGGCGCGGAGGTGTTGCCCACCGCGTAGAGTCCCGGCACCACGGTGTCATCCGCCCGCAGGACGCGGGCATGTTCATCGGTGCGCAGCCCGCCCGAGGTCCCGAGATCCCCGAGAACGATTCGGAAGGCGTAATACGGCGGATCGCCCAGTGGATACAAGTTCGGGTTGGGCAACGTGTGATCGCCGTAGTAGTTGTCGTACACGCTGTCGCCGCGGTTGAAATCGTCGTCGTGACCCTTGCGGGCGAGTTCGTTGAAGCGGCTGGCGGTTTCGGCGAGCTGACCCGGGGGCACGCCGATCTTGCCCGCCATCTCGTCCCAGGTCTTGGCCGCCTTCACCACACCCGATTCCAGCCAGGCCGGCGGTACCTTCCGGCCGGTGGGCACCGGCGCCAGCGGGATTTTCGGCAGCGGCAGGTGTCCCCCCACGACGTAGCGATTGAACGATCTGTGGTCGGTGATCAGCCAGCACGGGATGTGGGTGACGCCGGACCGCTGGCCTTCGATCATGGCGTGGCCGAAATCCATGTACGGCGCCGCTTCGTTGATGAAGCGCTGGCCGGCACCGTTGACGATGAACTGCGCCGGCATCATCCGTTCGTTCAGCATGAATTGCATGCGGCCGTCCGGCCATTGGATCGCCGGGAACCACCATGCTTCGTCGAGCAGATCCGTTGCGGCGCCGACCTTTTGTGCCGCACGGATGCCGTCGCCCATCGCCGCCGGATTGCCGAAGCTCCAGTCCTGGTCCACCTCGGGCAGAAGCTCTTTGCGCCAGGCGAGGTCGTGGTCGAATCCCCCGGACGCCAGGATCACGCCCAGCCGGGCGCCGATCCGCTGGACCTTGCCGTCGGTTTCCACCACCGCGCCGGTCACCGCTCCGTCGGAGTCGGTGAGCAACTGGACCATCGGTGAGTCCAGCCACAGCGGGATGCCGCGTTCCCGCAGTGCCAGCCTGAGCCGGGCCGCCAGCGACTGTCCGATCGCCGCCATCCGCTCGCCGAACACCCTGGCCCTGACCATCCTCGCGATCAGCTTGAGCAGCACGCCTTTGCCGGCCCAGGACTGCCGGATCCGGTAAAAGGTCCGTAGCTCCTTGGGCCCCAACCAGATTCCTCGTGGCGCCAATGCCAGCGGCTGCAGCAGCTGCTGCTCATCGGCGCCCAGCTTGCGCAGGTCGATGGGCGGCACGTTGATGGTGCTGCCCAGTTCGGAGCCGCCGGGCAACTCCGGGTAGTAGTCGGCATACCCGGGCTTCCAGACGAATTCGAACCAGCCGGACAGTTGCTCCAAGAACTGCAGCATCTGCGGCGCCGTTTCGACGTATTGCCGTATCCGCGCCTCGCTGACCAGGCCGTCGGTGATCTGCTTGAGGTATCCCACCACACCCTCGGGTGAGGGGGCGTAGCCCTCCCGGCGCTGCGCGGGCGCCCCGGGAACCCAGATGCCGCCTCCGGACAGCGCGGTGGAACCCCCGAAGTGGGAGGACTTTTCGACCACCAATGCGTCCAGCCCGGCGGCCTGCGCGGTCAGGGCGGCCGTCATGCCGCCACCGCCCGACCCGACGATGAGTACGTCGACCACGTGATCGAATTCGTCCACTGCGCCGGTCATTTCGGGCGTGCCGTTCTGATGGCGAAACCGGCGATCAGTTCGGGTGCGGGTTTGTAGTAGCGTCCGGTGGTTTCGTAGGGACCGGTGGCTTCCAGTGCCGCGAACGCCGCTACCCACGTGCGGATTTCGTGTGCGGAGCTACCGCCCTCGTGGGCCACGAACGAGTTCGACCACTGATCGAATTCGCTGAGCCACCCACCGTCGATGATCGCCAGGAATCGTTGGTCCCACGCCGGGTTGAGTGGTTGCAGGCCACTGTCCCCGGTGGCAAAGCTTTTGGCCGCGTCGATGACGGCCGCTTGCCGGGCCTGGCGTTGCTCCGGTGTCATCGGCCGGCCGTGCACGATCCGCTCCAGCACGGGTGGGGGCGCGGTCGCCAAGGTCGGCACCGGCGGGCTGTGCGAGAGCCCACCGGATCCCAGTACCAGGACTCGCTTGTCCAGGCTGGCCAGATAGGCGCCGACGGCGGCCCCGAGCGCTCGGCAACGATGCATCGGCCCCAATGGGACTCCGATCGCGTTGACGAAAATCGGAATCACGGGACGCGAAGTGGCGTCACCGAACAGCTTTTCGAGCGGTTGGACCGTGCCGTGATCGACGTCCATGCCGGCCGATACCGCGATGTCGACCCCCGCGTCGAGGATGGCTCTCGCGCAGTCGAGGGCGAGCTCCTCCGGCACGTCCAGCGGCCCGGCATGGGTGCCGTAGTCACCGACTCCGGTGGCGCTCGTGCCGATGCAGAAGGGCGGCATCACCTTGTAGAAGAACCCGTTGTAGTGATCCGGTGAAAAGGCGACGACGAGTTCGGGATCGAAGTCTTCGACGAATCCTCGCGCTTCGGCGATCGCGCCTTCGATGTCGTCAAGCAGGTCCTGCGACGGCCCCGGAAGACTCAGGAGCGGGCTGTGCGACATACAGCACAGAGCCAGTGCCACTTTGCAAATCACCCCCTTGCGGCCTCAGGGTCAGCGCGTCAACGAGCGCGGCGCTCAGGTCGGGGGTGCGCTGAGCGATGCAGGCGCCCGCGATGCATCGATCGGGACGCAGGAACAACACCGATTCGGAGTGGGTGTCGAACCACGATTTGAGCTCACCGCACCGGTCGCCGACGACCACGACGTCGGGATCGTCGTGTCCGGTCCAGTGCAACTGTGTCGCCGGGCGCAGCGCGAAGAAGCGGGCACCCAAGGCTTTCCAGTTTGCGAAGGCGGCCTCGCCGAGGAGTTTGCGGGGGTTGTTGTTCCAGCACAGCACGGCGAACCAGGTGCCGAGCACGTCGTCGAGCAGTACATCCTGTTGGTCTCGAGTGTCGACCCGGGGCTGGATGAACAGCGTTCCCACCGGGGAGTCGGTACTGCCGGGTGCGGCATGCACGACGGCGCCGTGCTCGTAGCGCGGCATGGGCTTGAACCGCATCTCCAACACATAGCGCTTGAGCGACGGCACGATTGACGCCGACCGCACGAGCAGGTCTCGCGCGCCGGCCACCCGACGGTTGGTCGGCGAGATCACGCGGCCCACCATGGTGGACAGGTCGATCATCGCGCGCGCGTGCTTGCGGCGCTCCACGTCATAGGTGTCCAGCAGTTTGTCGTCGGCCCGGCCGCTCACCACCGCCGCGAGCTTCCAGCCCAGGTTCGCCGCGTCGCGGATCCCGCTGTTGTAGCCCTGCCCCTGCCAGACCGGCATCAGGTGGGCGGCGTCGCCGGCCAGCAGCAGCCGGCCCTGGCGGAACGCGCCGGCGATGCGCGAGTGGTGGGTGTAGATCCGGCGCCGGATCACGTCGACCCGGTCGGGGTGCGGCACCATCCGGGCCAGCATCTGGTGCAGGAACGCCGGATCCTCCGCCTGCTCGTCGGTCTCGTCGGCGTGGATCATGAACTCGAAGCGGCGAATACCGTGGGCGATCGAGATCGAGGCGTACGGGCGTTCGGGGTCGGCGCCGACCTCGCTGTTCGGGTGACCGAGCGGGTCGTTGGCGATGTCGACCACCAGCCACCGCGTCGACGACGTCGTTCCGTCGAACGACACACCCATCACCCGGCGCGTCATGCTGCGGCCGCCGTCGCAACCGATCACGTAGCGTGCCCGCAGTCGTGATGTGGCGCCATTGTTTTCAGTGCCGCCCCCGACCTCGACGGTGACCCCGTCGGCGTCTTCCTGGCACCCCGCCATCGGACTTGCCCAGCGCACCTGGACGTGATCGAACCGGTCCAGACCGGCCAGCAGTTCCGCATCGACGAGCGGTTGCACGAATCCATTTCGCTTCGGCCAGCCGAAACGCGCATCGGGCGGGGCCATTTCGGCGAGCACTCGGCGCTTGGCGTCCATGAAGCGCAGGATCTGATTGGGCACCGTATGGGGCAGTACCCGCTCGGCAAGCCCGATCGATTGGAATGTGCGCAACGCCTCGTCATCGAGGCCCACCCCGCGCGGGTAGTCGATGAGGGTGTCCCGCTCTTCGACCACTATCACGCGGATTCCTTGCAGGCCCAGGATGTTGGCCAATGTCAATCCGACCGGGCCCGCACCGACCACGAGTACGTCGGTGTCGATGTCAGGTACCGCTTGCCCCGGAGTGACCATCAGCGGCCCAGCAAGAAATCGAGGTGCAGGCGATTAAAGGTCTTGGCGTCCTCGTACTGCGGCCAATGACCGCAACCGGGCATCACTTCGAAGCGCGCGTTGGGGATCATCGACGCGATGCGGCGGCCTTCGGTGACATCGGCGGTGGGGTCGTCACTGGTCCAGAGCACCAGCGTCGGCGCGATGATCGCGCCGTATTCGGCCGGACCAAGGATGTTTCGCGCCCGAATCTCGGGGTCCTGCAACGCCATGATGTCGCGCATGGCGGAGACGAATCCCGGTTGGCGATAGACGCGCTGGCGACTGGCAACCAGGTCGTCATAGTCCCGGGACTTGTCGGCCATCAGCCATTTGATCCGCGCTTGAACCGTTTCCCACGTGGGATCCTCAGCGGCCGCCATGGAGAGAGTGATGATCCGTTGCATCACAACGGGGTCGGCCTGGGAGCCGCCGGCGGTGTTGAGGACCAGGCGATCGACCACGTCGGGATGGTCGACGGCGGCGCGGGAAGCTACCCAGCCGCCCAGGGATTCACCGCTGATGCACGCGCGATCGACACCGATGGTGCGCAGCACGGCCATCAGGTGCTCGACGTAGTGGTGGACTTCCAGCGGGTGGCCCGGCTTGCCGGTGTAGCCGTGGCCCAGCATGTCGATCGACCACGTCCAGAAATGATCCGCGTGGGCCGCCAGGTTGCGGACGTATGCCTCCGCGTGACCGCCGGATCCGTGCAACAGAATCAGCACCGGCTTGCCGGGGTCCCCGGCCCGTAGGTAGCGGGTCCGTATTCCTCCGGCGTCGAGGTAGCCCTGTTCAAACGCGACGCCCTGGAGATCGCTCCATATGCTCTCGAACTCCGTCACGGTCCTGTCCGGCCTCCAGATCGGGGAAATCTCGTTCTCGTTTTCGGCTTACCTTGTGTGCTAATATCGCACACTGACGTGCGTTATATATAGAGCTTCGCTCTCGCGGGAAGGTCTGTCAAGGCTGTGACAAGTTCCGGTACCGGGTCGCAAACCCTGGCCAGGGGGCTCACCGCGCTGCAGATGGTGGCCGACTCCCCCACCGGACTCACGGTGCAACAGCTCGCCGATCAGGTCGGGGTGCATCGCACCATCGCCTACCGATTGCTCACGACGCTCGCCGAGTTTCGCTTGCTGGCCAAGGGAGAAGACGGGCGCTACCGCCCCGCGGCCGGACTCGCCGTGCTCGGCGCGTCCTTCGACCGCAACGTGCGCCAACTGAGTCTGCCGACGCTGCGCGCGCTGGCCGACGATCTCGGCACGACGGTGTCGCTGCTCATCGCCGAGGGCGACCAGCAGGTGGCGATCGCGGTCATCGTGCCCAGCCACGTCGCCTACCAGCTTTCCTTTCACGAAGGCAGTCGATACCCACTGGACCGCGGTGCCGCCGGGATCGCCTTGCTCGCGTGCATGCCTCCGCGTCCGGGAGAACGAGAGCTCGTCTCGCGGGCCCGCGAGCGCGGCTGGGTGACGACGTACGGCGAGATCGAACCGAATACCTACGGCCTGGCCGTGGGGGTGCGCCGCCCGGCGCCATCCCCACCCACGTGCATCAACCTCATCTCGCACCGAGAAGACGTCGTGATGCGCGGGAAAGACGCGGTCGTCCAGGCCGCCACGCAGTTGGCCGAGCTTCTGAGCTAGCCACTGAGCTGAAGGGATAGCAGTCCATGTCATGGGACTACGAAGTCGATGTCGTCGTGCTCGGCAGTGGCGGCGCCGGCCTCACCGCCGCGTTGGCTGCGGTCGTGGCGGGCGCATCGGTGGAAGTCTACGAAAAGGCCGCGACCGTCGGCGGGACCACCGCCGTGTCGGGTGGCATCGTGTGGATCCCCGCCCATAACCGTTCTCCTGACGGAGATTTGACGCCCGCGGACGCGTTGAAATACCTGCGCGCCCAGTCGCTCGGCTCGATGGACGACGAGTTGGTCGAAACGTTCGTGCGCACCGGTCCGGCGATGCTCGACTTCATCGAGGCACACAGCGGCCTGCACTTCGAGATCGCGACCGGGTTCCCTGACTATCGGCCCGAACTCCCCGGTGGACAACCGACGGGCGGCCGATCGCTGAGTGCGGCTCCCTTCGATCTGGCTCAGCTGGGCGAATGGGCAACGCGGATAACGTCTTTCCCGGCCGACTGGTCCAATGTCGGTTTCGATGCCGAGACCAGGGCACGCCTGCACGCGGCGATCGACGAACGAACCGGACATCTGTGCGTCGCCGGCACGGCGCTGATCGCGGGACTCCTCAAGGGTCTGCTGGACTCCGGGGTGACACCGCGCGTGGACGCGCGCGCCGAAGAACTCATTGCCGAGGGTGGGGAGATCATCGGAGTGCGCGTCGCCCTACCGGAACGCACGATCAACGTTCGCGCCCGACGCGGGGTCATCCTGGGTACCGGTGGCTTCGAGTGGGATCCGGCTCTGGCACAGGCCTTTCTGCGCGGTCCCATGCACGGCGCGGTCTCTCCCCCGAACAACACCGGCGACGGGCTGCGCATGGCGATGGCCCAGGGGGCCGACCTGGCCAACATGGGCGAAGCGTGGTGGGTACCGATCGTCCAAATCCCGGGCGACACCATCGAGGGCAAGCCGCGCAGCCGCAGCGTGCGTCTGGAGAGAACGCGACCGCGCAGCATCATCGTCAACTCCGCGGGGCAGCGCTTCGTCAACGAAGCGTGCGACTACAACTCGATGGCCGGCGCCTTCCATTATCTGGATCCTCGCGGCGGGTACGTCAACGATCGCGGATGGATGGTGTTCGATTCGGTTCACCTGCAACGCTATGGATTTCTTGGTATCGAACCGGGACAACCCGTCCCGGACTGGTTCTGCGAATCGGCCAACCTCGCCGAGCTGGCCGCCAAGACGGGCATCGACGCCGACGGTTTGACCCGCACCGTCGAGAGCTTCAACCGCCACGTGGCGGCCGGCGAAGACCCTGAGTTCGGGCGGGGTTCCAGCGCCTACGACGGCTACTGGGGTGACGACAGCGCAACCACACAGGCCGGTAAGACGCTCGGCCCGATCGACACCGCCCCCTACTACGCGGTACCGGTGCGCATCGGTGCGATGGGCACCAAGGGCGGCCCCCGCACCGATCACGACGCGCGCGTTCTGCACGTCGGCGGCGAGCCGATACCCGGGCTGTTCGCCGCCGGCAACGCGATGGGCGGTGCCACGGGGCGGGCCTACGGGGGTGCCGGCGGAACCCTCGGTCCGGCAATGGTTTTCGGGTATCGCGCGGGGCACGCGGCCGCCACCGGGAAGTCTGTCGACCTGAAATAGTGCGTTGGGCGCCGCGTGCCGACCGTGGGTCTAGGTACGGGAATCGGCATGAATTCGTCCATAGGCCCCACGCTCGTGCTGGCGCAATCGGTCCGGCCTGCGTCATCCTGAATCGATGGTTGCCTAGGTGAGTCTCCTTAGTGATAGCGCCGGCGATAGCGCAAACGAAACTCACCTCATGTCAGCCAAACCGGTACTCACGTGACTCGTGTGACCGCCGAAGCCGCGCGCCGGGGCCGTCAGTCCGTCTCAGGTGTGGCCGGTGAGATCAGCCGCTCGGCCGCCGTGTAGGGATCCTGGACGCCGTCGACGACCGCCTCCGCGAGCCGGTCGAGATCCGGCTGGGTCCGCAGCCGGGTTTGGGCCAGCGACAGAATCTGTGCGCGGGCGCGGGCCAGCCGGCGGGCGCGACTGTCGGTGCGGCGGTGGTCCTCGATGACGGCCATCAGGTCCTCGATGCCCTCGCCCCGGGCGGCGATCAGCGAAACGATAGGGGCGCTGGTTTCGGCCCGGAGATCGCGGACGGTTTGTTTGGCACCGTCCCGGTCCGCCTTGTTGACCGCCACGATGTCGGCGACCTCCAGCACCCCGGCCTTGGCGGCCTGAACCGCGTCGCCCGCCCCGGGATTGAGAATGACGACGGTCGGGTCGGCGACGGCGGCGATCTCGATCTCCGACTGCCCCACCCCCACCGTCTCGAGCAGGACGACGTCGTAACCGATCGCCCCCAGCAGGCGGATCGCCGCCGGAACCGCGGCGGCCAGCCCGCCGAGGTGACCTCGGGTCGCCACCGAGCGAATGAGTACGTCGGAGTCGTTGATATGCGACGCCATTCGAATCCGATCCCCCAGCAGCGCGCCGCCACTGAACGGCGACGACGGGTCCACCGCCAGCACCGCCACCCGGCAGCCACGCGTGCGGTAGGCGCCGACCAGGGCGGCGACCGTCGTCGACTTGCCCGCGCCCGGCGGCCCGGTGATGCCGATGACCGGCCCCGTGCGCTCCGGTGCCGGTCCGATGGCCCCCAGGACCTCGTCGCGCTGATCACCCTCGACGAGGCTGAGCAGCCGACCTGCCGCGCGGGGAGATCCGTTGCGCGCGCGGTCAATCAGCTCAGCGATGGTCATGTATGCATTATGGAGCCGCGACCTCGATTACGGTCGCTGAACCCATTCCACCGCCCGCGCACATCGCCGCGACGCCGATGCCGCCGCCGCGGCGGCGCAATTCGTGCACCAGGGTGACCAGCATCCGGGCTCCGGTCGCCGCGACGGGATGGCCCAGCGAACAGCCGCTGCCGCTGACGTTGACCTTGTCGGGGTCAAGCTCGAGGAGCTTGATGGTGGCCACGCACATCGCCGCAAAGGCTTCGTTGATTTCGAACAGGTCAACGTCGGA
The DNA here is from genome assembly GCF_025933915.1 of Mycobacterium sp. Classification (GTDB taxonomy): domain Bacteria; phylum Actinomycetota; class Actinomycetes; order Mycobacteriales; family Mycobacteriaceae; genus Mycobacterium. Next base: position 12,766 of record NZ_JAICZA010000042.1, read on the forward strand.
GACCGAGAGACCAGCGCGCCCAAGGGCTTTCGGGATGGCCTCGACCGGCGCCAGGCCGGTGATCGCCGGGTCGACGCCGACCGACGCCCAGGACCGAATGGTGGCCAGCGCGGGCAGCCCGAGCCGGTCGCTGGCGATCGTCAACGCCGCGGCAGCGTCGTTGGCGCCGCAGGCGTTACCGGCCGTGATGGAGAAGCCCTCGATTTCCGGGTGCAGCGGCTTGAGCGCGGCCAGCTTCTCCATGCTGGTGTCGCGGCGCGGGTGCTCGTCGACCGAGAACAGCCCGTGCGGGGTGTCGATGGGGACGATCTCTTCTTTGAAGCGACCTTCATCGATGGCGGCGATGGCGTTGCGGTGCGAGCGCAGCGCCCACGCGTCCATCTCCTCGCGACTCACACCGGCTTTGACGGCGGCGTTCCAGCCGACGGTGATCGACATGTCCATGTTGGGTGCGTCGGGGCGGTCCGGGTGGGTCGGGGGGAACCAGTCGACCCATTCCCCATCCACCTGTATCCGCGACCGCGGCGACGTGGATGCCGAGTTCACCCCGCCGGCGATGACGAGTTGATCCATTCCCGCCCGCACGCTCGCCGCCGCGCTCTGCACGGCCGCCTGGCCCGCCGCGCAATGCCGATTGTTGGCCAGGCCGGGCACCTGGGTCAGGCCCGCGGTGACCGCCGCGTGGCGGGCCAGCACGCCGCCGCCGTAGAGGCCTTCGCCCAGAATCACGTCGTCGACCTGCGCCGGGTCCAGATCCTTGGCCGCGTCGGTGACGACGTGGTGCGCCAGATCGAGCGCGCTGGTGTCGCGCAAGGTCCCCTTGCGCGCGGTGCCGATGGGGGTGCGCAGGGCGGACACGATGACGGCGTCGGGCACGGGTCTTCTCCAGTTCAGCCAGCAGGCGCGGGTTAGCGAGAGCCATCCGCAGATTCACGAGAATCAAATTCTCTCATTACGAGAGTACGAGTCGCAAGGAGAGTGGCGCCGCGAGCGGACGCAGAATCGCACATAGCTGCGCCGGATCGTGCGATTCTGCGTCTGCTCACCGATCAATCAGGAGGCACAGGCGGCTATGCAGGGGACAATCGCGGTTCCGGGCGGCGACGTGTGGTTCGAGCGGACCGGCGGCGGGGCCGGTCTTCCGCTGCTCGTCGTTCACGGCGGGCCGGGCTTACCGCACAACTACTTGCGGCCACTGGGGCGGTTGGCCGCGCAGCGGGAAGTCATCTTCTGGGATCAGCTTGGCTGCGGAAACTCCAAATGCCCGCCAAACCCCCAGCTTTGGACGATGGATCGCTCGGTCGCCGAGGTGGACGCCGTGGTGCGGGGTTTGGGGCTAGAACGCTTTCACCTGTTCGGGAACTCCTGGGGCGCGATGTTGGCCCAGCAGTACATGCTCGACGCGGCCCCCTCGGGCGCCGCGAGCCTGACCATCTCGAACAGCATCGCGTCCATCCCGGAGTTCGCGAAGATGGTGGCGCGCTTGAAGTCCGAGCTGGATCCGGGCACCCAGGCCGCCATCGACCGGCATGAGGCCGCCGGCACGACGTCCGCGCCCGAATACCAGGACGCGATACGAACCTGGAACGAAACCTACCTGTGCCGGGTCCGTCCCTGGCCGCGAGAGCTCGAGGACGCGTTCAGAGACATGGGCGCCGAGGTCTTCGAGACGATGTTCGGCCCCAGCGATTTTCACATCGTCGGAACGATCCGGGACTGGGATGTGTTCGATCGGCTCAACGAAATCGCCGTGCCGACAATGGTGCTAGCGGGCCGCTTCGACGAATGCGTGCCGGAACACATGTGGGAAATGCACCAGCGCATAGCGGGTTCACGGTTCGAGCTGTTCGAGTCCAGCGCTCACATGCCGTTCATCGAGGAGCCGGACCGCTTCGATGCGGTGATGAGTGACTTCCTGCGCCGCCACGACGCCTGAGGCCGCCCACGCGGCAAGAGCCTCAGTTCTTCTTGGCCGCGTTGAATTTCGCGACGTTGGCCCGGAAATCCTCGGTGACAAACGATTGGCTCTCGGCCGACAGGGCGTAGTCCAAACTGGCGAGCACGGCCCGCTCCAGGTGAATGTTGAGTACCCGCTTGGTGCTTTCGACCGCCTGCTGCGGCAGCTGCAGAATCTTTTTCGCGCAGGCGATTGCCTCCGAGAGGGGGTCGGCCACCACATGGTTGGCCAGTCCGAGTTCGACGGCGCGCTGTGCCTTGATGCGGGTTCCGGTCAGCGCGAATTCCTTGGCGAGCAGCAGGCTGATGTGCAGCGGCCAGGTCAGCGGCCCACCGTCGGCTGCCACCAGCCCTACCTGCACATGCGGGTCGGCCAGATAGGCGTCCTCGGCGATGTACACGATGTCGCTGAGCGCAACCAGGCTGCAGCCGAGCCCAACGGCGGGGCCGTTGACGGCCGCTACCACGGGAATTCGGCACCGTGCCATGCCGAGCACGATCTCGCGGCCATCGCGGATAGTTTTGGCGCGCAGCTCAGCGTCATTCGCCAGCTCTTCCAGATACGTGAAATCGCCACCGGCCGAAAACGCCCTGCCCGCCCCGGTTACCACAGCGGCGCGGGCCGTGGGGTCATCGGTCAACCGCTGCCACAGCCGCGCGAGCCCGACGTGCAGATTGTCGTTGACCGAGTTGAGCGACTCCGGCCGGTTGAGGGTGATGATGCGCAGCGCACCGTCGGCCTGGACGTCGATTTCGGTAGGCATGTCGTACACGTCAGACTCCTTCGATGGTCGTGACCCGCTTCACCCGGGCTTCGCCCGCGTTCGCGATCACTCCTACAATCCCAAGATTCGTGAGGCGATGATGTTCTTTTGTATTTGTGATGTCCCGCCCATCACGCTTTGCGCCCGGCTGTACAGGTAGGCGCTCAGCAGATCGGGATCCCGCGTCCCCGCGACCGCAAGAGCCGCATGCCCGACGGATTGTTCCACCCAGGTCATGAGTAGTTTGTCCAGCGAGCCCTCCGAGCCGTGCGATACCCCGTCGAGCTGTTCGGACAACCGGCGCCGCACGTGATGGGTCAGCATGTCCGACTCGACCGCGGCCCAGGCCAGCTCTTCGGGCACTTCACCATCGTTACGCGACAACAGCTCTCGAACAAGCTTGCCGTAGCGCGCCGCATAGCCGAGCGTGGAGGGCTCACGTTCGTGCCCGACGACGGTCATGGCCACCGCCCAGCCGTCGCCCGGAGCACCGACCATCCGTTCCGCCGGTACGACGGCATCGTCGAAGAACACCTGACCGAATTCGTTGGTCACCCCGTTGATCATCTGCAGCGGGCGCTGTTGCACGCCAGGCTGTTTCATCTCCAGCACGAACGCCGACAGTCCGCGGTGACGCTTGGCCTCGGCGTCGGTGCGCGCCAGCAGCAGGCACCAGTCGGCGACGTCGGAATAGCTGGTCCAGATCTTGTGTCCGTTCACCACATAGTTGTCGCCCTCGAGGCGAGCGGTGGTGGTCAGCGACGCCAGATCCGAGCCGGCACCGGGCTCGCTGAAGCCCTGGCACCAGCGCTCGGTGCCGTTGATGATGCCGGGCAGGAAGCGCTTGCGTAGCTCGTCGCCGGCGTGCTCGCCGATGCCGTACACCAGATAACCGACGCTGGGGCGCGGTGGCGCGCCGGCACGCACCAGCTCCTCGTCGACGATGACGTCGTACACCGGCGCCAGGTCCTGCCCGCCCCAATCGCGCGGCCAGGACAGGCCGAAAAAGCCGTTGTCATACAGGGCGCGATGCCAGTCGGCCATGCGCGCCCAATACTCGTCTCCCGAGCCGGAAAACTCCTTGGCGTGCGCCGAAAGCCACGTGCGCAGCCGCTCCCGAAAGGTGGCCTCGTCGGGTGAGTCACGAAAGTCCAAGATCGATCTCCTTCAACGCGACCGGCCATAGCTCGGTCGAAGTCAGGGCGCGGCGCAGGTAGACGTGCGCCACGCATTCCCAGGTGTTGCCGATCCCACCGTGCACCTGAATGGCTGTCTCACAGACGGTTCGGGTGGCGCGCGCGCAGTAGACCTTCGCGATTTGGGCGGCCCGAATGGCGTCGGCGGGGGCCAGCTCGTCGACCGCCCACGCGGCATGTCGCAACACGCTTATCGAACCTTCAATCAGCGCAAGGCTTTCGGCCAACAAGTGCGCGATGGCTTGGTAGGACCCGATCTGCTTGCCGTACTGCTCGCGGATCTTGGCGTAGTCGCAGGCGACGGCGTGCGCGCCCCGGGCGACGCCGACCAGGTCCGCCGCCGTCGTGACCAGTGCCAGCGCCCGCCATTGCTCGGCGACCTCGGCGGAGACCTCGCCCAACGTCACCGGCGACCCGACGATCTTCGCGTCGGCCCGCGTCAGATCGACGCCGTCGGTCAAGGCCTGCACCTCGACGGCAGAGACCGCGCCGCCCGAGAGCGATAGGGCGCGTCGGGCACCCCGGGCGTCGATCACCCGGCCATCGACGACGACGGTCGCCCCCGACGCGTCGTCGCCGATGTGGCGGGCCAGATCGTCGGCCAGCACCGGACCGAGAAACGGTGTGTCAACCAGCCGGCGTCCGAATTCCTCGGCCACGATCGCCACTTCGACGCCCGAGGCCCCGTCGGAGCGCAACGAGCGCCAGCCGGTGGACCCGATCTGCTTGTCCAGGCGTGCGATTCGAGCCTGGTCGTCGAGATCCTGCACCGCCGCCGGTCCGAGGTCGTCGGCCAGCTTGGCGGCGGCGTCGCGTAATTGCTGTTGTTCAGCTGTCAGACGTACATCCATAGCGCTCCTTCAGCACTCGGCGCAGCACCTTGCCCGAGGGCAGGCGGGGAATTTCAGGCACAAACACCACCCGGCTCAGATGTTTATAGGACGCCAACTTCTCGTCCACCAGCGCGGTCAGTTGGGTTGCATCGACGGGCTCGGCGGCCGCGACCGCGGCGACGATCGCTTCGCCGTTGAGTCCGTCGGGAATCCCGAACACCGCGCAGTCTTTGACCGCCGGATGACCGTGCAATACCGTCTCGATTTCGGCGGGGGCAACCTGGAAACCGCGGACTTTGATCATTTCTTTGAGGCGGTCGGTGATCCGCAGCCAGCCTCCGGCGTCGAGCCAGCCGACGTCCCCGGTCCGATACCACCCATCGCGGATCACCTCGCCGGTCGCGTCGGCCGGCAGGTAGCCGGCCATGAGCGACGCCGACCGGGCCTGAATCTCACCGACCTCTCCCGGTCCGACCGGCTCGCCGGTCTCCAGCGAAACGACTCGCAGGTCCACACCGGGCACCGGCCGCCCAACGGTGTCGAGCCGGGCGTCCTCGATCGGATTACACGCGATGACAGGCAATTCCGTGGTTCCGTAGGCGGGCAACCAGCTCACGCCGGTCCGTCGGGTCACCGTCTGCGCGACGTGAGCGTTGACCGGTGTGGCCCCCCACATGATGTAGCGCAGCGACGACAGGTCATAGGATTCGAGGCTCGGATGTGAGGCGATGGCCAGCGCGATCGGAGCGACCGCCATTTCCACTGTGATGCGGTCACTTTCGATGTGGTGCAGCACCCGGTCGATGTCGAACCGGGGATGCAGCCGCACGCAGGCGCCGGTCTTCAGGGCGGTTAGCAGGTTCAGCAGCCCGAGAATGTGTGACGGTGGCGTGGCGACCTGAATACGGTCGTGGCGCGTCAACTGCAGCGCGTGGCGCCAGTGCCGCACGGCCTCATCCAGCGACGCGTGGGTGTGCCGGACGGCCTTGGGCAGGCCGGTGGTGCCGGAACTGAACACCAGCGCCGCGTCGGCCTCGGGCGGCGGTGAGCCGGCCACCGACTCTGCGGGCGGGACCGGCTCGTCCAGGTGCAGCATCGGCATCAGGCCGGCCAGCACCGGGTGGTCCCCCACGGCGTGTGCGGGGTTGGTCAGGGCGAGCGCGTGGTCGACCTCGTCGCGTTTCCACGCGGGGCTGATGAGCACGGCCGTCGCGGCGAGCCGCCAGATCGCGAGCACCACGGCGAGGAACTCGGGCCGGTTGGAGGCCATGACCGCGATCCTCTGACCGGCCGTGACACCGTCTTTTGCCAGGGCCGCGGCCCATCCGTCGGCCAAGGCGTCGAGTTCGGGCACGCTGAAACGCCGTTCCTCGAACACGAGCGCCGCCGGCTCGGTCACGTCCCGTCCTTCCCTGACAGACCGGGCTGACCCGACATCCATACAAGTCTTGAGAAGATGCTATCGCTTCGTGAGAATAGTATTCTCTATACTGAAGAATGCAAGTACGGGAGGGGGCGGTCTACGTGACGGTCACCCGGATCATCGAGGAGACCCCAGGGGTGACAGATCCGGCGACAAACGGCTCCGATGCCGGGACGGTGACGATTCATCTCGACCGCAAGAAGGTCGCGGTGCCCAGGGTGCCGGGCGAGACGCTGTTGGAGACGGCGCGGCGGGCCGGGCTGGAGCCGCCGTTCAGTTGCGAGGCCGGCAACTGCGGGACGTGCATGGCCAAGCTCGAAGAGGGCCATGTCACCATGCGCGTGAACGACGCTCTGGAACCCGACGAGGTCGCCGAGGGCTACATTCTGACGTGCCAGGGCGTTCCGGATACGGACTCGGTCACGGTGCGCTACGAGTAGCAGCCAGGAGAGGTTTCCAATATGGCCAAGGGCATCATCCTCGTCGAGAGCCGACCCAGCTCGCCCGAACGGGAAGCGGAGTACAACACCTGGTACGACGAAGTGCACCTCGGCGAACTCGTGGCCCTAGACGGAATCGTCTCCGCACGCCGGCTACGACCCATTGACGGCGACGGTCCCTACGTCGCCATCTATGAGGTCGAGGGCGACGACCTGCAGGCAATTCTGGACAACATGATCGCCAACGGGCCACAGCTGCACATGTCCGATGCCCTACAACTCGACCCGGCGCCGATTCCACGACTGCTCGAAACCACCACCGAGTGCCGCGGCTAACCGAGTTCGCGGCGCGCACGGAAGAGGAGCGTTTTTGATGAAGGCCGATGACCTGATCCTGGTGAGCATTGACGACCACGTGGTCGAGCCGCCGGACATGTTCCTGCGCCACGTGCCGGCCAGGTACCGGGACGAGGCGCCGATCGTCGTGACCGACGACAAGGGCGTCGACCAGTGGATGTATCAGGGCAGGCCGCAGGGCGTCAGCGGCCTCAACGCCGTCGTGTCGTGGCCGGCCGAGGAGTGGGGCCGCGATCCCGCCGGGTTCGCCGAGATGCGTCCCGGCGTCTACGACGTGCACGAGCGCGTCCGGGACATGAACCGCAACGGCATCCTCGCGTCGATGTGCTTCCCGACCTTCACCGGCTTCTCCGCCCGTCACCTCAACATGACGCGCGAGGACGTCACCCTGGTGATGGTGTCGGCCTACAACGACTGGCACATCGACGAATGGGCCGGCTCCTACCCGGACCGCTTTATCCCCATCGCGATCCTGCCGACCTGGACTCCCGAGGGCATGTGCGCCGAGATCCGCCGCGTCGCCGCGAAGGGCTGCCGCGCGGTCACCATGCCGGAATTGCCGCACCTGGAAGGGCTTCCGAGCTACCACGACGAGGACTACTGGGGGCCGGTGTTCCGGACGCTGTCCGAAGAGAACGTCGTGATGTGCCTGCACATCGGCACCGGGTTCGGGGCGATCAGCATGGCCCCCGACGCGCCGATCGACAACCTGATCATCCTGGCCACCCAGATCTCGGCGATGTGCGCCCAAGACCTGCTGTGGGGTCCGGCCATGCGCAACTACCCCGACCTGAAATTCGCCTTCTCCGAAGGCGGTATCGGCTGGATTCCCTTCTACCTCGACCGCAGCGACCGCCACTACACCAACCAGAAGTGGCTACGCCGCGACTTCGGCGACAAGCTGCCCAGCGACGTGTTCCGCGAACACTCGCTGGCCTGCTACGTCACCGACAAGACGTCGCTGAAGCTGCGCCACGAGATCGGCATCGACATCATCGCCTGGGAATGCGACTATCCGCACTCGGACTGCTTCTGGCCGGACGCGCCCGAGCAGGTGCTGGCCGAACTGAACGGCGCCGGCGCCGACGACTCCGACATCGACAAGATCACCTGGGCCAACGCCTGCCGGTTTTTCGGTTGGGACCCGTTCGCGCGCACCCCTCATGAGCAAGCGAACGTTAAAGCCCTGCGCGCCAGGGCAACCGACGTGGATGTGTCCATTCGGCCGCGCGCCGAGTGGGCGCGGCGCTATCAGGAAAAGCAACTTGCCACGTCTTAACGCCGAACGTCGACTTGCTGGGTGAATTCGCCCGCGACTTCGGCGCAACAATTCGACGTTCGGCGGCTTAGGTCAGCCGGTTGGCGGGTTGACGAACCACACGTTCTCTTCGCGCAGGCTGCGGCTGCGCCACCCGTCGGCCGTGCGTGTCAGCTCGTGGTGGTAGTAGCCGCCGCAGCAACTCAACTCCGCCATGCCCGGCAACCGCATCGGGTTGTAGAACACGGCCCGCACCGTCGCGAGATCGCCGTCGAGCGCGAAAATTTCCACATTGGTGATGTAGTGCATTGACATCGGGATCGCACCGAAGCCCTGCTCCAACCACGCGGCCACTTCGTCGCGAGGGCCCGCCGCGGCGCCCGCCGACGAGTAGTCGATATGCGCATCGTCGGTGAAGACCGAGCGGTACAGCTCCCAGTCTTTGGCGTCGACGGCGCGGGCGTATCTATTGAGTAGCGCGGCGATTTCGATTTCGTCAGCGACCCGCTGCAGATCCATCGTTGCACCTTATCTCTAGTGCCGCGGACGTGACCGTGCAGTCACGCTGGAGACCGAGCGTGACTGCACGGTCACGTTCGGCGGGCGGATCAGCCCTCCGGCAGCTCCGGCGGTGGACGGTACTTCGGCTCGTACCCGGAGACATGGATCGGGCTGCCCACCAGACGGAAATCACCCGCTGTCACAACCACTTCCGGAGTCGCCTCCAGTGCCTCGGGCAGGGTCCTGACGGCCGCGGCCGGTACCCCGAGTGGGCGCAGTCGCCGTTCCCACCCGGTGGCGCTATCGGTCGCCAGCATCGCCGTGACGACGGCGAGCACTTCGTCGCGACGGGCGACTCGCTCGGCCATCGTCTCGAAACCCCCGATGCCCGCTTCTGCGGCAAACGACTTCCAGAACCCGTCGTGCGTGATGAACAGGGCCAGATACCCGTCGGCCGTCGGAAAGAGCTGAGCCGGAACGTAATAGGAGTGAGCCCCGTGCGGGCGTCGCTGCGGCTCGACACCGCTGTTGAGATACGCGGAGGCGTGGTAGTTCAGCTGCGACAACATGACGTCGCGTAGCGACACATCCACCTGTCCGCCGGTGCCGGAGATGATCTTGGCCAAAAGACCGAGCGCCGCGGACATTCCGGTGGAGTTGTCGGCCGACGAGTAGCCGGGCAGCGTCGGCGGCCCGTCGGGGTCACCCGTCAAGGCCGCGGTGCCGACACCCGCCTGCACGACGTAATCGAATGCGGGGTCGTCGCCGCCGTACAGGCCGAAACCGGTGATCGCCACGCAGACGATCCGCTCGTTGTGTCGTCGCAACTGCTCGTAGGTGAGCCCCAGCCGACGGATGGCGGATGGTTTCAGATTCACCAACAGGGCGTGGGATTCGGCGGCGAGTTCACCCAGGCGCTGTTGCCCCGCATCCGAATTCAGGTCCAGACAGATGCTGGACTTGTTGCGGTTGAGGCTGGCGAAGTATGTGGCGCCGACACTGCGTGAGATCTCACCGCCCGCGGGTTCGATCTTGGTGACCTCGGCGCCGAGATCCGCCAGCAGCATGGTGGCGTACGGACCCGCCAGCATGGTGCCCACCTCAAGGATCCGTATCCCCGCCAGCGGACCGGTGTTGCTGCCAGTCAACGCAATTCCGCGGCGAGTGAGGCGATCATTTCGCGGGTGCGGCGCTTGGAAGCGACCAGCTCGTCCCGGTTGTCGCCGATCGGCAGCAGCCGCACCGACAAGTCGGTCACACCGGCGTCGGCGAACCGGCTCATCCTGGCCAGGATCTGTTCCGAGTCGCCCGCCGCGCACAGGTCGCCGACATCGCGGGCATCGCCGCGGTCCAGGAGGCGCTGGTAGTTCGGCGATACCTCGGCCTCGCCCAGGATGCGGTTGGCCCGCTCCTTGGCCTCGTCGACTTGTGAAGGCGCACACAGGCATACCGGGATACCCGCGACGATGCGCGGTGGGGGCCGACCGGCGTCCGCGGCGGCCTTGGTGATCTTCGGCGCGATGTGATCACCGATCGCGCGCTCGTCGGCCATCCACAACACGGTGCCGTCGGCGAGTTCACCGGCAATCTGCAGCATTACCGGCCCCAGCGCGGCGACAAGCACCGGCATCGGAGTGTCGGCCCCGATCGCCAGCGGATTGTGCACCGCGAACGAGTCATTTTCGACGTCTACCGGTCCCGGCCCCGCGGTGGCGGCGTTGAGGACCTGCAGGTAGTCGCGTGTGTAGGCGGCCGGCTTCTCATAGGGCAAGCCGAGCATGTCCCGGATGATCCAGTGGTGCGACGGCCCAACGCCCAGCGCCAGCCGCCCTCCGGCCACCGCGTGCGTCGAGAGCGCTTGGCGGGCAAGGGCGATCGGATGCTGGGCCTGCAGCGGCACGACCGCGGTGCCCAGCTCGATGCGTGAGCTGTGGGCGGCCATCAGCGACACCATGGTCAGGCAGTCGAAGTCGTTGGGCACCTGCGGCATCCACGCGGTATCCAGACCCGCGGATTCGGCCCATTCGATATCGGAGGCCAGCTTGTGCACCTTGCGGGCCATATCGCCACGCTCGGCGCCGATCATTACTCCGACGCGCACTGTTCCTCTTTTTCTTCCGAAGCGGGTTCCGCCGTGCCGGTCAATGCGCGGATTTCGCGCACCAGGTTGTCCAGCGGTGTCCCGGTGGGGAATACCGCCGCGGCACCGGCGGAAAGGAGTTTGGGGACGTCGGCGTGCGGGATCGTCCCGCCGACGACGACGGAGATGTCGGCGGCGTCGGCGGCGCGCAGCGCTTCGACGGTGCGCGCGGTGAGCGCCAGGTGAGCACCGGACAGGATGCTCAGGCCGACCACGGCGACGTCTTCCTGGACGGCGATCGAGGCGATGTCCTCGATGCGCTGCCGGATGCCGGTGTAGATAACCTCGAATCCGGCGTCCCGCAGGGTTCGTGCGACGATCTTGGCGCCGCGGTCATGCCCGTCCAAGCCGGGTTTGGCAACCAGAACACGAACGGCCACTTAGAACACCACCGGTTGCTGGAACTCGCCCCACACGGCCTTGAGCGCGGAGACCATCTCCCCGACCGTGCAGTAGGCGTTGGCGCAGTCGATCAACTTGTGCATGAGGTTGTCGTCCCCTTCGGCGGAACGCGACAGCGCGGCAAGGCTGGATCCCACTGCGGCCGAATCCCGTTCGGACTTTACCTTGGAGAGTCGCTTGAGCTGAAGGTCACGCCCTTCGGCGTCGAGCTCATAGGTGACGACATCGTGTTCCGGCTCCTCGGTGACGAACCGGTTGACCCCGACGACGGGACGCGTGCCGGCTTCGACGTCCCGATGCAAGTTGAAGGCTTCGTCGGCGATCAGGCCCTGCAGATAACCGTCCTCGATGGCGTGGACCATGCCGCCGTGCCGTTCGAGGTCGGACATGATCTCGATGATGCGCTCTTCGGTCGCATCGGTCAGCGCCTCGACGAAGTAGGAGCCGCCCAGTGGGTCTGCGACGTTGGCGACCCCGGTTTCGTGCGCGAGGATCTGCTGGGTGCGCAGCGCCAGCGTCGTGGTTTCCTCGGTGGGCAGCGCGAACGGCTCGTCCCAGGCCGCCGTGAACATCGACTGGACGCCGCCCAATACGGCGGCCAGGGCCTCATAGGCCACGCGGACGATGTTGTTGTGGGCCTGCGGCGCGTACAGCGATGCACCCCCACAGACGCAGCCGAAGCGGAACATCGCCGCCTTGGCCGTCGTCGCCCCGTAGCGCTCCTGCACGATGGTCGCCCAACGCCGCCGTCCCGCACGGTATTTGGCGATCTCCTCGAAGAAATCGCCGTGGGTGTAGAAGAAGAACGAGATCTGGGGTGCGAACTGGTCGATCGTCATGCGGCCGCGCTCGACCACGGTGTCGCAATAGGTCACCCCGTCGGCCAGGGTGAAGGCCATTTCCTGCACCGCGTTGGCCCCGGCGTCGCGAAAGTGCGCGCCGGCCACCGAAATCGCGTTGAACCTCGGCACCTCGGCCGCGCAGAACTCGATGGTGTCGGCGATCAAGCGCAGCGACGGCTCCGGCGGCCAGATCCAGGTCCCGCGCGAGGCGTACTCCTTGAGGATGTCGTTTTGGATGGTTCCGGTGAGCTTGGACCGCGGTATCCCCTTTTTCTCGGCGGCGGCGACGTAGAACGCCAGCAGGATCGCCGCCGTGCCGTTGATGGTCATGCTGGTGCTGAGCTTGTCCAGCGGGATGCCGTCGAACAAAATCTCGAAGTCGGCCAGGGTGTCCACCGCGACGCCGACCCGACCGACCTCCTCACCGAACTCGGGGTCGTCGGAGTCGTATCCGCACTGGGTCGGCAGGTCGAGCGCCACCGACAGCCCGGTCCCGCCCTGATCCAGCAGGTAGCGGTAACGACGATTGGATTCCTCGGCGGTGCCGAAACCCGAATATTGGCGGAAGGTCCAGAGCTTGCCGCGGTAGCCCGACGCGAAGTTGCCCCGAGTGAAGGGGAACTCCCCGGGCTGCGGAGGCTCCGCGCCTCTATCCGCCGGCCCGTATACGGGCTGCAGCGGGATGCCGGAGGGAGTATGGGCCGTATTATCCATCGATGAATAACGTACTTGCAAAAAAAGAGAATGCCAATACCACATACTTGACCAGGTCAAAGGAGACGAATGGCTAATAACTTGCTCGCCGATCGCACCGTTGTGATCTCCGGCGGCAGCCGCGGCATCGGCCTCGCGATGGGAATCGCCGCGGCCCGCCACGGCGCCAACGTGGTGCTGCTGGCCAAGACCGACACCCCCCATCCGCGCCTGCCCGGAACGGTGCACACCGCCGCCGCCGACGTCGAGGCCGCCGGCGGAAAGGCGTTGGCCGTCGTCGGCGATGTGCGTCGCGAAGAGGACGTGCGGCGCGTCGTCGAGGCGGCGGTGCAGCGCTTCGGCGGCATCGATGTCTGTGTCAACAACGCCAGCGCCATCGCGACCGAACCGACCGCCGTGCTGTCTGCCAAGAAGTACGACCTGATGCAGGAGATCAACCTGCGCGGCACGTTCCTGCTGACCAAGGCGTGCGTGCCCCATCTACAGAAATCGGCCAACCCGCATGTGCTGACCATCTCGCCACCGATCAATATGAACCCCCGCTGGTTGGGCGCCCACCCGGCCTACACGCTGTCCAAGTACGGGATGACGCTGCTGTCGCTGGGCTGGGCGGCCGAATTCGCGGACGACGGGATCGGCGTGAATTGCCTTTGGCCGGAGACCTACATCGCCACCGCCGCCGTCACCAACATGGCCGACGGTGACCGGTTGGCTGCATCGTCGCGCAGCCCCGAGATCATGGGCGACGCCGCGGTCGAGATCGTCTCTCGACCCGCCCGGGACGCCACCGGCGACTGCTACATCGACGCCGAGGTCCTGAAATCCGCCGGGGTCGCCGACCTGTCCCAATACGGCGGCGGCGAGCAGCCGATTCCTGACCTCTTCCTCGACTGAATACCTATGCGCGGCAGATGATTTCGCCGTGCGGGATGGCAATCCAGCCGTCTTCGGCGGCGGCCCATTCTCGCCACGCGGCGGAGATCTCCTCGAGCTGCGCGGTGGTTGCCAACTCGAGGCTCACCAGGTCGCGGGCCACGGCGGAATGAAGGATCCGGTCGGCCCACATGCCGCCCCACCATTCGCGCGTCTCGGGCGTGGCGTAGCACCACAGGCTGCCGGTGGGCGTGATGTCGTCGAATCCCGCTTGCTGCGCCCAGGACAGCAGACGCCTGCCCGCGTCCGGCTCGCCGCAATTGGCGCGCGCGACCCGTCGGTAGAGGTCTCGCCACAGGTCGAGTGCGGGAAGCTGCGGGTACCAGATGAATCCCGCGTAGTCGGCGTCGCGGACCGCCACGACGCCACCCGGCGCGCAGACGCGCCGCATCTCGCGCAGGGCGCGCACCGGATCGGCCACGTGCTGTAGCACCTGGTGCGCGTGGACGACATCGAATGCGTCGTCGGGAAATTCGAGGTTGTGCACATCGGCGGTCCCGAACGAGACATTGGACAGGTTGCGCTGCTGAACCTCGGTGCGGGCCTCGCCCAGGACGTCGGCGACCTGGTCGACGGCGGTGACGGATCCGGGTGCGACGCGCGCGGCGAGGTCAGCGGTGATGGTGCCGGGTCCGCAACCGACGTCCAACACCGAGAAGCCCGGCTTCAGGTGTGGCAGTAGGTAAGCCGCCGAGTCCTCCGCGGTGCGTCGCCGGTGACTGCGCAGTACGGATTCGTGGTGCCCGTGCGTATAACTGGCCCGGTCGTTCATGACGCCACCCTACCGGATGAGTCATATCATGAAACTCATGTCTCAGTATGCGAGACGCTAGTCGAGGGGAACGTTGAGAATCGGCTGGTCGACACCGGCCCCGGGACCGTCGAAATGCCACCACTCGCCCGAATACACCTTCAGGCCGCCATAGTTCATGGCATTGCGCAACGCGGCTCGATTCGCCCGAGCATCGGCGCTGATGCCCTGAGTGTTGAAAGCCGTTGCCCGAGGGGTGAAGTCGTCGAAGTCGGTGCCCATGTCGGCCAGGCACAGCCCGCCTGCGCGTTGCCCCGATGGGCACGGCTGTTGCGCCGTCGTGAAGGTCACATCGACCGAGCGCCCCGACTCGTGGCTGCGCGCATACGGGCCCGGTCGTGCCACCCAGGCGGGGTTGGGGACCAGGGCGAACATCTTGACCTGGACGTCGTGCGGCCGATAGCAGTCCCAGAAGACCAACAGGTGGCCCTGCGGGCGCAGCGCGCCGGCGGCCGCCGCGAGGCCGGGCGCCATCGATTGGTGCACAAGGCATCTAGCGTCGGATGGATACAACTGCGTATGGGTGAAGTTGTTGGTCGTCGCGTAGCGCAGGTCGACGACGGCGTCGGGAACCACGTTGCGGATGTCGACGAATCCGGCAGCTTGCGCGGCGTCGCTGACCGGCGGCACGTCGGGGCCGGCCTGGGCGGTCCCAATGCCGGAGACCGCGACCAGGCCCGCGACGATCGCGAGCGCACGGACCGGGCGCAAAAGACGCATTCGGCCATTGTCGCAGTTGGTCACCCCGAGTTGCGTTATCTCCTACGAGATGTCGCCCTCGACATAGCGCTGTAGGTTCGGCGCCATCGCCGCCACCACCTGGTCCTCGGACATGGACGCGATCGGCTCCATCTTCCAGACGTAGCGCAACAACGCGAAGCCGATCAGCTGGGTGGCGATCAGCCCGCTGCGCCGGAGTCGTTCGTCCTCGTCGGCCCCCAGGGTGGACCCGCCGATCAGACCTCGCTCCACGATCAGCCGCAGCTTCTCCCGGGTCTTGTCTTCATGGGCGGCGGTCAGCAGCACCGCGCGCAGGATCGGACCGACCTCTTCGTCGGTCCAGGTGTCCAGCACGGTGCGGATCAATTGCCGGCCGAGGTCGGCCTTGGGCGTCGCCCACGTCGCGGCCACCGCGTCGAGCCATTTCTGAGGCGGAGTGGTGGCGGCATCAAGCAGGCCCTCCTTCGAGCCGAAGTAGTGGTAGATGAGCGCCGGGTCGACGTCCGCGGTCCGGGCGACGGCCCGAATTGCCGTTCCGGCCCAGCCATGTTCGGCGAATTGGTCGCGAGCGGCGGCCAGGATGCGCGCCGCCAGCACACCGCGCTCGTCGCGCGGACCCGGGGCGATCGATCGCGTCGGCACCGCCTCACCATACCCGAAGTTTCATCTTGCGTTGAGACTAATCTCAACGTAGCGTGAAACTATGACACCGCTCAACGGCCCGCAGACCACGGGCCGGGAATACCGGAATCTCAGCGAGCCGCAGTACACGTCACGCACCGACATCAACACCGCGATCGCAATGCGCGACGGCACAACACTTTTGGCCGACATTCACCGGCCCGATGCCGACGGCCGCTTCCCGGCGCTGCTGGCAGCCTCGCCATATCCGCGGCAGATGCAGGATCTCGGCGCGCCCGCGGGGTTCATCGAGGCCGGCAGGACCGACTTCTGGGTGCCACGCGGCTACGTGCACGTCATCGCCAACCTCCGCGGCACCTGCGGCTCCGAGGGCTCCTTCAACTTCTTCGACGCGCAGGAGCGCCGGGATGTGCACGACTTGGTGGAGTGGATCGCGGCTCAGCCGTGGTGCGACGGGAACGTCGGAATGATCGGCATCAGCTACTTCGCGATGACCCAACTCGAGGCGGCCGTCGAGCGGCCGCCTCACCTCAAAGCGATCTTTCCCCTGGCCGTGACCAGCGACCTGTACGAGGGCGCCAACCACCACGGGCTGTTGAGTTCGTCTTTCATCACACCGTTTCTCGCCACGATGGGCCTGACTGCCGACCGCAGCGACAAGCTGTGGCGCAGCAAGCCAATCGGATTGGCGCGGCGCGTGCTCAACAGCCCGAGGGTGCACAAGAAATTCGAGACCATGAACGGCGAGGCGGCGGTCACCATGCTGCGCCAACTGCTCAGGCTGCCGCACAATCCCCATCCGTGGGACGAACTATGGCAGGAGGCGGTGGTCAAGCACCCGACGCGCGACGAGTGGTGGGATGAGCGAAACCTGCTGCCACTGCTCAAGGAAATCGACATACCGGTCTACCTGGGGTGTGATTGGCAGAATGTGCCGTTACACCTGCCTTCGACGTTCGCAACCTGGAAGGGGCTGTCGGGCAACGGGTGTGTGCGGATGGGCATGCTCGGCGAGTTCGGGCTGACGTGGCCATGGGAAAGCATGCACACCGAGGCGCTGGCCTGGTACGACCATTGGCTGAAGGGGCGCGACACCGGGATCACCGAGGGGCCGCCGATCCGCTACTTCCTGCCGGGCGCCAACGAGTGGCGAACTGCCGACTCCTGGCCGCCCTCGCAAGCCCCGCATCGCGAGCTGGCCCTGCGCACCGATGGCGTTTTGGATGCGGACGAGGGGGAGCCGGGCGGTCGCGAATTCATGGTGTTGGGATCAGGCCTGGGCCGCATCAAAGCCAGCGA
Source organism: Mycobacterium sp. (assembly GCF_025933915.1). Taxonomy (GTDB): domain Bacteria; phylum Actinomycetota; class Actinomycetes; order Mycobacteriales; family Mycobacteriaceae; genus Mycobacterium. Next base: position 29,997 of record NZ_JAICZA010000042.1, read on the forward strand.
GATCGATCCGCCGTCGATGTTGGCATGGACCAGCGCGCCGCTAAGCCAGGATGTCGATGTGGTCGGCGATGTCGAGCTGCGGCTGGTTGCCTCGGCGACGGCGATCGATACCGCGTGGATGGCCACGGTGCACGACGTGGCGCCTGACGGGGAAGCGATCGACGTGACGTCGGGCTGGTTGCGCGCCAGCTTGCGCGAGGTCGACGAAGCGGCCAGTCGGCCCGGTGCGCCGGTGCTACCCTGCCGTAACCCGCAAGCCGTGCCGCTGGGCGAGGATGTCAAGTACCGAATCCCGTTGGTTCCCAACGCCCGCCGGTTGAAGGCGGGCCATCGCATTCGCCTGACGCTCACCAGCGATGACCAGGACCCGTCGACGCCGGCGATCATGAACTTCCGGCATGCCGGCGTCGGCACCTCCAGCCTGAACACGGTGCGCTCGTCGTCGCGGCTCTTGCTTCCCGTGCTCGGGTAACCCACGGGAGGACATTGATCAACGGGAATTGATCATCTGTCGTCCGGGTAGCCGATCGGCTAGCCTCAGGGCGGCGGCCCGAAGGAAGCGCAAGCGATGGCCGGCCGTGACCGACACCGGCAGGCGCAATCCCGCCGTCACCGCCCAGGCGGTCGCCTCTCTGCACCTGCTCACCCGAGGCAGGGCGGTTGCTCGGCATCGGAACCGGCGAGCGGGAAAGCAATGTGCCCTACGGCGTCGACTGGTCGAAGCCGGTGGCGCGCTTCGAGGAGGCGGTGGCCACCATCCGCGCGCTGTGGGACTCCAACGGCGAGCTGGTCACCCGGGACTCACCGTTCTTCCCGTTGCACAAAGCGACGTTCGGCCTGCCCCCGTACAAGGGCAAGTGGCCCCCGATCTGGCCGACGACTAACGGTCATTCGGCCGCGGTGAACTCGATGTGCAACTCCGTCAGCCCGCGCAGCAAGAACGTGGACTCGTAGCGGTACTCGCGGCTGGAAGGCAGACCGTGCTTGGCCTCACTGAGTCTGAATTCGCGCGTTCGGTCCAGGAGGCGGTTGACGGTGACGTGTCCTTCCACGCGGGCCAGCGGCGCACCCGCGCACGTGTGGATTCCGCGACCGAAGGCGATGTGCTCGCGAACGTTCTTCCGGTCGACCTGGAATTCGTTGGGATTCTCGAACTTTCGCGGATCACGGTTGGCGGCTCCCAGGCACAACATGATGACGGTGCCGGCCGGGATGTGTACCCCACCCAGGGTGGTGGTCTTACGCGCCAGGCGAAAGTCGACCTTGGTCGGGCTCTGTATGCGCAGCGCCTCTTCGATGAACGTGCCGATCAAGCTTCGATCTGAACGCAGCCGCTCTTGCAGCTCGGGGTCATCGCCGAGGATCTGCACCGCCGAGCTGAGCAGTTTGGTCACGGTCTCCTGCCCGGCCGCGAACAGGAACGTCGCCGGCCGGACGACCTCCAATAGCGGCGGGATGGAGCCATCGGGATACGTGGCCGTGGCCAGGCCGGTCAGCACGTCTTTGCGGGGTCGCTGTCGCCGGTCGGTGATGTAGGCGCTGAACAGATCGTCAAGGTACTGCAACGGGTTGCTGCCCACCGGTTCGTGATCCAGCGCGCCCACCCTGGCGCCCGGCGCATTGCCGGCCCCGAGATTGCGGCGGATCTCCGCGCGGTCCTCGTCGGGGACTCCGAGCAGATCGGCGATCGCCAGTGTCGCGAAGGGCTTCGCGTACTCGCTGAGGAACTCGCACTGACCGTTGGCGATGAATTCGTCGAACTGCCGATCGGCCAA
>NZ_JAICZA010000302.1 GCF_025933915.1 Mycobacterium sp.
GGTGTGGCGGGTGATGCGGTGGGGCATCGCCCGGCCGTAGTCGGCGTTCTGGTAGCGCACGGTGATGACTTCGAGGTTGAACGGGGAGAACACCAGCTCGACCTTGCGCCCGACCAGTGCCGGTTCGACCTGGTAGGTGTTGCCGTGCAGCGACACCGTCGCGGTTTTGGTGACGACCCGCCATTGTGACCACAGGAACGCCTCGGTCAACGCGTCGGCCGAGGCCATGGCCGGGCCGTGCCCGGTGGCCTGCCAGCCGTCGTCCCAGCGCTGTAACGGCGTCTGGCCGGTTTCGGAGTGCACCCGGTGGTGGTAGACCGATTCGACCCAGGCGGTGAACAGGGCGTTGAGCTCCAGCAACGCCGCCGCCGGTGACAGTCCCTGCTCGGCGAGTTGCTCGGCGCTGCTGTCGGTGACCTCGACGAGGAACTGCTCACGGACACCGCGGAACCAGCGTTCGATCTTGCCGCGGCCTTGCGGGCGGTGCGGGGTGGAGTGGATCAGCCGGATACCGAGCTTGCCGCATGCGCGCAGCAGCCACGAGTCCACGTAGGCGCTGCCGTTGTCGACATACACGCTCGCCGGGACGCCCCGCGCGGCGAGGGCGGGTTGCAGCGCGGCCGCGAGACGCACGGTGTCTTCGGCGAACCCGAACCGGTAGCCTGCCGCGAGACGTGAATGGTCGTCCAAAAACGCGAAGAGGTAGGTTTTGCGGCCGGCGATCCTGGGCCCGTGCAGAGCATCGCCGACCCAGCGTTCATTCGGCACGGCCGCCTCGAAACGGCCGAACACGGCCGGCTGGTCGCCGGCGGCCGGACCCATCAACTCGCGGCGGTGGAACAGGCGCAACAGCGTCGATTCCGAGGGCGCCCACCCGGACGAGGCGCGCAGGATCCGCGCGACCTGCGCGGTGGTGCGCTCGGGATTCTCCCGTTTCAACGCGACCGCCAACTCCAGCGCGGTGGTGTCGATCCGGGCGCCGGGCTGACGGATCGATGGGGTGAGCGCGTCGAACCCTCCGACGCGGTAGCGGCGGATCCACCGGTCCAACGTGTCCCGCGAGTAGCAGCACTGCCCGCCGAACGGGCCGGTATGAGTGCCCGCGGCAATCGAGCGGACCACCCGGCCGCGGGCCTTGGCCGACAATCCCGGATCCAGGGCAGGGCAGATCAACTGGTATCGGAACAACGCCACCTGCTGCGCCCGCGCCCGCCGGGCCACCTCGTCGTCCTCGTGTGTGGACACCACAACCTCGATTCGGTCAGGAAAACACCCACGCCGGGACCGGCGCGGGCGTGACCCCGCGAGGTTCGCCGATCAACCGCCCGCAACGTCAGGGGCAACTCGTGTTGCCGATCACCACCCACCGGGTGGGGGCCACCCCGGCGCCAGGAGCCGACCACCGGAGCACGCCACCGCTACCTGCCACGCCGTCACCGCGCCGAGCACCCCGAACAGCCCGAACCGGCCCGTCACCGCCGCGGTCGCCGCACCCAACGCGGCCAGCAGATCCCGCCACCCGCAACCCAGCGCCTGCGGCACGGCGATGTCCACACCAGCACGGCGGGCCACCTGCCACAGCCGCACCCGGACCGCTTCCAGCCGGCCACCGGCCACCCGCAGCCAGCCCCGCACCGTCGCCGCCGGAATCCCCAGCGCCGCCCCGATCCGCCGGTGCCCGTGCCCGCCGGCGCGGGCCAGCAGCGCCGCGCCGATCACCTCAGCCGCATACGCCCGCCGCAGCAACACCGTCACCGGCAGCAGCACATGCGTCACCAGACACCCGCCGCAACGACCGCGGCGGGGCCGTAACACCCCGCCGATCCCATGCACCCGGCGAGCCCGGGCCCACCCCCACGGACGCAGCACACCCGAACAACCAGGGCAGTCAACCCGCCCGGCCGTCAACCGCGACTCGACGCCAACCGGATCCGCCTCTACCGTCACCAACGGTGCCTCCGCGCATCAGCACGGCCCTCCCGCGACGGTCCTCCACGACAAGACGCGGGAGGGCCGTTGTCATGTTCGTCGGCAGGATTCTCCCGATCCCGGCACAGTGACGAAGCCGACCACCACGGCCGACAGCACACACAAGATCAAACCGTCATCGGCAACCCGACTGACGCCAACCGGCCCGATCATCGGCAATAGGAATGACGCTCAACAATCGAACACGACTACCGGGAGTTGAAGACCGGCCTCGGCCTGGACCACTTCGAAGGCCGTTCCTTCACCGGCTGGCACCGCCACGTCACCCTGGTCGTGCTCGCCCAGGCCTTCTGCACCCTGCTACGCCTGGACCCAAAA
>NZ_JAICZA010000200.1 GCF_025933915.1 Mycobacterium sp.
CGAGCATCAGGGCGTCGAAGGCGTTGCCGTCGTCGGGCCTGTTGAGAACCAGCCAGCCGATCCCGTCGGACGTGGACACGTTCAAACGTTCATAGACCCTCATGAACGGGGGATATCCTTCCAGGGCTTGCCTTTCCACGGATCAGGCTCTCTGGGTAACCCGAGGACGCGCTCGCCGAGGATGTTCTTGTTGATGTCGGTGGTGCCGCCCTCGGTCCCGTTGGCGAGGCTGCGCATCATCCCCTGGACGTCCCGGGGCAGCGCGTCCGGATCGTCGGTGGCGGGCCACGCGATCGCCTCCGTACCCAGCAGATCGACCATGAGGTCCTGGATCTGCTGGTTCAGCGTGGCCTGGTGCACTTTTCCGATCGACGAGGCCGCTCCCGGCGACTGACCGGCCGTCAATGCGTCGCGTACCCGGGCGTTCGTCCATCCCCGGATCTGCTCCTGTGCCCAAAGATGCATGACCTTGTTCCGGATGACGGGATCGGCCCACCGTCCGGTTTCCTTGGCCAGAGTGATCAGACGTTCGGAACTGGACCCCCCGAGGCGGCCCATGCCACCCGAGCCGGATCCTGAAACCATCTGCCGCTCACTGGACAACGTCGATGCGCTGACGCGCCAGCCGTCATTGACCTCGCCGACGCGATGGGCATCGGGCACCCGCGCCCCGTCGAGGAAGACCTCGTTGAATTCGGCCTCACCGGTGATCTGGCGGAGCGGCCGCACCTCGACACCCGGCTGGTGCATGTCGAGCAGGAAGTACGTGATGCCCTTGTGTTTGGGCTGATCGGGATCCGTCCGCGCCAGCAGGATCGCGAAATCGGCCTCATCGGCCCACGTGGTCCACACTTTCTGGCCGGAGATCACCCAGTCTGCGCCTTCTTCCGAGCCGTCCCGCACGGCCCTCGTGGCTAGTGATGCGAGATCCGAGCCCGCGCCCGGCTCGCTGAACAACTGGCACCACTTCTCCTCGTTTCGCACGATCGGCGGGAGGAAACGCCGGCGTTGCTCCTCTGTCCCGTGACCGAACAGTGCGGCGGCGGCGTTATTGAGCCCCAACGGGTTGAGCCGAGAAAGGCGCAGCGGCGAAAGTGCGCCCTCGACGGCGCGCACAACATCGTTGCCGATGCCCAGGCCACCGTGGTCGGGTAGCCACGTGGGCGCCACCAGACCCGTCCGAGCGAATTTCGGATACCACCGGCGGTAGTCGGCCGGGGTGCGTACCGCCCGTAGCGCCGCGGGCCCCTCGGCCGCGGCAGATCGCCATGCGGCGGGAACCTCGGCGTCGATCCACTGCCGCACGATCGCGACTGCATCGTCGACCGGCGTGTCCTGGGTGATCGGCAGTTGTGTCATGATTTTGTCAATACTTTTCAGCGGCCCGTGAATTCTGCGGGTCGTTTGTCGCGGAAGGCCGCCAGACCCTCTTTGAAATCCTCGCTCCGGCTGGATAATTCGAGCGCCAAGGCCTCGTTCTGAAGATGGCGGTCAAGGTCGAGTCCATTGCCGCTGTGCAACAGCCACTTGGTGAGCCCGAGTGAAACCGTGGGCGCTTCACCGAGTTGTCTGACGAGTTGTTCTGCAGCCGAGGTCAATTCATCGGAAGCCCAGGCGCGATGGATGATGCCCCAGTCGGCCGCCATGGCTCCGGTGATCTCCTGACCCAGCATCAGCAGTTGCCTGGTGCGCACCATTCCGATGAGCCGTGGCAGCAACCAGGCCGCGCCGCTGTCGGGGGTGAAGCCGCGCGCCATGAAGGGTTCCCAGAACCGGGCGTCGTCGGCGGCGACGCAGAAGTCTGATGCCAGCGCGATGTGGAAGCCCAGACCGGTCGCCCAACCACGGACCACGGCGACGATGGGCACCTGCGTCTCGAGCATCAACGGGATCAGCCGGTTGGCCTTGTTCGGCAGGCGCCGCTGGGTGCTGCCCACGCGTGGTTTCCGTTCGGATTTCGCGTTGTTGGCGATCAAGTCCGCGCCCGCGCAGAAGTTCGGACCGTTGGCGTCGATCCGGATGACCCGTACCGATTCGTCGATGCCGGCGTCGGCCAGATGGCCGATCATCGCGTCGAGCATGACGTCGTTGACGGCGTTACGGCGATCGGCGCGGTCGAGGGTCAGCCGCAGGATCGGGCCTTGATGTTCGGCCAGGAGGCCAGGGACACTGCGGTAACTCATGGGCTCAGCGCTCGGCGAATTGTTCCGTGACGGCGGTCAGCAGCTCGCTCAGATTGGCCGCACCGCCCGGTGGATCGGGCAGGCGCACGGGTCCTCGGTCGCGGCTGGGCAACAAGATGGTGGCGTGTCCCGGCGCGGTGATCTGGCCGCGGTGGTTGGTTGCCGCGAGCTCGAGATCGACGGCGGGCCGGTCGCCGTCGGCGAGGTACTTGCGGACCACGGTGCCGGTCACGGTATGGACGTCGCCGACGTAGTTGAACAGACGAAACTCGCAATCGAGCTTCCACAGCCAGGCGTCGTCACCCATCCAGTCCGTGCATAAGTGGATCAGCCACGTCTCGCGCATGCGGCCATAGTCGAACGTGGTGGGATTGCCCGCGTTGCGCGCGGCATCCGGCTCCCAGTGCACCCGCTGCTGGGCATCGGGAACGCCGTATTCGTTTGGTGTGTAGAAACGGGGAATGCGCTGCCGGTTGCGCCACGCCAATTTCAGCGGGCGCACGCCGTACATTCCGGTGCCCATGCCAACGTGCCAGCAGACCATGTCGGTAACCGTCAGCGGCCCCTTTGTCAGCGGCCCCACCTCGTCACCCTCGTTGACGTCTTCCCACCACCGCGGGTCGGCCCCGCGCGGGCTTTCGCGCGCATAGCGCTCGTCGAGCTCGGCAATCTCGTCGGCGGTCCACGTCTTGAGTTCGACGGCATCGTATTTCTTTCGGTCGCGCGCCTTGCTGCGCTCGGTACGAATCATGTTGCGGTACTGGCCGCCCAGGATCGTGCCCTCGTCGTCGCGAAACACCTGGGCGGACCACTCGTGGATGGCGCGGTCGGCAAATTTGCTGCTCTTGTCGAGCGCGGCCACCAGGGCGTTGCGCCTGAAAACCCGGTGGTTGGCTTGCAGCGGCGCCCACCACTCCCGAGCCGATGAGGCGTAGAAGGCATGTACCCCGCGCAGTGGGTCGCCCTTGGTCAGCGCGCGGTCCTCGTCCGAGAGGGTTGTGACCTCGTCCTCTCCGATCAGCGTGTCGCCGCCGACGAGGGCGGGTGGGGCAACAGACTCTCCCCATACAGACTTCGCGGCATATTTCGGATCCGCCCACAAAGGGTTGGCGTCACCGTAGCTTTCGGCGACGTGACGAAACGTGTCTTCGTTGGGGCGGTAGTAGTGCGGCGGCTGGGTGTGCGGGACGGCGATGCCGATGGTAGCCCGCAACCTGGCCAATCCCTCGTCGGTGATCAGACCGGTCTGCCCCATCGGATTGCCTCCTCGTTGTGGCCCGCGTCGTAGCCCGGACAAGGTGGAAATTAAGATACCCGAAAAACGGAAACGCCGTTAACGCAGGGGTGAGCGAGATGTCAGATGAAGCATCCGGAATCGTGTGCGCGATCGGCGATGACGGCGTTGCGCGGGTGACAATAGATCGCCCGGAAGCGGGAAATTCGTTGTCGCCGTTGGCACGTGACGCGCTCACCGAGGCCTTCGTGCAGGCCAATGACAACCCCGCCGTCCGCTCGGTGCTCTTGAGCGCCAGCGGTAATCGGCACTTCTGCGCCGGGGCTGGACTGGCACCGCAACCGGCGGACGCCGGGGGCGTGGTCGAGCCCATGCAGAAGCGCCCGGGCGACATCGCCAGGATGCTTCAGCAGGGCTGGCAGCGGCTGGTCGCCGCTGTCCTCGACTGTGACAAGCCGGTGATCGCGGCGGTCAAGGGCACAGCCGCGGGGGCGGGCGCGAGCCTGGTTCTGGCGTGCGACCTGGTCGTCATGTCAACGGAGGCAAGGCTTGTCGAGGCATTCGTGCATCGCGGGATCCTGCCGGATTCCGGTGCCATCCATCTCCTGACGAGAATCGTCGGCCTGCGCAAAGCGACCGAACTGCTGATGCTCGGTGAGCCGGTCGACGCGATCGCGTGCGAAAGGCTCGGCCTGGTCAACCGCGTGACCGCACCGGACGAGACCGACGCGGTCGCCGAGGAACTCGCGGGACGCTTGGCCGCGGGGCCGACGGTGATGCTGACGCTGACCAAGCGCCTGCTGTCCGTGTCGTCGGAGTCGGATCGGCACCGCGCATTCGAGCAGGAGGCCTGGGCGCAGGAGGTGGTGTCGCGGACGGCGGACCTGCAGGAAGGCCTCGCGTCCTTCGCCGAACGCCGAAAGCCCAAGTTCCTCGGTCGCTGACCTCCGGCGCGTCAGCCTGCGGTCGGTCCGCCGCGAATGGTGAACGTGGCGCTGTCGTCGATCTCGTCGATCGACGATGCCACCGCCTCCGCGGTCAGCGCCGTGTCCTCGATCCCCTTGGTGACACCGATGAACACCCGTGACACTTTGCCCGCGCCCACCGAGTAGATGTGCGCGGTGCGGTCGCAGGACCGATGACACAGATAGACGACAACAGGGGTGACGAGCTCAGGATGCATGGCCTTACCGGCGTCGCCCATGATGTTTTCGGTCATGCGGGTCCGCGCGATGGGGGCGATGGCGTTGACGGCGATGCCGTTGCGGGCGCCTTCGATTGCGAGGACGTGCATCATGCCGACCAGGCCCATCTTCGCGGCGCCGTAGTTGGCCTGGCCGAAATTTCCGAAAAGGCCGGTGCCCGAGGTGGTTTGAACGATTCTGCCGTAATTCCGTTCCCGCATGACCGGCCACACCGCCCGAGTGACGTTGAAGGCACCGTTCAGGTGCACGGCGATGACGGCGTCGACCTGCTCGACGGTCATGTTCTTGAACGCGGCGTCGCGCAGAATCCCCGCGTTGTTCACCAGCACATCGACCTGGCCGAAGGCGTCCATCGCGGCCGCCACGATCGCCGCGCCGCCCTCCTCGGTGGCCACCGAGTCACCGTTGGCAACGGCGGTGCCCCCGACGGCGGTGATCTCGTCGACCACGGCTTGGGCCGCCGACGTCGACGCACCGCTGCCGTCCACCGAACTGCCCAGGTCGTTGACCACGACCCGCGCGCCGCGCCGGGCGAGCTCCAGGGCATGGCAGCGGCCGAGTCCGCCGCCGGCCCCAGTGACGATGGCTACCTGGTTGTCGAAAGTCATTGCATGCATGGGAGAGAGGTTACATTTACCTAATCGAGAACGATCATTCGCATCGGAGGAGACCATGACTGGCCCGACGGAGTTGCTCCGGCATGCGCACCGGCGAGCCGAAGAAATGCGGCCCCGCTACCGCGCGGCCGGTTTCTGGACGGCGGAGCCGATCGACGTCGTGCGGTCCACCGCGGCGCGGCATGCGACTCGGCTCGCCGTGGCGGATCGAGGAACCAAACTGACCTACGGCGAACTGGACAAGCGCATCGACTCTGCCGCCCAGGCGATGGTCGGTGCCGGCGTTGCTCCGGGCGCAGCGATAGTCCTGGTAGTCGGTAACGACGTGGACTCGGTGGTCGCGATCCACGCGGCGCTACGGGTCGATGCGGTGGTGCTGCTCGTGCCGCGCAGTGCGGGGGTCGCGCAGCTCGCCGACATCCTCACCCGCACCGGTGCACGATTCGGTGCGGCGCCGAACTGGTCGGAGATCACCGAGCCGGAACTGGCGCTGCGTTGTCAGTGGATCGAACTCGGTGGCGATGACCAAATGCGCGCTGACCAGCCCCCACACCCGGTGCGGCCGGCAGATGAGCCGTGCTTTGTGCTTTACACCTCGGGCACCACCGCTCGGCCCAAGGGCGTGATCCACTCGCTGAGCACGTTGGCCAAGGCGTCGGCGAACTACATCGCGGCGGCGGGCCTGGGTTCGGGCGACCGGATCTTCTTGATCAGTCCGCTCGCGTCGGTCACCGGGGTCCTGCAGGCCCTGTTCATAGGCCCGATGCTGGCAATACCGGTGATTCTCGAAGACCGCTGGGACCCGGCGGCGACCTGCGACCTCCTGGTCACGTCGGGCGCCACCTGGTACGGCGGCCCGGACCGGCTGCTGGACCGGATACTCGACCAGACGGTGGCGCGCGACGCCGTCGTCCCGTTACGCGGGGTGTACCTGGGCGGCACGATGCTGGATCGGCGGATCGTCGAACGCATCGAAGACGAATTCGGCATCGTCGTCATGCGCGCCTACGGGTCTTCGGAGATCCCGGTCAGCACGTCCGGTTTGCGGACCGAATCTCGAGACACACGCCACGCCGACGACGGCGTGGCGCTGGGCGAGGTCGATGTGCGCGTCGGGTCCGTGGCCGACCCCACCGAGTGCTGCATCAAGGGTCCACACACGTTCCTCGGTTACACCGATGCCGACGACGACGAGCTCGCGTTCGAGGGTGAGTGGTTCCGCACCGGCGATGTGGCAGACGTTGTCGACGGCCGGGTTCGGATCATCGGTCGGATCAAGGACATCGTGATTCGCAACGGGCTGAAGATCCCGGCCGCCGAAGTCGAGGAAGCCGTCGCGAGGATGGGTGGGGTGCGCGAGTGTGCCGCCTACTCCGTCCCCGACGCCACCACCGGTGAGCGACTGGCGATGGCAGTTGTACTCGAACCCGGCATCCAGATCTCGCTCGCGGAGGTGACCCGGGCCCTCGTCGGGGATGGACTGCCGAAATACAAGCTGCCCGAAGAGCTTGTGTTCTGGGACGAGCCGCTTCCCGTCAACGCCAACGGCAAGGTCGACCGCACCAAACTCGATGCGCTGTCCGTTGGGCGCCAGCGGATGCTCGCCGACCGTCTCGCC
>NZ_JAICZA010000243.1 GCF_025933915.1 Mycobacterium sp.
GATCCGGCTGTACGGCCCCGAGAAGGTGCGGGTGCTGCCGCACGTGTCCTCGGTGACGCTGGCGTGCGCGCGGATGGGCTGGAGCGTCCACGACACCGACGTGATCAGCCTCGTCACCGGGCAGCCGCACACCGCCGTGCGCCGCGGCGGCCAAGCGATCGTGCTATCGCACAGCAAATCCACACCCGGCGAGCTGGCCGCGCTTCTCAACGCACATGGCCGCGGTGATTCGCAGGTCACCGTTCTCGAAAGACTTGGCGGCCCAGACGAACACCGCCGCGACGGCACCGCCCGCGACTGGGCCGACGGCGCGCCCCGAGACATCGACGACCTCAACGTGATCGCTGTGCGCTACCTGCCCGACGAACGCGTCTCGCCCCTGCCCGACGACGCGTTCACCCACGACGGCCAAATCACCAAACAGGGGATCCGCGCGGTGACGCTGGCGGCCCTGGCGCCGCGCCCCGGCGAGCGGTTATGGGACGTCGGCGCGGGTTCGGGCAGCATCAGCGTCGAGTGGTGCCTCAGCGGACGGGGTTGCGCCGCGGTCGCCTTCGAACGCGACGAACGACGCCGTCACAACCTCGAATTCAACGCCGCGGCTTCCGGCGTCGGCATCGACATACGCGGCGACGCGCCCGACGCTTTCGATGGCGCCGAACCGCCGGCGGCGATCTTCATCGGCGGCGGACTGACCCGGCCCGGTCTGCTCGACGCCTGTCTCGACAACCTGCCCCCCGGCGGACGGCTTGTCGCCAACGTCGTCACCACTGAGTCGGAAGCCGTTCTTACACAGGCGTATACGCGTTTAGGCGGAAAGCTACGACGCTTCCAGCACTATCACGGCGCCGCGTTGGGTGCCTTCACGGGCTGGCACCCGCATTATCCGGTCACCCAGTGGGCGGTGACCAAATGACGGTGTATTTCATCGGGGCGGGCCCAGGTGCCGCCGACCTGATCACGGTCCGCGGTCAACGGCTTCTGCAAACGTGCCCCGTGTGCCTGTACGCCGGGTCGATCATGCCGGACGACCTGCTCGGTCTCTGTCCGGAGGACGCGAAAATCGTTGACACCGGCCCCTTGACGTTGGAGCAGATCATCACCGAACTCAGCCAGGCGCACGCCGCCGGGCACGACGTGGCGCGGCTGCACTCCGGTGACCCGTCGCTCTACAGCGCGCTGGCCGAGCAGTGCCGCCGCCTCGACACGCTGGGTATCGATTACGAAATCGTGCCCGGCGTACCGGCTTTCGCCGCCGCCGCGGCCACCCTGAAACGCGAGCTCACCGTTCCCGGGGTTGCGCAGACGGTAACGCTGACGCGGGTGGCGACCCTGTCCACCGCGATGCCGCCCGGCGAAGACCTGGTTACGCTCGCCCGATCCGGCGCCACCCTGGTCCTGCATTTGGCGGCCGCCCAGATCGACGCCATCGTCCCGCAGCTTCTCGACGGCGGCTACGGGCCCGAAACACCCGCCGCCGTCGTGGCTTTCGCAAGCTGGCCGCGGGAGACGGTGTTGCGCGGCACACTCTCCGATATCGCCGATCAGATGCACGAGGCGGACATCACCAAGACCGCGATCGTCGTGGTCGGCGACGTGCTGACCGCAGGGGAATTCACCGACAGCTACCTGTATTCGGCCGGGCGGATCCGGGGGAGCAGGCATTGATGCGGGTCTTGCTGCTAGGGGGCACGGGCGAGGCGCGCGCACTGGCGAAAGCCCTGCACCCCCGCATCGACGTCATCAGCTCCTTGGCGGGCCGGGTGCCGGATCCGGCCCTGCCGGTCGGAGCCGTGCGCATCGGCGGCTTCGGCGGCGTGGACGGCCTGCGGCGCTGGCTGCACGACGGACGCATCGACGCCGTCGTCGATGCCACCCACCCGTTCGCGGCCACCATGACCGCACACGCCGCCGCCGCGTGCGCCCAATTGCGGATCCCTCATCTGATCCTGGCGCGCCCGGCATGGGACCCCGGCGCCGCCACCGTCGTCGAATCGGATGTCCATGCAGCCGAAACCGTTGCCCGGCAGGGCCATTCGCGTGTGTTTCTCACCACGGGGCGCTCGGGAGCGGCGGCGTTCGCTGACAGCGACGCGTGGTTTTTGATCCGGGCGGTCACCGAACCGGACAGCTCCTCGCTGCCGCGTCATCACCAGCTGGTGCTCTCACGCGGCCCGTATCGCTACGACGACGAATTCGCGCTGTTGCGTGAGCACCGCATCGACGCGCTGGTCACCAAGAACAGCGGCGGACAGATGACGCGGGCGAAGCTGGATGCGGCTGCGGCGCTGAATGTTGCGGTGGTGATGGTGGCGCGTCCACCGCTACCGGCCGGCGTGTCGGCCGTCGGCACCGTGGCCGAGGCCGCCGAATGGGTTGTCGCGCTAGCCCGTTAGGTCGCTGCGCTCACCGTCGGCCAGCAGCGCATCGCGGGCGCGCGCGACCCGGGACCGGATGGTGCCCACCGGGCAGCCGCATACCGCGGCGGCGTCGGCGTAGGGCAACCCGAGCAACTGGGTGAGCAGAAGCGCTTCCCGCTGTTCGGGGTTGAGGCCGGCGATCATCGTCGTCACCTCGACCAGGTCTTCGAATCCGCGGGCGTGGCGGTCGCCGCGCACGACGTGTTCGGGATCGGTGCCCTGGGCAGTGCGCGGCCGCGACTGCAGGTGGCGGATGTGATCGGCCACGACCCGGCGCGCGATGGAGAGCAGCCACGTCCGGGCACTCGAGCGTCCGGAGAACCGCTCGACCGCGCCGATGGCGCGCAGGAAAGTCTCCTGGGTCAGATCGTCGGCGTTGCCCGCATCGGACAGGTAGGCGACGAACCGCCACACGTCTTGCTGGGTGGCTTTGATGAACGCCTCGAGCGCTCGTGCGTTCCCGCGTGCGGCGGACAACGCGAGCTCGGTTACCGCCTCGTCGTCGCTCGGCGCGATCATGCTCAACCACCTTAGTTGCGCGGGTGTTCCGATCCTACGACGGGTCGTCGTAGACGAGGCGGCGTGGTCGACGGCCGTGTGATTGATCGGCCGCAGATGCCCGCGCCGTCGACCGCTGGGGACGTCGGCCGCCCAGGCGGGATAGTCGGTGTCGACCGAGCCGTCGGAGCCGTGCCGTCGGTGCGACCCCACGCGCTCCCGCGCCACCAGCAATGCGAATGCCAGGCCCAACAGCAGGGGCATGTGGCTGGCGATCCTGGTGGCCGTGACCTGTCCCGCGAAGGCATCCACGAGAACATAGCTAAGGAGCGCAACGGAATACACACCCGTGATCGCCGCTACCCCCGACGCGGAGGCGGGCCAGACACCGGCAGCAACCATCGCCAAACCCAATGCCAGCAACCACGCGGTGGACTCATGCATCAAGTGCTCGCCCGACATCGCCCCGTGCATGTGACCCGACACCATGCCGAAATCGACCCCGCTGATCTGGGCGGCGGCGATCGCCACCTGGAAGAGCCCCACAAGAATCAATCCCCACCGCCGGTAGTGCGACCGCAACCAGCGCATCCCGGCATGGTGTCCGGAGGGCTGCTCGCCGACGCTGGCCATGATTTTGTCGACCAGGTCGGGTCCCTCGCCGGGAGCAACCGAGGCCAGCCGACGGGTCTGCGCCGCCGCCCCGATCAGCCAGGAGCGGCAACTGCGGCACGATTCAAGGTGGGCATCGACCTGCTGCGCGAGCACCTGGGGGCGCTCGCCGTCCAATCGAGCCGACAGCGCTTCACGCGCAACGTCACACCGCATCCCTGCATCGTTGCGCATGGCCCGTCTGCGCGCAAAGACTCCCCGAAGTTGGCGCCGAACGAAATGGCGGGGAACTAAACGACGGCGGCAACCGACCTCTGATCGTCAGCATCGCCAGCCCATCCACGAGATTCACCGAAGAGGTATTCGTGTTCTTGCCCGAAGGCCCCCGACGATGACCGCCCCGATCTGGGCCGCGTTTCCGCCCGAGGTGCACTCGACGTTGCTCAGCAGCGGTCCCGGCCCCGCGCCGCTGCTGGCCGCATCGGCGGCATGGTCGTCGATGAGCACCGATTACGCGGCCGCGGCATCCGAACTCAGCGGGCTACTGGGCACCGTGCAGGCGGGGGCGTGGGACGGACCCAGCGCCGATCAGTACGTGGCCGCACACGTCCCCTATCAGGCCTGGCTGCTGGAGAGCGCGGCGAAAAGCTCAGCCGCGGCCAGCCTGCACGAGACCGCGGCCACCGCCTACACCGCCGCGCTGGCCGCCATGCCGACGCTGGGTGAGCTCGCGGCCAACCACGCGGTTCACGGGACGCTGGTCGCCACGAATTTCTTCGGAATCAACACCATCCCCATCGCCGTCAACGAAGCCGATTACGCGCGCATGTGGGTGCAGGCCGCCACGACGATGACCACCTACCAGGCCGTCAGTGCATCCGCCCTGGCTGCGGTTCCGCCGACCACACCCGCGCCGCAGATCATGGTGGCGGGCGCGGAGGCAAACAACGCGACGACCGCGGCCGCGGATCCGCCGCCGCAGAAAACCTATCCCTCCTGGATGGACCAGCTCACCCAATGGTTGCAGCAGTACACCCAGAACTTCGCGTGGCCGGTGTCCAAGGACCTCAACCCCGGTGGGTGGCCCTTCCCGCCGGTGCCGTGGGTCAACAGCCTCGCCTCGTTTTTCGGGCAGCTCGGACTGTCACCGGCCCTGTCGACCGCGCTCGGCTGGGCCATCTTCCACACCCTGATGATCTTCTGGCCGTTCATCCAGCTGGCGATCCAAATGGCGGTGGTGCTCGCGCCGGTCGTCATTGCCGCCATCGGCGCGGCCGCGGCCGGTGGGGCGGCGGCCGCGGTCACCGCGATCAGCGTCGGGATCCCGCTTGCGACGGCGCCGGCCGTGCCGGCGGTCGCGGCGGCACCGGCACCGGTCGCCGCTCCGGCGCCGACGA
>NZ_JAICZA010000108.1 GCF_025933915.1 Mycobacterium sp.
CCGGATCCAGCCGCTGTTGGGATAATGCTGCGCGATCAGATCCCGCCAGACCCCCACCGGCATGTCGTAGCGGTCCTCGCGGTCCCACGGCACCTGCTGAACCGAGAAGCCGCGTTCGGAGTTTACGAAAATCGTTCCGCTGAACAGGAACTGGATCGGAACCGTGCCGTCGCGCAGCGCGTGCAGATATTTGGCGGCGGCGACCTCGAAATCGTAGGTGCAGTCCAGGGGCAGGGTCGCGATCGTGCTGCCGGTGAATCCCGGCACCATCGCGGTGCAGTGCTGCCACAGGAAGGTGCGTTGGGTGTTCGCCCAGCGTTCGCGGGCCCCGAACAAGTCCATCAGGCCGGCCGCTTCGTCGTCGGAGTACGAGCGGCGCAGCGGCTCGATCCTGACCTGGCAACGCAGGGCGATGGCGTGCACCGGATCGGATGCCGCAGGGCCGCTGCTGGTGACGCCGACGCGGACGGTGAGGATCGGGCTGACGGTGTACGGTTCGGCCGTCACGTCCAGAACCGCGAAGCTCACATCCATCGGCGGAGCGTTCATCGCGGCACCTCCACTGCGCGGGCGGTGAGCAGGTCGAAGAAGCCGTCGATGAATTCGCGTGCCTGCTGGCCGCCGTCAAAGCCGCGCCACAGCATGCGCAATCGCCCGACGAATTCGTAACAGGCGTCGATCGGGACCAGATAGCTTTCCGGCCGCGATAATTCGTCATCCTGGGGGCCATCGGCGACCCGGACGAGCAGCGCCTCCACGTCGTCGGCCAGCAGGCCCAGCCGCGAGTCGGCACCGCGGATGGTGTCCCACACGTCCATATCCAGCTCGGACTCGGTTGCCCCGGCCGGCCCCGGATAGAACGCGACGGTGTGCCCCAGCGCCGAGTTGGTGAAGAAGAAAGCGATCCCGACCGGGATCTGCAGCGCCTCCCACACCCGGCGATCCAGCGCGAAGTCGGGAAACGACAGATACCGGTCCGGCACCGCCCGATAGCGCAGCTCCGCGTGGGAGTCGATGAACAGCAGATAACAGGCGCGACAGACGCACATCAGTTGCCGGGCAGCCACATTGACGACGTGCTGGTGCTCGTCGGCGATCAGCTCCGCGCACATTTCGCAGCGCTCGCCCGCCGGCTCGGGGGCGCGCCGGTCGCTTCTGATGCGGGTCAGGACGTCGTAGGGGGTGCTCATGCCGGGGCACCCATCACGTCGGCGCCCAATGCCACCGACGGCAGGCCGTCGCGGGTCAACAGCGGAATCGGATCGAGGTGGTTCGCCGACCCATCGCTGGCGTCGGCTCCGGCATGGACCCCCGCATGGACGATGTCGAAATCCGTGCGGCAGCCCGCACAGCGCAGCATCGGACCATGCAGCTCCGAACCGGCCAGAGAGTCGTCGCACACCGGGCAGTGATCCCGGTAGGCGAACGTCTGGTCGCCGACCCGGCACGCCACGATGGTGGTGCCGTCGACCCGGTAACCCCCGACCTCACCCGGGCCCAGCTCGGCCAGCTCGGGCATGGGCTGCCAGCCGGTCGCCCCATGCCCGTTCGAATGGAGATGCGCCAGTAGCGATTCGGCGGGGATCACTCCGCCGGACGCGTCGGCGGACGCCGCGACCACCACCTCGATCGAGGAGATCTCCGGGGCGGCCGCGCGGACCGCGTCCTGCACGGCCAGCTCCAGTGTCACCGCGGACGACGGGCAGCTCTTACAGCTGCCGGTAAACGCGAGCCGCACGGTGCTTTCTCCGGGCCCCTCGCCGGGAACGATGTCGATCAGGTCGACGTCCCCGCCATGCGAGCCCAGATAGGGCCGCACCCGATCCAGCGCATCGGAGACCCTGCGGCGTATGTCGTGCGGATGCAGGCCGTGCACCAGGAGCAGGCTGGCCACCAGGTCGTCGGCGGCCAGCCGCTCGGCCAGACCCCCGGCCGGCCCGGGATCGGCGGCCATCCGCATGATCCGGTCCAGCCCGGCGCCGTAAAGCCCGACCACCTCGCGAACCAGTTGCTGCGCACGGTCGTAGGTGGCGGTGCCACCTGCCGCGCAAGAATCCAGCAGTGTCTGGATCCGATCGCCCGCTGTGCGCCAGTGCGTGTCGGTCTCGGGACTCTCCGGGCGATCGGCCATGCGTCCTCCGTTACTGTGCCGACCCGCTGCGCCCGGCTCCGCCGCGCTTGCGATCGTCACTCCCCGACGGGTGACTGGGTTGGCGTGTGCAGTCTGTCCAGGGACTTGCCCTTTCCCAGGTACATGTGCACACCGCACGGCAGGCACGGATCGAAGCTGCGCACCGTGCGCATGACGTCGATTCCCTTGAAATTGTCCCTGCCGTTCTCCTCGAAGATCGGCTGTCCCTGCACCGCGTCCTCATACGGTCCGGGGGTGCCGTAGCTATCGCGCGGGTTGGCGTTCCAGGGTGTGGGCGGATACGGGTGATAGTTGGCGATCTTGCCGTCCCGGATCACCATGTGGTGGCTGAGCACGCCGCGGACCGCCTCGGTGAAGCCGCAGCCGATGGCCTCGTCGGGCACCTCGAAGCGCTCCCACGTCTTGGTGCGCCCGGCGCGGATCTCTTCGAGCGCCTTTTCGCAGAAGTGCAACGCGCACGCCGCCGCATAGGCCTGGAAGTAGGTGCGCGCCCGATCGCGTTCGATCGTGTTGCTGCCGTATTTCGGGATCGTCCACTCCAACTCGACGGGCCCCTTGAGGGCCGTCTTGGGCAGGTTGATCTTGACGCTGTTGCCGGTCGCTTTGACGTAGCCGATGTCGACCAGGCCGGCCAGGGCGGTCGACCACAGCCGGGCCAGCGGGCCGCCGCCGGTGTCCAGGGCCAGGTGGTCCGTGCCGTCGAACCAGCGTGGTGACATCACCCAGCTGTATTTGCCGCCTTCCAGGTCGCGTTTCTGCGGGTGCGGGTTGGTGTGCTGGTTCCATGGGTGACGCTGGTCGATCGCGTTACCCAGCGGATCGGTCTTGACGAACATCTCCTGCTCGGTCCAGTCGTCGTAATACGAGCTGCCCAAAAGGATTCGGATGCCGAGGTTGATGTCCACCAACGAGTGGGTGAGCAGTTTGCCGTCGACCACCACACCCGGGGTGACGAACATCGCGTTACCCCAGCGCTCCATGTCCTTGTATTCGAAGTTGCACACTTCGGGGTCCTGGAAGGAGCCCCAGCAGCCCAGCAGGGTGCGGCGCAGCCCGACCTTCTCGTAACCGGGCAGTGCGGTGTAGAAGAAGTCGAACAGGTCGTCGTGCATGGGCACGACTTTTTTCATGAACTCGACGTAGCGCATCAGCCGGGTCATGTAGTCGGTCATCAGCTGGACGGTCGCGACGGTGCCGACCCCGCCGGGGTACAGCGTCGAGGGGTGCACGTGCCGGCCCTCCATGAGGCAGAACATCTCTCGTGTCCACCGGCTGACCACGAGCGCTTCGCGATAGAACTCACCGGAGAACGGGTTGAGCGAACGCATGATGTCCGCGATCGTCTTGTAGCCGTGCGCGTCCGCATGCGGTGCCGGTGTCTTCTCGGCCAGCGAGAGCACACTCGGATTGGTCTCGGCGACCATCTTTTCGCAGAAGTCCACGCCGACCAGGTTCTCCTGGAAGATGTTGTGGTCGAACATGTATTCCGCTGCCTCACCGAGGTTGACGATCCACTCGCCCAGATGCGGAGGCTTGACCCCATAGGCCATGTTCTGCGTGTAGCACGAGCAGGTGGCGTGGTTGTCGCCGCAGATGCCGCAGATGCGGCTGGTGATGAAATGGGCGTCGCGAGGGTCCTTGCCCTTCATGAAGATCGAGTAGCCCCGGAAGATCGACGAGGTGCTGTGGCACTCGACGACCTCTTTGTTCTCGAAGTCGATCTTGGTGTAGATGCCCAGGCTGCCCACGATCCTGGTGATGGGATCCCAGGCCATGTCGACCAATTGGCCGGGTTCCCGTGTGGCGTGGGTGGGTTCAGGAATGATGGTTGTCATCGCGCTACTTCTTCCCGCTGTGGCTGCTGTCCGCGTTGGCTGATGCGTCGACGTCTCTTCGTCTGGAACTGGAGGAAGGAGCGCGCCCACCCGGTAGGTGACCTACCAGGTGCGGCGCGCTCCGGTGGTGAGTTTGTCGCCGTTGTGGCGCCACCGCGGCTCTTTGTCGAGGGTGCGTTCCGTGATACCCCTCAGACTGCGAATCACGGATCCGTACAAACCCGACGCGGTGCTCGAGATCTTGCCGCCCGGCGGTTCGTCCATGAACGGCATGAATTTGTCGGGGAACCCCGGCATGGTGCAGCCAATGCAGATGCCACCGACGTTGGGGCAACCCCCGACACCGTTGATCCACCCCCGCTTGGGCACGTTGCACTTCACGACCGGCCCCCAACAGCCCAGTTTGACAATGCATTTCGGCGAACCGTACTCGGTGGCGAAGTCGCCCTGCTCGTAGTAGCCGGCCCGGTCGCACCCCTCGTGCACGGTGGCGCCGAACAACCACTGGGGGCGCAGCGCGTCGTCGAGCGGGATCATCGGCGCCTGACCGGTCGCCATGTAGAGCAGGTAGGTCAGAGTCTCCGAGAGGTTGTCCGGCTGGATCGGGCAGCCGGGAACGCACACGATCGGAATGCCCGCCTTGCTCTTCCAATCCCAGCCCAGATAGTCCGGCACTCCCATCGCCCCGGTCGGATTGCCGGCCATCGCGTGGATGCCCCCGTAGGTGGCGCAGGTCCCGACCGCCACGATCGCGGTGGCCTTGGGCGCCAGCCGGTCCAGCCACTCGCTGGTGGTCATCGGCTGGCCGGTGGCCGGGTCGTTGCCGAACCCGCACCAGTACCCCTCGTTTTTGATCTTCTCGTTCGGGATGGACCCCTCGACGACGAGCACAAAAGGTTCCAACTCCCCGCGGTCGGCCTTGAAGAACCACTCGAGGAAGTCGTCCGCGCCTCCGGTGGGTCCGCATTCGAAGTCGATCAGGGGCCAGTGCACGGCGACCTGGGGGAGTCCGGGCAGGGCCCCCAAGGCGATTTCCTCGACGCTGGGCTGGGTGGCAGCAGTCAACGCCACCGAATCACCGTCACAACTGAGGCCCGCGTTGATCCAGAGAACATGGATCAATGTCTGTTCTGCCTTGACTGCTGCTTCCGTTGGCATGCTGCAGCTTTCCGGAGCCGGGCTGAGGCTCCTGCGCCGCCGGAGTCGACCGTCGGCCCACTTGCGCAGCGCTATTTTTTGGGTCTACTCCCGCTATCGAGCGTTGTCAACGGTGCGGCCCCAGCCACTAATAGTCACGCGTTGCATAACACCGAAAGACGCCGTGCGCCTGGGTGATTCGACGAGCCAGGCCAGCTGACGCGAGGCGGGTTGTCCTGCGAACGCTTTGCAGGAGCGCGGGGCCCGGAACCGCTTCGGACGAGCGCCGTTCACGCGTCGCCTGCGGCGAAGTGCCGCAGCCAGCCGAACCAGGCGCCCATCCCGTCGCCGGTGCGCGCACTGACCGGCAAGATCGTCGCCGCCGCGTTGACTGCACGGATATGGGCGATATAGGCGTCGACGTCCACGTCGAGGTGGGGCACCAGGTCGATTTTGTTGAGGAGCACCACATCCACCGACCGGAACATCACCGGATACTTCAGCGGCTTGTCCTCGCCCTCGGTCACCGAATAGACCATGGCCTTGGCGTGCTCGCCGACGTCGAACTCGGCCGGGCAGACCAGATTGCCGACGTTCTCGATGACGACGAGGTCCAGAACGGGGAGGTCGAGGCCCCCCAGTGCCCGGCCGACCATGGGAGCGTCGAGATGGCATTCGCCGCCAAATCCGTTGCTGGTATTCAGTAGTGACACCTGGGCGCCGCGGCCGCTGAGCTTGGCCGCGTCCAGATCGGTGGCAATATCGCCCTCGATCACCCCGATCGCGAGCTCGCCGCCGAGTTCGTCGAGCGTCGCCTGCAGGACCGTGGTCTTGCCCGATCCGGGAGAGCTCATCAGGTTGAGGGTGCGGACCCCGTTGCTCTCGAACGCCGCCCGGTTGGTCTCGGCGAGCAGGTCGTTCTCGGCGAAGATCGCCTCCAGGACATCGATGCGCTGGCCGCCGGTCCGGTAGCTACTGTGATCGCCGTGGTCGTGCTCGTGGGCCGGGTGATCGTGGGAGTGGGTGTGCACCGTGCCGTCGTCGTGCCGATGAAATCTACCCATGCTCAACACCTTTCGATGTGGCATCTGACGATGCAGATGACGCCGCGGGGCCCGTGTTCACGAGACGTCCAATGACGTCACCAAGAATTCGTTGCCGCGCAGCACTTCGACGTCGGAACTGTCGCAGCGCGGACACCAGATCGACCACGGCGATTCGATCTCGGATTGCCGGCCGCACGCACGGCACTTCACCTCGGCGCTGACGCATTCGAGTTCCAGTTCGGCGTCGGGCATGTCCTCGGCGTCCCGCACCAGCGTCCAGCAGAAGGACAACGACTCCGGCACCACCTGGCGGAGCGCGCCGACCCGCACGCGCACCACGTCGACGTGCCGGCCGTCGGCGTGGCCTTTGACCACACCGGCGATCGCTTCGCACAACGACAGCTCATGCACCGTGGATCACCGGTGCCCGGGGTCCGTCCGACCGGTGGGCTGAAGCGAGGGCGCCCATGAGCACTGTTCTACACCCGAACGGCCCTGATCGGTGAGCCTCTCATCGACCGGATCGGTGGCTAGGTCGCGGTTTCGGTTCCGAGATCAGCGGGGCCCCACCTGTCTTCGATGCGTCCGTAGCGCCAGATGAGCAGGGCCACCGCCCACGTGATGACGAACATGCCGACGACGACGTAGCCGACCGCGTTGAGGTCCAGCCCGCCGATCCAGTTCCAGAACGTGCCCCGCCAACCGAACTGGTCGGCGAAAAGGACGAGGAGTTCGACGCTCCCGATGAGCAGGGCGACCGCCACCGACAGCGCGGTGATGGTGATGTTGTAGTAGATCTTGCGCACCGGATTGGAAAAGGCCCATCCGTAGGCGAAATTCATGAACGATCCGTCGATGGTGTCCAGGAGGCACATGCCGGCCGTGAACAGCACCGGCAGGCACATGATCGCGTACCACGGCAGCCCGGCGGCGGCGCTGGTGCCGGCCAGCACCAGGAGCCCGATCTCGGTGGCGGTGTCGAAACCCAGCCCGAACAACAGCCCGACGGGATAGCAGTGCCAGGATTTGGTGATCGACTTGGTGAGGCGGCCGAGCAGCCGGTTCATCAGTCCGCGGCTTTGCAGTTGCCGCTCCAGTTCGGCCCCGTCCGTCTCGGGGTCGTATTCGCCTCGGCGCAGCCGCGCGAACACCCGCAGGATGCCGACCAGGACGATGACGTTGAGAAGGGCGATCGCATACAGGAAGAGACCGGAGACGCTGGTGCCGATCAACCCCGTGTAGTGGTGCAGCGTCGAGGAGTCGTCCTTGACCGGCCCGACGAGCGTCTTCACCCCGCATGCCAGCAACACCGCCAACCCGAAGACCACCGTGGAATGGCCCAGCGAAAAGAAGAAGCCGACGGCCAGCGGGCGCTGCCCATCGTTCATCAGCTTGCGGGTGGTGTTGTCGATGGCGGCGATGTGGTCGGCGTCAAACGCATGCCGCATGCCCAGCGTGTAAGCGGTCAATCCGATGCCAATGCCAAAAGCTTTGCCGCCCAGGCTGTATTGCGCCGGCGCCACGATCAACACCAGCGTGAACCAGCCGATCAGGTGCAGCGCGACGATGGCCGCCAGCATCGAGGCCAGGCGCCACCACTCCGCCGGTGTCAGCGCGCCGAGAAGCCTGGTCGTCCGTGACGGCCGCCGGGCGATCTCGGTGCTGGCCACTGGGGTCCTTCCGGCGCGTCCTTGCGGTATCGGGCAGTGAACAACCGGCACGACTGTAAGTTCCGCGTCGCGCCAGATGCAAGTGAATCGCAGAATCGTGGAGCTGTGATTGTGGCGAAAGCTGGCGATCCCGGCGCCGCGGCGCGACACTGAACCGGTGACGCCCAAGCCGTCTGCGCTCGACGCGTCGGTCACCGAGAGGATCGGCGATCTGTTGCGTGCTCGCGGGCTGCGGCGGATGGCTTCCCGGATCCAGGTGCTGGCGGTGCTCGAACCGGTCAACGGACACCTGTCGGTGGCCGAGATCGACAAGCGGATGCGCGCGTGCCTTCCCCCGGGGGCCCAGGCGCCGGACGTGGCCACCGTCTACCGCACGGTGACCACCCTGGTCGATCAGGGGGTGTTGCACGCGCTGACCCTCGACGGCGGCGTCACGACCTACGGGCTGGCCACCGCCCCGCACCACCACGCGGTCTGCACGAAGTGCGGCACGCTCATCGAGGTACCCGCTCGCCGGCTGAGCCTGGCGCTCGAGCATGCGATGGCGGGCAGCTCGTTCGCGCTCTCGGAGGCGGCGGGGCTGACGCTGCACGGTCTGTGTCCCCAGTGTCAGGACGACAAGCCGTCCGCTCGGCCGCGCTGAAGCTGACCTCAGCGCAGACCCAGTAGCGCGTTCTCCACCACCTCGGCCAGCGCCGGGTGGATCCAGTACTGCCCGCGCGCCATCTGCGGCGCGGTAAGCCCGAAGCTCATCGCCTGGATCAACGGCTGGATGATCGACGAGGCCTGATGGCCCATGATGTGCGCGCCCAGCAGCCGCCCGGTGCCGCGCTCGGCGATGAGCTTGACGATCCCGGTGGTGTCCTCCGACGCCCAGCCGTAGGCGACGTCACCGTAGTCCTGGATCTTCACCGAAATCTTGAAACCCTGTGCTATAGCCTGGTTTTCGGTCAGCCCGACGGAGGCGATCTGCGGATCGGTGAACACCGCGGACGGCACGTAGCGATGGTCGGTGACGGCCATCGCGTCGGTGTCGTCCCAGTCGCACAGCAGATTGTGCTGCACGACACGCGCCTCGTGGTTGGCGACGTGCTTGAGCTGATACGGGGAGGAGACGTCGCCGAGGGCGAAAACGCCACGCGCCGTGGTTCGCTGGTGCTCGTCGACAACGACGAGGCCGTCCTCGATCGCGACGCCGGCCTGCTCGGCGTCGAGCTGATCGCCGTTGGCCACGCGGCCGGTCGCCACCAGCAGCGCGTCGGCGTCCAGGGTGCGACCGTCGTCGAGCCGCACCGCGACGCCCGGGCCGCGGTCGGTGACGCCCACGACGTTGCGATGGGTGTGCAGTTCCCATTTGGTCGCCGCGATGCGGGTGAAGCGTTCGCAGAGCACGTCATCGCAATGCCGCAGCAGGGTGGAGCCCCGGACCACCATGGTGACCCGCGAGCCCAGACAGGAGAAGATGTGTGCGAATTCGGCCGCCACGAAACCGCCACCGACGATCACCAAATGCTCAGGCAGCTCGGGGATTCGCATGATCGTGTCGCTGGTGTGGTAGGTCGCACCCGACTCGAGTATCGCCGGGGGAACCACGGCCCGCGCCCCGGCCGCGATCACCACCTGGTCGGCGGTGAACTCGTCGCCGGCGTCGGTGCGCAACAGGTAGCGCCCATCGGTCTGGACCGGACCGAACCGGGTGTGCTGCTTGTACACATCGATATTGGGCGCGGAATTCCGATAGTCCTCACCGCTGACCCCGATCGGATCGATGCGCCCGAAGACCCGCGAGACGATGTCGTCCCAGCGCACCTGCTCGATGTGCGCGTCGACGCCGAAACGCGCTGCCTCCCGGACCGTCTGGGCGACCTCGCCGGCGTAGACGAACATCTTGGTCGGGATGCACCCGACGTTCAGGCACGTGCCCCCGAACGTGCCCTGCTCGCAGATCGCCACCCGCTTGTCGGCGAAGCGGTCATCGAGAATGCTGTTGCCCGAACCGGTTCCGATGATCGCGACGTCGTAGGTCTCCACACCCTCACCCCTCTCCGTACGACGCTGGGGTGTCGTTGTTGTTGGTGGGCAGATACTCGTCCAGCCAGAGATCCAGTTCCCGATAGGCGACTCCGCGCGGCCCGTCCATCGACAAGAACACGTCGTGTTTGGCATCGACCACCGGAACGATGGTGCTGCGGTTCCCGATGCAGCCGGCCCACCGGGCGATCTGGGTGACGTCGAGGACCGCGTCGCCGCACCGCATGGACGCGGGGTCCGGGGTCTCCTGCACGCTGTGGTCCGACCGCAGGATCAGATTCGGCACGCCGACGTCGAGGCCGCGATGCAGCCGGGCCTGGGCGCGACGGATGGCATGCAGCCAGCCGAAGGTGATCGGGAACCCGCCAACGGGTTTCCACTGCAGGTTGTAGTCGAATTGCCCGCCATAGTCACGATGCAACGTGGTGCCGTAGCCGCCCTCAACCGGCGACCGGGCCACGCCCCTGGACCGCACCCGCGACAGGCCGGCGATCAGCGGCACGGTCGCGGAATGCCGCAGGACGGCCGGACCGGGCAGCTCCAGGAACGGGCTGTTGAGCACCAGGCCGCCGACGCGCGCGTGCGCGGCCGGGTTGCGGCGGCGCAACCGGTCCAGCCATAACGACACGATGAGTCCACCGGCGGAATGCCCGTACACCAGCACGTCGCGGGCCTGCGCGCTCACAACGCCCAGCGCGTGCTCGAGCTCGGTGTCGTAGCGGGCGAGGTCGGTGATGAAGTGCGGTGTCTGGCCGTCGCGCCGCGACCGCCCGCACTTGTGCAGGTCCTGCGCGTAGAAGGCGAAGCCGCGGGCGGCGAAGTGTTCGGCGAGTTCGGTGTGGAAGAAGTAATCGGTGTAGCCGTGGACCGCCAGCACCGCCCGCCCGGCCGGGCCTGCCTGGCCGCCGGGGGTTCCCGGTTCCGGCCCGCG
The DNA here is from genome assembly GCF_025933915.1 of Mycobacterium sp. Lineage (GTDB taxonomy): Bacteria > Actinomycetota > Actinomycetes > Mycobacteriales > Mycobacteriaceae > Mycobacterium. The sequence continues at coordinate 10,803 of NZ_JAICZA010000108.1, forward strand.
CCGGATCAGGGTCGCCACGATGTCGCCCTCACCGGCGGGATCGGAGCCGAGCGCGATGGTGCGCTGCCAATATCCAGGTAGGACATCGGGCACCCAGCCAGTCACGCAGCAAGCTTAGAGCTTTTGCTGGGCACGGGGAGCCGCACGTCGTTCGGGCTCAGTTTGCCTCGGGATAACCTGGGGATCGGCCCAGTCGAGGGAAGGACCTACACGCCGGTGTCATCGCTAGCCACAACCACGCGCACGGATGTCGCGCTGGTGGGCGCGGGCATCATGAGCGCGACGCTGGGCGCGTTGCTGCGCCGGCTGCAGCCGGATTGGTCGATGACCTTCGTCGAGCGTCTCGACGCCGTCGCCGCCGAAAGCAGCGACCCCTGGAACAACGCGGGCACCGGGCATTCGGCGCTGTGCGAGCTCAACTACACCCCGCAGCGCGCCGACGGCTCGATCGACATCGGCAAAGCGGTGCGCATCAACGAACAGTTTCAGGTGACCCGCCAATTTTGGGCCTACGCCGTCGAGAACGGCATCCTGACCGATCGACGCTTCCTGACCCGCGTCCCGCACGCGAGCTTCGTGCGCGGGGCGCGGCGCGTCGACTATCTACGACGACGACAGCGCGCCTTGGCCGACAACCCGCTGTTCGCCGGCATCGAATTGATCGAGGACGCGCAAGAGTTCGCGCGCCGGTTGCCGTTGATGGCCGCCGAGCGCGACTTCTCCGCGCCGACCGCGCTCAACTGGGCCGCCCACGGCACCGACGTCGACTTCGGTGCGCTGTCGCGCCAGCTGATCGGGTTTTGCGTGCGGGGCGGCGCGACGGCATTGTTCGGCCACGAGGTGCGCAACCTGACCCGCACGTCCGACGGCGGCTGGACGCTGCTGATGCGCAACCGCCGCACCGGCGAAAAGCGCCGGTGCCACGCCAAATTCGTCTTCGTCGGGGCCGGTGGCCACGCGCTGCCGCTGCTGCAGAGGTCCGGCATCAACGAGGTCAAGGGCTTCGCGGGATTCCCGATCGGCGGGCGGTTCCTGCGCGCCGACAACCGGGCGCTCACTACCGCGCACCGGGCCAAGGTGTATGGGGCTCCCGCGCCCGGCGCGCCGCCCCTCGGGGCGCTGCACCTGGACCTGCGCTACGTCAACGGCAAGCCGTGGCTGGTGTTCGGCCCCTACGCGGGCTGGTCACCGAAGTTCTTGAAACACGGGCACTTCACCGACCTGCCCCGCTCGGTGAAGCCGCACAACCTGACCTCGCTGCTCGGTGTCGGTGCCACCCAACTGGCGCTCGTCCGATACCTGCTCGGCCAGCTGCGGCTCTCCGAACCGGGCCGGCTGCGCATGCTGCGCGAATTCGCCCCCACCGCAGCGGGTTCGGACTGGGAGCTGACGGTGGCCGGCCAGCGAGTGCAGGTGATCCGGCGCGACAAGCGCAAGGGTGGGGTGCTCGACTTCGACACCACCGTCGTGGGTGCGGCCGACGGGAGCATCGCGGGGTTGCTCGGCGGTTCGCCCGGCGCGTCGACCGCGGTGCCGATCATGCTCGACGTGTTGCAACGGTGCTTTGCCAACCGCTTTCAGGCCTGGCAGCCCGCCCTCAAAGAGATGGTTCCCTCGCTCGGGGCGACGCTGTCGGATGAGCCGGCGCTCTACGACGAAGTGTTTTCCTGGGGAACGAGGGTGCTGGGGTTGGAGCGTGTCGTGACCGGCGGTGCAAGCGATGAGGAGGAGCGGCGCCAGTGACACGCGGCGACGACGATGCAGAGCGAAGCGATGAGGAGGAGCGGCGCCAGTGACACGCGGCGACGACGATGCAGAGCGAAGCGATGAGGAGGAGCGGCGCCAGTGACCGAAGCACTGCGACGTATCTGGGCCAAAGACCTTGATGCCCAGACGCTTTACGAGCTGCTCAAGCTGCGGGTGGAGGTGTTCGTCGTCGAACAGGCGATCCCGTATCCGGAACTGGACGGGCGTGACCTCCTCGCCGAAACCCGGCACTTCTGGCTGGAAACCGGTGACGGCGAGGTGATCTGCACGCTGCGTCTGATGGAGGAGCACGCCGGAGGCGACAAGGCGTTCCGGATCGGGCGACTGTGCACCAAACGCAGCAGTCGCGGACAGGGCCACACCACCCGGCTGCTGCGCGCGGCCCTGGCCGAGGTGGGTGATTACCCGTGCCGGATCAATGCGCAGACCTATTTGGCCGAGATGTACGCCCAGCACGGATTTGTGCGCGACGGCGATGATTTCCTCGACGACGGGGTCCCGCACGTGCCCATGCTGCGGCCCGGCTCGGGTCTGGCGGCGAAGCCGTGAGGCCCTATCCGTTCAGCGCCATCGTCGGCCACGACGAGCTGCGGCTCGCCCTGCTGTTGTGCGCGGTGCGCCCGGAGATCGGCGGCGCGCTGATCCGCGGCGAGAAGGGCACCGCCAAGTCGACGGCCGTGCGCGGTCTGGCGGCGTTGCTGTCCGCCGCCACGGGTAGCGACTCCGGCCTGGTCGAAATGCCGCTGGGGGCAACCGAAGACCGGGTGATCGGTTCACTGGATCTGCAGCGGGTGCTGCGCGACGGCGAGCACGCGTTCTCGCCGGGGCTGTTGGCCCGCGCGCACGGCGGCGTGCTCTACGTCGACGAGGTCAACCTGCTGCACGATCATCTCGTCGACGTGCTGCTCGACGCCGCGGCGATGGGGCGGGTGCACATCGAACGTGACGGCATCTCGCATTCGCATGAGGCCCGGTTCGTGTTGATCGGCACGATGAATCCCGAAGAGGGTGAACTGCGTCCGCAGCTGCTGGACCGGTTCGGTCTCACCGTCGACGTGCGCGCCTCACGCGACGTGGACGTGCGGGTGCAGGTGATCCGGCAGCGGATGGCTTATGAGGCCGACCCGGACGGCTTCGCCGAGCGCTATGCCGGCGCCGACGCCGAGCTGGCCCGGCGCATCGCCGCGGCCCGCACGCTCGTCGACGACGTGGTATTGCCCGACAACGAGTTACGGCGCATCGCGGCGCTGTGCGCGGCGTTCGACGTCGACGGCATGCGCGCGGATCTGGTCGTGGCCCGCACCGCCGTCGCGCATGCGGCCTGGCGTGGCGCGCACACCGTCGAAGAACAGGACATCCGGGTGGCCGCCGAGCTGGCGCTGCCGCATCGGCGCCGCCGCGACCCCTTCGACGATCCGGGCATCGACCGCGACCAGCTGGACGAAGCCCTGGCGCAAGCCGGCTCCGACCCCGACCCCGAGCCCGACCCGCCCGGCGGACAATCGGCAGACACGGGTCAGGATGCACCGCAACAGAACTCGGGCGAACGTCCCACGGCGCCGCCGCCGAAGACGAAGCCCAGCGCGCCGCCGTCGAAAACCTTCCGCACCCGCACCCTGCGGGTTCCGGGGGTCGGGGAGGGCGCACCCGGGCGGCGGTCACGGGCGCGCAACGCCAGCGGCAGCGTCATCGCCGCCGCGGACGGCGACGACACCAGCTGCGGCGGGCACGGGCTGCACCTCTTCGCCACCCTGCTGTCGGCCGCCGAGCGCGCCGGGGCCGGGCCGCTGCGGCCCGGGCCCGACGATGTGCGGCGGGCCGTGCGCGAGGGTCGCGAAGGCAATCTCGTGATCTTCGTCGTGGACGCCTCGGGTTCGATGGCCGCCCGGGATCGCATGGCAGCGGTCAGCGGCGCCACACTGTCGCTGCTGCGTGACGCCTATCAGCGCCGCGACAAGGTCGCCGTGATCACCTTCCGGCACCAGGAGGCGCGGTTGTTGTTGCCGCCGACCTCGTCGGCGCACATCGCCGGCCGGCGACTGGCCCGGTTCGACACCGGCGGCAAGACCCCGCTGGCTGAGGGTCTGCTGGCCGCGCGTGAGCTGATCGTCCGGGAGAAGGCACGTGACCGGTCCCGCCGCCCCCTGGTGGTGGTGCTCACCGACGGCCGGGCCACCGCCGGGCCGGATCCGTTGGGCCGCACCCGCTCCGCGGCGGCCAGATTGGTCGCCGAGGGTGCCGCCGCGGTGGTCGTTGACTGCGAAACGTCGTATGTGCGGCTGGGTTTGGCCGAGCAACTCGCCCGACACCTCGGTGCTCCGTCCGTTCGGCTGGAGCAGTTGCACGCGGATTCGTTGACGCGTGCGGTGCGCGACGTGGCCTGAGAAGGCCCTGAGAAAGGTAACCTGTTATGCCGCAAGGCGTTCCACTTCAAGTCCCTGATGACGGCCTGACCACCCGGGCGCGCCGCCGCACACCCGTGCTGGCCGTGCACACCGGCGCCGGCAAGGGAAAGTCCACGGCGGCCTTTGGAATGGCGCTGCGGGCCTGGAACGCCGGGCTTTCCGTCGCGGTGTTCCAGTTCGTCAAGAGCACCAAGTGGAAGGTGGGCGAGGAGGCGGCTTTCGCCGCGCTCGGCGACGTGCACGAGCAGCACCAAGCCGGTGGGCCCGTCGAATGGCACAAGATGGGTGCGGGCTGGTCCTGGACGCGCAAGGCGGGCAGCGACATCGATCACGCGGCGGCAGCGGCCGACGGCTGGGCCGAGGTTGCGCGCCGGCTGGCCGCCCAGCGTCACGATTTCTACGTGCTGGACGAGTTCACCTATCCGCTGAAATGGGGCTGGGTGGACGTCGACGAGGTGGTCGCGGCGTTGGCGGCGCGGCCCGGCCACCAGCACGTGGTCATCACCGGACGCGGCGCCCCGCAGCGGTTGGTCGATGCGGCCGACCTGGTCACCGAGATGACCAAGGTCAAGCACCCGATGGACGCCGGCCGTAAGGGGCAGAAGGGTATCGAGTGGTGAGTGTTCCGGCTGTGGTCATCGCCGCGCCCGCTTCCGGCAGCGGAAAGACCACGGTGGCAACGGGTTTGATCGGCGCACTGCGGCGCGCGGGCCACACCGTGGCGCCGTTCAAGGTGGGCCCGGACTTCATCGATCCCGGCTATCACGGCCTCGCCGCCGACCGGCCCGGCCGCAACCTCGACCCGGTGCTGGTCGGGGAGGGGCTCATCGGCCCGCTGTACGCTCACGGCGCCGCCGGCGCGGGCATCGCCGTGATCGAAGGGGTGATGGGACTTTTCGACGGGCGGATCGGGCCGTCCGCCACCACCCCCGCGGCGGGATCGACCGCCCACGTCGCCGGCCTGCTGGGTGCGCCCGTTGTCCTGGTCGTCGACGCACGCGGTCAAAGCCAAAGCATCGCCGCACTGCTGCACGGCTTTTCGACGTTCGACACCGCGACCCGGGTCGTCGGTGTGATCCTGAACCGGGTCGGCTCGGCGCGGCATGAGCAGGTGCTGCGACAGGCCTGCGAGCAGGCCGGTGTCCCGGTGCTGGGCGCCATCCCGCGTGTCGCTGAATTAGAGCTTCCCACAAGATATTTAGGGCTGGTCACCGCGGTGGAGTACGGGCGCCGGGCCCG
>NZ_JAICZA010000089.1 GCF_025933915.1 Mycobacterium sp.
ACCAGCGCAACCCGGGCGTCCTGGGCTAGCGGGGGTCGCAAGCGCGGCCGTGGCGATCGCAAGCGCGGCGTAGCCGGGCGCAGCGGGTCACCACTACAGGCCGTAGCCGGGCGCGGCGGGCCGCCGCCATCGAGCTAGCGGAGGTCGCAAGCGCGGCGAGGCCGGGCGCGGCGGGCCGCCGCCATCGAGCTAGCGGGGGTTGTTGTCGCCGTGACCCAACCGCCGCAAGAAATCCGGGTCGTCGTCCGGCCCGATGACACGCGTCTTCGGTCGGTGGGCCTGCGACCGCGCGGCACGCCAGCCGACGTAGATCAGCGTTCCTAAAATCACGACGAGCAGCAGGTAGAGCACGCAACACCTCCTTCGGGCGAATATACCCGCGCCGTAGGCTTTGGCTGTGTCACAACAAGGTAGCGACAACAGCACCGAGAGTCCGCGAAACGACGCCGGCGGCGAGGGCGTGGCCCAAAGCCACGCCGTCCTCCATGTCGTGGTCTACACGGCGGCGCGGTTGCTGCTGGCGGTCGTGCTCACCGCCGTGATCTACGGTGTCGCGCGCTTGGCGGGGATCACGCAGTTCCCCTTCGTGGTGGCCGCGCTGTTCGCTCTGGTCATCGCGATGCCGCTGGGCATCTGGGTGTTCAGCCCGCTGCGCCGGCGCGCCACTGCCGCGCTGGCGATCTCCGGAGAACGGCGCCGACGGGAGCGCGAGGTGCTACAGGCCCGGCTGCGCGGGGATGCGACGCCCGACGAGGCCCGCGACGACGGGTGACGGCTCAGCCGTGCGGCAGCCGCACGACCTGGGCGGCATAGCTCAGGCCGGCGCCGTAACCGATCAGCAGGGCCAGGTCGCCGGCCTTGGCGGCCCCGGTCGCCAGCACCTCGGCCATGGCCAACGGGATGGACGCGGCCGACGTGTTACCGGCGTGCTCGATGTCGTTGGCGAGCACCGCGTCCGGCCGCAACTCGAGGCTCTTGGCCAGGAGCTCGTTGATTCGGCTGTTGGCTTGGTGCGGCACAAAGACGTCGATCTCGTCGGGACGAATTCCCGCCGCGTCCATGGCCTGCTGGCCGACTTTGCCCATCTCGAAAGCCGCCCACCGGAAGACCGCGCTGCCCTCGAGCCGCAGGTACGGGCGGGGGCCGGTGCGGTCGTCCAGGAAGTCGATCCACTCGATGTCCTGGCGGATGGCCATGGCCTGGTTGCCGTCGCTGCCCCAGACGGTCGGCCCGATGCCCTGCGTGGGCGTCTCACCCACTACCACGCCCGCCGCGCCGTCGGCGAAGATGAAGCAGTTGCTGCGATCCTGCATGTCGACGGTGGGGGACAGCTTCTCCGAGCCCAGGACCAGCACCTTGGCGGCCGTCCCGCCGCGAATCATGTCGGCCGCGACGCCGAGCGCGTAGCCGAACCCGGCGCATCCCGCCGAGACGTCGAAGGCGGGTACGCCGGTGGCCCCCAAGGCCGCCGCGACCGCCGGGGCGCACGCGGGGGTCTGCAGAAAGTGCGTGCTGGTTGCGACGATGACGCAGTCGATGTCGGACGCCTCGAGCGAGGCCTTGGCGATGGCCTCCCGCCCGGCATCGGTCGCCATGGAGGCGGCGGATTCGTCGCGCGCGGCGAATCGGCGCGTCTTGATTCCGGTCCGCGAATAGATCCACTCGTCGGAGGAGTCGATGTTTTCGCAGAGCTCGTCGTTGGTCACCACCCGTTCGGGGCGATATGACCCGACGCTGAGTAAGCCGATGTTGGTGGGCCCGCTGGTCGCGGCAATCTGCTTCATTGCGGTCCTTCGCTATCCCCGAGCAGACGCAAAAGTACCCCAACAGCGCCGTTCTCGGGTGCCTTTGCGTCTGCTCGCACTCTAGGCGCCCATCGCCAGCGCCGCCGCCACCGCGATCGCCCACACCACCATCGCCAGGCCGGTATCGCGCAGCACCGGGATCAGCTCCTGGCCGCCGCGGCCCGATCGGACGGGGGCCACGGCGCGCAGGGCCAGCGGCGTGGCCACCAGTCCCGCGGCGCACCACGGCGTGGCCGCCATGAGCACCAGGGTCAGCACTCCGGCGGTCCCCAGCAGTGCCTGATACAGGATGCGGGTGCGGGCATCGCCCAACCGCACCGCAAGGGTGATCTTGCCCGACCGCCCGTCAGTGGGGATGTCGCGCAGGTTGTTGGCCACCAGCACCGACGAGGACAGCGCCCCGATCGACACCGCCAGGACCAGGCCCACCCAGTCCACCCGCAACGCCTGGGTGTACTCGGTGCCGAGCACCGCGACCAGGCCGAAGAACAGGAACACCGCGACCTCGCCAAAACCGGCGTAGCCGTACGGTTTCGACCCGCCGGTGTACAGCCATGCCCCGGCGATGCAGGCCGCGCCCACCGCGATCAGCCACGGCGCGCTGAACAGCGCCAGCACGCACCCGGCCAGCGCGCCGATCGTCAGGCTCACGACCGCGGCGCTCAGCACCGCCCGCGGGGCCGCCAGCCGCGAGCCGACCAGGCGTACCGGGCCCGCCCGGTCGTCGTCGGTGCCGCGGATGCCGTCGGAGTAGTCGTTGGCGTAGTTGACGCCGACGGTCAGCGCGAGCGCGACGGCCAGCGCCAGCAGCGCCTTCCACCACACCGCGGATCCCAGCCAGGCCGCGGCGCCGGTGCCGGCGACGACCGGCGCCACCGCGTTGGGCAACGTCCGCGGCCGCGCACCGGAAATCCACTGCCCGAGGTTGGCCACAACGCCATCCTGCCAGGATGCAGGTTCGCGGGCCCCGCACCCCGCGGTCACGCCCGGGTCATGCACCACAATGGTCGGATGCTCGGAGTCATCGGCGGCAGCGGCTTCTACACCTTCTTCGGATCCGATGCCGACGAGATCACGATCGACACCCCCTACGGACAGCCCAGCGCCCCGGTGACCGTGGGTGCCATCGGGGGACACGAGGTCGCGTTCCTGCCCCGCCACGGCGCCAAGCACGAATTCTCCGCGCACACCGTGCCGTACCGGGCCAACATGTGGGCCCTGCGCAAACTCGGCGTGCGGCGGGTGCTCGCGCCGTGCGCGGTCGGCAGCCTCAAACCCGAACTCGGCCCGGGCGCCATCGTGGTGCCCGATCAGCTGGTCGACCGCACCCGGGGCCGCGCCGACACCTATTTCGACTCCGGCGGGATCCACGTCGACTTCGCCGATCCGTACTGCCCGACGCTGCGCGCCGCGGTCACCGACCTACCCGATGTGGTCGACGGCGGCACCATGGTGGTGATCCAGGGGCCGCGCTTTTCCACCCGCGCCGAAAGCCAGTGGTTCGCCTCGGCCGGGTTTTCGCTGGTCAACATGACCGGATACCCGGAGGCGGTCCTCGCCCGGGAACTCGAAATCTGTTATGCAGCAATCACTTTAGTGACCGACTTGGATGCCGGTGTGAGCGCGGGGGAGGGGGTGAAGGCCGTCGATGTGTTCGCCGAATTCGAACGGAATATCGGACCGTTCAAGGGCCTGGTGCGCCAGGCCATCGGCCGGGTCGCCGCCGAGCGCACCTGCACGCACTGCCTGCCGCACACCGGCGTGACGCTGCCCGTCGAGCTGCCATGAGGGTGCTGTTGACCGGCGCGGCCGGTTTCATCGGTTCGCGGGTCGGCGCCGCGTTGGGGGCCGAGGGGCACGACGTCGTCGCGGTCGATGTCCTGCTGCCCGCCGCGCACGGCCCAAACGCGGTGTTGCCGAAGGGATGTCATCGGGTCGACGTGCGCGACGCGGACGCGCTGGCCCCGTTGCTGGACGGCGTGGACGTGGTGTGTCACCAGGCGGCGATGGTGGGTGCGGGCGTGGACGCCGCCGACGCCCCCGCCTACGGCGGCCACAACGATCTGGCCACCACGGTGTTGCTGGCGCAGATGTTCGCCGCCGGGGTGCGGCGCCTGGTGCTGGCGTCGTCGATGGTGGTGTACGGGCAGGGCAGCTATCACTGCCCACGACACGGACGCGTGGACCCGCTGCCGCGGCGGCGCGCGGACCTCGACGCCGGGATCTTCGAGCACCGGTGCCCGGCGGGTGGGGAGGAGCTGGCCTGGCGGCTCGTCGACGAGGACGCCTGCCTGCGGCCGCGCAGCCTGTACGCGGCCAGCAAGACCGCGCAGGAGCATTACGCGCTGGCCTGGTCGGAGGCCACCGGCGGCTCGGTGGTGGCGCTGCGCTACCACAACGTCTACGGCCCCCGCATGCCGCGCGACACCCCCTATTCGGGGGTGGCGGCGATCTTCCGGTCGTCGCTGGAAAGGGGCGATCCGCCAAGGGTTTTCGAGGACGGCGGGCAGATGCGCGACTTCGTCCACGTCGATGACGTGGCCGCCGCCAACGTCGCGGCGTTGCCGCACGACGAGGGTTTCCTCGCGGTCAATGTCTGTTCGGGACAACCCATTTCGATATTGGACGTGGCCGCCGCGCTGTGCGACGCGCGCGGCGGCACGCTGTCCCCGGTCATCACCGGGCAGTACCGCGGCGGCGACGTGCGCCACATCGTCGCCGACCCGTCGCGGGCCGGCGAGGTGCTGGGGTTTCGCGCGGTGATCCCACCGGCCGACGGGTTGCGCGAATTCGCGTTCGCGCCGCTTCGGTGAGCCGTTACGCCGGCGGTGGGCGGTAGATCTGCGGCTTGGGAACCGGTATCTGCCGCGTTCCGGAGTCGTCGCCGCGGAAGATCCTGGGTGAGCCGGCGAGTGGGGGTATCTCCGCGGTGGGCGGGTCGTTCTCCGCGTCGGGGCCGCCGGCGGGGATGCGGGTGGTTGCCGCGGCCGACGGTACGGCGGCCTGGCCCACGCGGACCCGGGTCGTCGGTGCCGCGGCATTCGCGTGCGCCTCGCGTTTGCGCGCGGCGCGACGAGCCAGGCGTCGCCCGCTGAGCCGCCCGGCCACCATGGCGGCCGCCAGGATGCCCAGGGCCAGCCCGCACAGCGTCACGTCGAAGGTGCTGGTGATCTGCTGGGCGAGATCGTTGCCGTAAACCGGGTGCCGCGCAGGCGAATTGGGCGAATCCGCGAACCGAGGCGCCAGCGCGACGCCGACGACCACGCGGGCGACGCTCAGGGTGGCGACCAGCCCGCACAGCGATGTGACCAGTCGCGCGGAGAGGTTGGCCAGGCTGCGCCGCAGCCAGATCGCCAGCACCGCGGTCACCAGGTCGAACGCGGCCAGCACGAGGCTGGCGTACCGGGAGAACGGATAGTCCAGGGTGATGCCGACAGCGAGGTCGGTGATCCTCATCGCGATCGACCCGACCGCCCAAACGGCGATGAGCAGCAAGCCATTTCGCGTCGCCGCCCGCCACGCGGATTCCTCGGTCGGCGATGGGTTTCGCTGGCCGAACAGGGCTCGCGGCGCGAAGATGGCCGCGCCGGCCGCCCACGCCAGGTAGCCCTCGAACCCGACCCCGGCGGTCGAGGTGTTCTGCGCGATGCCATGGAACGCGTCCATGTCGCGACCTGCGGGCAGGATCCACACCAGGATCCCCGCGACCACCGTCGACGCGCCGAGCGCGACGACGGTCAGCCGGCTCGCCCGGGTGCGCTGCAGCAGCCACCGGGAGGCGACCAGGACCGCGACCAGCGCCACCACCCCGTACACCACCGCGGTGGCGATCACCGCGATGTTCTGCTTGCCGAATTCCGCGGCGCCACCGGCGCTTTGCAGCGCGTAGCGCACCCGCCAGTACAGGTTGAAACCAAAGCTGAGCACCGCCGCGAGCATCGACACCGCGCCGATGATCCGGGCGGATCGGTGCCAGCCGGTGTACTCGTCGCCCGCCGGGACCGGCCCGGCCAGCACCGCCTGGGCGCTCAACAACGAGCCGGCGACGCCGGCCCATGCCCCGGGCCCCACACCGCCCGGCACGTTGACGGTGCCGCCGAACCGGACGGTCTCGTACGCGTCGAACGCGACGAAGGCGAGCACCAGCAGCAGGTAGGGGACGTTGAGCGCCAACCGAAGCCGGGCCGCGGAGGCCGGGTTGAACCGTGCGCCGGCCGACCTCCAGGAACCGGCCGCGGCGACGGCCGCGACGGCCAGCACCGTCACCGCGAGCAGCATCGCGAACAGGACCCCGCTGCTGTCGGGAATTCCGACCCCGAAATACAGATTCCACGGCAGGAACAGGGCGACGACGAGCAGTGCCGCCGCGGTCAGGTCGCTGACGACGGGCCAGCGCAGGCCCGCCACCCCGGCGGCGGACGGCGTGCCGCCGGTGGCATGCGGGCGGATGATGCGTGGCGTCGCCGCCTGGTGGACCTGACCGCCGATGGGGCCGGTCGGTGTGTCGTCGCTGCTCTGGCTCACCATGCCCTCTCCGTTCGGACGCCGTGGCAGTGGCTGAGACCGGCCGCGGGCGGAGATCATTCCGCGGCGACCGTCCTGTCATTCGAAAAGCTGGTTACGCTGCGCTAGTAGGCGAACCTGGTCGCCGAATGACTGAGTACTGCCGACGGTATCGCAAGTGTAATGATGCCGGGACATTGCTGGTTGCGGGGTAGCCGGGGTGAAGGAGAAGCGGGATGGACGTCGTTTTGGGGGTTGCGGTCACCGGCCCCGTCGCCCGTTTGGCGCTTCTCGGGCCGGGCGCGCGGGGGGCCGACGTGATCGACCAATCCGTCGTCGACCTCGCTGACAATCCGGTCGGCACGCTCACCGAGACCGTGGTCGGAACCAATCGGCTGTTGGCCGACGAGGACCACCGGTTGGTCGGCACCCGGCTGTGCTGGGCCGACGACCCGCGGGCCGACGAGTTGCGGCGGGCGCTGGAGGATTCCGGCGTTCACAACGTCGCGGTGCTCTCGGAGTCGCAGGCGGTGGCCGCCCTGATGCGCGCGGCCGGGCGGCCCGGCGCCGCGCTGGTGATGGACGACGCGACGGCCACCCTGTCGGTGGTGGGTTCGGACAGCGGCGACCCGGACGCACCGCCGACGGTGTTGGCCACGGAGTCGCTGGCCGGTGCCTCGGGCGCCGCGGGGGGCGATGTGACCGCCGCGTTCCAGACGATGATGGCCAACCTGCGCGCCGATCCGGACGCGCCCGGGGAGGTTTATCTCCTGGGGGCCTCGCCCGAGCTCAATCGGGTCGCCGATGAACTTCGCGACGCGTCCACCATGCGGGTGCGGGTCGCCGACGACCCCACGTTCGCGCTCGCCCGCGGTGCCGCGATCGCCGCCGCGCCGCCCGCCGCCGGGGATGCGACGGCCATGGCACCGGCGGCCGGTCTGGTCGGTGACGCCACCGCGATGGCACCCGCCGTCGGTGACGCCACCGCGATGGCACCCGCGGCGGGGCTCACCGGGGACGAGACGACGGCGGTACCGGCGCCGGAGACCGAGGAACCGCAGCTGGCGTATTCGATGGCCGACGAGGGTGGGGTCTATCCGGGCGAGATGGACGAGTACGACCCCGAGTTCGACGACTACGACTACGCTCCCGAATTCGGCGACGACGCCGATGTCGACGAGGCCGCGCCGTCGAAGCTGTCGCGGCGATCGTTGGTGATCGGCAACGCCGTCGTCGCCTTCGCGGTCATCGGATTGGCGTCGCTGGCCACCGCGATCGCGGTCGCCGTTCGCCCGACCGCCAGCCAGCAGCCGGTGGTGGGCGTCCAGAACGGCACTCCGGGCAAGTTCATGCCGATCTTGCCGAGCCAGCAGCAGGCGCCGTTGCCGCCGCCGCCGGTCGACCAACCCAACGCCGGATTCCAGGGCGGCACCGTCCCGGCCCCCAACTCCGGGCCGGTAGCCCCCCCGTCCGGAGGGGGCACGCCGGCCGTTCCCCAGGCGCCGACCAACCCCGGCGTCGTGCCCGATCCGGGTTGGGCGCCTCGCCCGAATCCTATTGTGCCGGTTCCCATTCCGATTCCCATCCCGATCCCGGGGTGGCAACCGCCCTACAACCCGCCGTATAACCCGACGACGCCCTACACGCCGCCGACCACGACGTACTCGCCGCCGACGACCACGTATTCGCCGCCCACCACCACGTACTCGCCGCCGACGACCACCCCATCCCAGCCGCCGACGACGACGTATTCGCCCCCGACGACCACGCACCAGGCGCCGACGACCACGTATTCGCCCCCGACCACGACGTACTCGCCGCCGAGCAGCAAGGAAACCACCCAGGCGCCGACGCAGACACACACCCAGCAGACCGCGCCGCCGACGCATTCACAGCAGCCGCTGTTTCCGCAGGAGCCGCGCCCCCGCCGCGGGTTCTGACGGGTGCCCGACCCCGACGGTCTGGTCACGGTGGTCCTGCCCTGCCTCAACGAGGAGGAGTCGCTGCCGGCGGTGCTGGCCGCCATTCCCGCCGGCTACCGGGCGCTGGTGGTCGACAACAACAGCACCGACGGCACGGCCGGGGTCGCGCGGCGCCACGGCGCCCAGGTCGTCACCGAACCGCGGGCCGGATACGGCTCGGCCGTACACGCGGGTGTGCTGGCCGCGACGACCCCGATCGTGGCGGTGATCGACGCCGACGGCTCGATGGACGGCGGCGACTTGCCACGGCTGGTCGCCGCGCTCGAGCAGGGTGCCGACCTGGTGACCGGCCGGCGCCGGCCGGTGCCCGGGCTGCACTGGCCGTGGGTGGCCCGGGTGGGCACCGTCGTCATGAGCTGGCGGTTGCGCACCCGCCACGGCCTGCCGGTGCACGACATCGCGCCGATGCGAGTGACCCGGCGCGAGGCGCTGCTGCGGCTGGGCGTTGCCGACCGGCGATCGGGTTATCCGCTGGAACTTTTGGTGCGCGCCGCGGCCAACGGTTGGCGCGTCGTCGAACTCGACGTCAGCTACGGCCCGCGCACGGGCGGCAAATCGAAGGTCAGCGGATCGCTGCGGGGCAGCATCACCGCGATCCTGGACTTCTGGAAGGTGATCTCGTGACCGTCTTGCCGGTGACCCTGCTGGTGGTCGCCAAGGCACCCGAGCCGGGACGGGCCAAGACGCGGCTCGCGGCGACCGTCGGTGACCGGGTCGCCGCCGAAATCGCCGCCGCCGCACTGCTCGACACGCTGGACGCGGTGGCCGCCGCGCCGATGGCGGCGCGGGTGGTGGCGCTCACCGGGGATTTGGACGGCGCCGCGAGCGGGGCCGATATTCGGGAGCGGCTGGCGTCCTTCACCGTGATCGCCCAGCGCGGCAAGGACTTTGGTGCTCGGCTTGCCAACGCGCACGCCGACGCGTCGTCGGACGGGCTGCCGGTGCTGCAAATCGGGATGGACACCCCCCAGGTCACCGGCGATCTGTTGAGCGGTTGCGCGCGGCGGCTGCTCGAGGCGCCGGCGGTGCTGGGGCTGGCCCGCGACGGCGGCTGGTGGGTGCTGGGCGTGGCCGCGTCGGCGATGGCGCAATGCCTGCGCACGGTTCCGATGTCGGCGCCCGACACCGGGCAGCTGACGTTGAAAGCGTTGCACGACAAAGGCGTCGACGTCACGACGGTGCCGACGCTGGCGGACGTCGACGTCGTCGACGATGTCGCGGTGGTGCGCGAGGCCTGCGGGCCCGACAGCCGCTTCGCGCGGGTGACCCGCGCGGCCGGCCTGTAGCCGTCCCTACCAGTTCGTCAAGATGACCGTGTTGAGCGCCACGGCGCCGATCGTGTTGAGCGCCAGCCAGATCCGGTGCGACCGCACCGGCGGCAGTGCGGCCGCGGCGGTGAGCCAGATGGTGAACGGCAACCAGATGCGTTCCACCTCGGCCTTGCTGAGCATGCTCAGGTCCGCGCACACGATGGCGGCCAGCACGCCCAACAGCACCAGGTGAAAACCGGATCGACGACGGATGGCGGCCCAATCGAACACCCGGGCGACCCCGGCGGCACTACCCAACCCGATCGCGCACACCACGCACGCCAGGTTGGCCCAGCTCCAATATTGGAATGGCCGGTCTTTGGCGATGCCCTGCCAATAGCGTTGCTGCACAAGGTTATAGCCGTCGAACCAGGAGAACCCCGCGACGGCGAAGGCCACCGCCACCGCGATCGCGGCCAGCGCCGCCGGGCCCACGGCCCGCAGGATCGTTCGCCACTGCGCCCGGCCCCGGCCCGGGGACTTTTGGGCGGAGGCCAGCACCGCCAACGCCGGCAGCCCCATCAACATCAGGCCGTAGTTACAGAACACGCCCCAGCCCAGCAGCAGCCCGGCACCGGCCGCCGTCAGGGCGGGGAATCGGACCCGGCGGTGCACCGCCACGGCCAGCAGCGCAATGCCCCACGCCGCCACCCCGGCGAAGTATCCGTCGGCGGACACGGCCACCCAGATCGCGGTCGGCGCGAGGGCGACGAACGGGGCGGCCCGCCGCGCCGTCGGCTCGTCCGCGAGCGCGCGCACGGCGATCACCACCGCGGCCGCCGCGCTCGAGCCGACCAGCAGGCACAGCAGCCCGGCCCAGGCGCCGCCGTGCAGGCCGATCCGGTCCAGCCAGACGAACGTCAGTAGCGCGCCGGGCGGGTGCCCCGACACGTGGGTGGTCCACGAGTCCGGTTGGTAGTCCACGATCCGGCTGGAGAAGGTGCGCAGCGTGGCCGGGATGTCGGTGATGCTCGGCACCTGCGACAGGTATTCGTCCCGGGTGGTCAGCCGGCCGGCGAAGCCGCGCTGCCAGCCGTCGATCATCGCCAGCGCGAACGCCCACCCCCCGGCGACAGCCCAGCTGCCCAGCGTCAATCTTCGCCACGAAAGGCGTTGCGCGAGAACAGGCCCCCACGCGATCGCGGCGACGGCAAGGGCGATGGCCGGCCCGGTTCCCCAGCCGGCGTGGATCAGCCACTCGCCGAAGATCGGCGCGGCTCCGGCGTGGGTGGCGAACTTTTCCGGCCCGACGTCAAGGCGCGGCCGCACCCCCGCGTGCATCCGCGGCAGCACGAACGCCGCCGCCACCAGCACCGCCCCGAGGGCGACCGCGATCGCGTCCCGCGCTGCCTCCCGTCGAGCGAGCCTCACGGACGAACAGCCTATTGATCGCTCGCGCGGGCGTAGCGGCGCACCAACGCCGCGCGGTCGACCTTGCCGATGCCGCGGCGCGGCAGCGCCTCAACGATGTGCATCTCGCGCGGCGCCGCGGTGGCGTCCACGGCGCGCGTCACCTGCGCGCGCAGCGCATCCAGGCTCGGCGCCGCACAGCCGTCGCGCACCACGATCGCGGCGACCACCCGCTGCCCCAGGCGTTCGTCGGACAGCCCGAACACGGCGCAATCACTCACGGCGGGGTGGGTGCACAGCGCCGCCTCGACCGGTTGCGGCAGCACGGTCAGCCCGCCCGTGCTGATCGCGTCGTCGGCACGGCCCAGGACCGTCAGCACGCCCTCGTCGTCGACGACGCCGAGATCGTCGGTCCTGAACCAGCCGGGCTCGATGAACGGGTCGGGGTCGACCGGGTTGCGGTAGCCCTTGGCCACCGTCGCGCCCCCGATGACGATGCGCCCGTCGGCCACGCGCAGCCGCACCCCGCCCAGCGGGACACCGTCGTACACGCACCCTCCGGCGGTCTCGCTCATGCCGTAGGTGCGCACCACGGTGATGCCGGCGGCGGCCGCGGCGTCCAGGACCGCTCGGGGGGCGGGTCCGCCGCCGAGCAGCACGGCGTCGAGTTCGGCCAGCCCGGCCGCGGCCGCCGGGTCGGTGAGCGCCTTGGCCAGCTGCGCGGCAACCAGCGAGGTGTATCGCCGACCGGGGCCCAATGTCCTTATGGCACGGGGTAATTCGGCGACATCAAAGCCTGTAGTGACGTCCATCTCGGCCGGTGTCGTGCCGGCGAGCAGGCTGCGTACCAGCACCTGCACCCCGGCGATGTGGTGTGGCGGCAGGGCGAGCAGCCAGCTGCCCGGCCCGCCGAGACGGTCGTGGGTGGCCGCCGCGCTGGCCCGCAGGGCGGCGGCGGTCAGCAGGGCCCCCTTGGGTGTACCGGTGGTTCCCGACGTCGCCGCCACCAGGGCCACGTCGTCGTCGATGGCGTCCCCGACGCGCAGCCCCACCCGCAGCGCTTGCGACTCGCGATCGTCGGCCAGCGCCACCAGTGCGGGGTCGCGTCCCTGCAGCACCCGTTCCAGGGCGGGCAACAGCGTCGTGGCCGCCGAGCCCGGCGGGACGTGCAGCGCGCGCAGTACGGCTATGCGGGATCCCCGGCCTGGTCGGCATCGTCGAACGGCCAGCCCTGGACCGCCAACCGCGCCCGCACCCGCTCGACGTCATTCGGTGACGGCAGCTCGTCGGTGATCTGGGTGATCAGCACGCCGATGTCGACGTCATCGAACTCGCCGCGCCGAACCAGCTCGCAGGCCACCTCCATGGCTTCGTCGTTGGACAACCGGCGGGCCAGCAGCGCGAGCACCGGGAAGGTGTCGGTGGGTGGGACGCCCTCGGGATAGCCCGCGCGGAGCCACGAAACGATGGAATTGAGAAATCCATTCACGCGGATACAGCTCTCCCCGGCACCCGGTTCGCCAACTCGGTGGGCATCAATCGACACTACTTGGGTTTCGCTCCGAGGACCGGATAGCCGGTGTGATGGGCGATGAAGTCCCGGGCGATGTAGAGCAAGGCCAGCATGATCACCGCGATGACCAGCGCGTAGATCGTCCAGGCCAACGCGGTCAGCATCGGGTTGCGCCGGGCGGCGCTGCCGTTGCTGGCGCCGCCGGAGTCGATGTCGCCGGCGCCCGCGGACTGCAGCCGGATTCCGAGGGCGAACAGCGCCGGCAGGGCGGCGCCGGCCAGCATGGCGAAGAGCAGAATCTTCAAGCTGGCTTGGTAGTTGAACCAGTCGCCGATGTGACTCACGAGGCGCTCGCTTTGAGCGACGGGTCGTCGGTGTCGTACCGGCTGGGCGTGTGGCCGAACGAGGGTCCGTCGTCCGTGGGCGGGCGCGGGCCGTCGGCCGCGTCCAGCCCGCTGGTCAGGTCGCCCTTCCATTCGGCGTTGACGTTGTTGTGGTCGACCTTGACCCTGCGCGACCGGATGTAGATCGTGGCCGAGACCGCGACCAGCAGCGCGAAACCGACGATCGCGCCCGGATAGCCACCGATCAGGTGCACGATCCCATACGTGAGGGCGCCGACCGACCCGGCCAGCGGGAGGGTCACCAGCCAGGCCACCCCCATCCGGCCGGCGACACCCCAGCGGACCTCGCCGCCGGGCTTGCCCAGCCCACTGCCCAGCACCGAACCGGTGCACACCTGGGTGGTCGATAGCGCGTAGCCGAAGTGGGCCGACAGCAGGATCACCGCGGCCGAGGAGGACTCCGCCGCCATGCCCTGCGGCGACTGGATTTCGACCAGGCCCTTGCCCAGGGTGCGGATGATCCGCCACCCCCCGAGGTAGGTGCCGGTCGCCATCGCCAGCGCGCAGCTCACGATGACCCACAGCGGCGGCATGGTGGCGGTCTTGCTGACCGAGCCGTAGGAGATCAGCGCCAGGAAGATGATGCCCATCGTCTTCTGCGCGTCGTTGGTACCGTGTGCCAGCGAAACCAGCGAGGCCGAACCGATCTGGCCACGCCGGAAACCCGCTTCGGTGCGCACTTTTGGGACACCGCGGGTGATCCGGTACACCAGCCACGTGGCGACCGCGCCAATCAAGATGGCCAGGATCGCCGAGACGACGGCCGGGATGATGGCCTTGGAGATCACGCCCTTCCAGATCACCCCGTGCGTGCCGACCGCGGCGATCGTGGCGCCGACGATGCCGCCGATCAAGGCGTGCGACGAACTCGAGGGGATGCCGAGGAGCCAGGTCAGCAGGTTCCAGACGACACCGCCGACCAGGCCGGCGAACACCAGCTCCAGCGTCACGATGTCGGAGTCGATCAGGCCTTTGGCGATCGTGGCGGCGACGGCGGTGGACAGGAACGCGCCGACCAGATTCAGTACCGCCGAGAGCAAAACCGCCGTTTTGGGCTTGAGTGCACCACTGGCGATAGAGGTCGCCATCGCGTTGCCCGTGTCATGGAAGCCGTTGGTGAAATCGAAAGCCAGCGCCGTGATTACGACAATGATCAAGAGGAACAATTGGATGTTCACAGGGCCTGATTCTGATGGTAGGGGCAATCCATTGTCGAATACGGCGTGACCTGAAACGCGGGTGTACCTTGAGTCGTCGCCAGATGTTACCTCTCAGTTAACCGGAATTTCCCTGTCGTTCACCTCGGGTGTCGCGGCGCAACGGATGGTCCGCGGGGATCTGAATGAAGATGAGCGTGATCCCGTCGGGGTCCAGCACATGCATCTCGTGCAGGCCCCACGGCTCCTGGCGTGCCTCGCGCGCGATCGCCACCCCGCGGCCGCGCAGCTCGGCCTGGGTTGCTTCGATGTCGCGGACCTGCAGCCACAGCGCGCCCGGGAAGGGGCCGCGGGAGTGGTCCGGGGAGCCGTATCCGGCGAGTTCCAGCAGCGACTGCCCCGCGAAAAACACTGTGCCGCCGCCGTATTCGCGGGCTATCGCCAGGCCGATCTGGTCGCGATAGAAGGCCAGCGACTGCTGATAGTCCGCCGGCCGGAGCAGCATCCGGCTGGCCAGGATCTCCATAGCCTCGTGTCTATCACACGGCCTGTGCAGAACGCGGTTGCGCCGGGGCGGGTCAGCTATCGCTCGTGCGGTTGGGCTGGATGCTCTGGCGCGCCATGACGGCGTTGACCCAGCGCGGGCCGAAGGTGTCCAGCGCCTTGGCGGCGATCGCCATCCGCGGCGCGATGCGCACCGGTCGGGTGCGGGCGGCGGTGATCATCCACTCGCCGGCCTCTTCCGGCGTCAGCGCAGGCACGCCCTGGTAGGCCTTCGTCGGCGCGATCATCGGGGTGGCCACCAGCGGGTAGTACAGCGCCGTGGAGTGCACACCCGCCTCGCCCCACTCGGTTTCGACGACGCGGCTGACCGTCGACAGCGCGGCCTTCGACGCGTTGTACACCGCGAACAGCGGCGACGCCTCCGAGAGCACCCCCCACGTCGAGACATTGATGATGTGGCCGTCGCCGCGCTCGATCATCCCCGGCGCCAGGCCGCGGATCAGCCGCAACGGCGCGTAGTAGTTGAGCACGATGGTCCGTTCGACGTCGTGCCAGCGTTCCAGCGACTCGGCGAGCGGCCGGCGGATGGACCGGCCGGCGTTGTTGATCAGGATGTCGACCCCGCCGAGCCGCTTCTCGACGTCGGCGACCAGCGCGTCGACGGCGTCCATGTCCGAGATGTCACAGGCGATCGCCGTGGCGTCACCGCCGGCCGTGGTGATCCGCCCGGCCAGCGCGTCCAGCAGCTCTTGGCGCCGGGCGACGACGACCACCGTGGCCCCTTCGCGGGCGAACTGCTCCGCCGCGGCCTCGCCGATCCCCGACGACGCCCCGGTGAGCAGGATGCGCTTGCCCGCCAGGTCGATCGGTTTGATCAGCGGCCGATTGATCAGCACTTGCGGGGTCATGGGTGGCCGCATGGTGGCCAGCACCAGCTGGTCGGTCAACCGTCGAAGCGGACTCTTGCTCACGGGACGGGAGTCTAGGCGGACGCGCGGCCTCAGAAATACCGGGGAAACCGGCTCCAGTCGGCGTCCCGCTTTTCCAGGAAGGCGTCGCGGCCCTCGACGGCCTCGTCGGTCATGTACGCCAGCCGGGTGGCCTCACCCGCAAACAGCTGCTGGCCCACCAGGCCGTCATCGAGCAGGTTGAACGCGAACTTCAGCATGCGTTGCGCCTGAGGCGATTTGGCGTTGATCTCGCGCGCCCACTGGATACCGACGCGTTCGAGGTCGGCGTGATCGACCACCTCGTTGACCGCGCCCATGTGGTGCATCTGCTCGGCCGTGTAGGGGCGGCCCAGGAAGAAGACCTCGCGGGCGAACTTCTGGCCCACCTGGCGGGCCAGATAGGCGCTGCCGTAACCGCCGTCGAAGCTGCCGACGTCGGCGTCGGTCTGCTTGAAGCGGGCGTGCTCGCGGCTGGCCAGGGTGAGGTCGCAGACCACGTGCAGGCTGTGCCCGCCGCCGGCCGCCCACCCGTTGACCAGACAGATGACCACCTTGGGCATGAACCGGATCAGCCGCTGGACCTCGAGGATGTGTAACCGCCCGGCCCGCGCGGTGTCGACGGTGTCCGCGGTCTCGCCGCTCGCGTACTGGTAGCCGCTGCGCCCGCGGATGCGCTGATCGCCGCCGGAGCAAAACGCCCAGCCGCCGTCCTTGGGGGAGGGGCCGTTGCCGGTCAGCAACACCGCACCGACGTCGGGGGACATCCGGGCGTGGTCGAGCACCCGGTAGAGCTCGTCCACGGTGTGCGGGCGAAACGCGTTGCGCACCTCGGGCCGATTGAACGCGACCCGCACCGTGGCGTCGTCGACGTGGCGGTGATAGGTGATGTCGGTCAGGTCGCCGAAGCCGTCGACCGCGCGCCAGGCGTGTGCATCAAATGGGTTGTCACTCAAAGCCGTTCATCTCCTATGCCGGGTCCAGCCGGAACACCGCGCAGCGGCCGGCCAGCGCCTCGAACTCCTCGGGACGCCCGTCGGTGACCAGGCCCGCCCGCTTCATGAAACCGACGCCGGTGGGTACCTCGGTCGGGAAGGCCCGCAGAATCGGCCGCGCGTCGTCGGGGGACAGCTCGGCCATCCGCACTCGTTCGACGTGCCGGCCGCGGGCGATCGTCGCCGCACCGGCGGCCCGCACGTTGGCCACCCAATCGGCGCCGGGGAATCCGGCGACCACATACCGGTTGCCGTCGAGGGTCATCGGGGTCACCGGTGTCGACCGCGGCGCGCCGGAGTTACGGCCGGGCGCGGTCAAGACGACCGGACTCTCGCCGCCGAAACTCATTCCCAGCCGTGACATTCGGATGAAGACCTTGTTGGCCGGCTTCAGCCACCACGGTGGCCGGACGCGTTCGCCGCTTCCCATAGGCAGCGACGTTACCTCGCGGCCACTTCGCCGCCGAGTGTGCGGCCAGCCGCCACCTCGGCGCCGAGTGCGCGGCCTTCCGCCCTTTCGGCCCGGAGGCTTAGCCCACCGCGCGGCCGGCGCCCTCCCAGAACTGCGCCCGCACGGCCTTCTTGTCCGGCTTGCCCAGCGCGGTCACCGGGACGGACTCGACGACGACCACCTGCTTGGGCGACTGCACCGAACCCTTGCGCTCCTTGACCGCAGACTGGATCTCGACGGTCACCCGCGCCACCGACTCCTCGTCGGATGGATGGTCGGGTCGCAGCACGATCACCGCGGTGACGGCTTCGCCCCACTTCTCGTCCGGCGTGCCGATCACGCACACCTGCGCGACGGCCGGGTGCTCGGCGACGACGTCCTCGACCTCGCGCGGGAACACGTTGAACCCGCCGGTGACGATCATGTCCTTGACCCGGTCGACGATGAACCAGAAACCATCCTCGTCCTCGCGGGCCATGTCACCGGTGTGCAGCCAGCCGTCGGCGAACGTCTTGGCGGTCTCCTCTGGCAGATTCCAGTACCCGCCGCTCAGCAGTGGCCCGGACACGCAGATCTCGCCGACCTCGCCCTGCGGCACCGGCTTGCCGTCGGCGTCCAACAGCGCGGTGCGGGCGAACAGCGTGGGTCGCCCGCACGAGGTCAGCCGCTTCTCGTCGTGGTCCTTCTTGGCCAGGTAGGAGATCACCATCGGGGCTTCGGACTGCCCGTAGTACTGGGCGAAGATCGGCCCGAAGCGACGGATGGCCTCGGCCAGCCGCACCGGGTTCATTGCCGAGGCGCCGTAGTAGACGGTCTCCAGCGAGGACAGGTCACGGGTGTGCGAATCGGGATGATCCATCAGCGCGTAGATCATCGACGGCACCAACATGGTCGCGGTGATCTTCTGCTCCTCGATCACCCGCAGCACCTCGGCCGGGTCGAACTTGGTCAGCACGACCAGCTCGCCGCCCTTGATGATCGTCGGCACGAAGAACGCCGCCCCGGCATGCGACAGCGGGGTGCACATCAGGAAGCGCGGGTTCTCCGGCCACTCCCACTCGGCAAGCTGGATCGTGGTCATCGTGGTGATCGACTGCGCGGTGCCCAGCACACCCTTGGGCTTGCCGGTGGTGCCGCCGGTGTAGGCCATTCCGCCGATGTGATCGGGCGGAAGGTCGGCCGCCACCAACGGCTTCGGCGGATATTTCGCGGCTTCGGCCACCAGGTCCACCGCGGAATCACCCAGCGCTTCGGGGACCGGGCCGATGGTCAGGACCTGCTTGAGGCCGGGCACCTTCTCCAGCAGGCCCAGCGCCCGCTCGACGAACATCGGGGTCGGGTCGATGATCAGCGACGTCACGCCGGCGTCGCCCAGCACGTAGGCGTGATCGTCCAGCGATCCGAGGGGGTGCAGCGCCACGCGCCGGTAACCCTGGGTCTGGCCGGCGCCGATGATCATCAGCACCTCGGGCCGGTTCAGCGAGAGTAGCCCGACGGTGGCGCCGGTGCCCGCACCGAGCGCCTCGAACGCCTGAATGTACTGGCTGATCCGCTCGGCGAGCTGTCCACCGGTCAACGTGGTGTCGCCGAGATGCAGCACCGGCTTGTTCTTATTGCGCTTGAGCGCACCGACTGTCAGATGTCCGGAATGAATGGGATGGCGCAACAGCTCGTCACTCATGTGGCCAGACTAGAACGTGTTGCAATTCGGGTCAGCCGCACCCTCAGACCGATAGCATCGGTGCACATGGCCGCCGCAGATCTCGTCGTCACCGGAACCATCTTGACGGTCGACGACGCGCGGCCCACCGCCCAGGCTCTCGCCGTCGCCGACGGCCGCATCATTGCCGTGGGCACCCGCTCCGACGTCGCCGACCTCATCGGCCCGGACACGCAGACGGTCGACGTCGGTAACGGCTGTGTCATGCCGGGATTCGTTGAGGCACACGGTCATCCGCTGATGGAGGCGGTCGCGCTGTCGGACCGCCTCGT